>CAWUTK010000087.1:0-19978 GCA_963924785.1 uncultured Opitutales bacterium
CGAATTCGCTCTTTCATTTCAACTGCTAGCAAAAATAACATACATGCATGGAATGCTCTTGGAAATGCTTTTAACGGAAATCCGTGCTCCGGATTGGCCTAAAGTAATATTTTAACTCGATTTATCGAGGTGAGTAGTTACAATTTTTTCTTCACAAACCTGAATCGTCTCAGAATGTAAAAAAAGCTACCTGTCGACGGAAGTTCATCTGGCAACTCGCCCTTATAATTAGGACAACACACTTCGCGAATTTTTTCTGCAAAGCTCATTCGAGAGCATATATCTTTTGCACTAGGGGTGATTTCAATCGAAAATTTCATCAGTGGGTTTCTTTCTAAAAGGTTAAGACTTTAGGACGGGTTTTCAGTAAAAACCCTAGTGTCCATGATGATGTTGCACAAAACGCTTCAAAACTCCATACTTAGGGCTAAACAGTAAACTCAGGATAAACATTGCTCCTAACAATAGGACAATGCATGCCCCTGTTTGAATATTTAACCAATTTGATAGAAATACAGAAAAAACAGACATAGTTGCCCCAATACATCCAGCTCCCCAAATAATTTTTTTAGGTGAATCGAGAAAGAGATACAATATTGCAGAGGGAGCAATTAAAAGTCCTAGTGATAAAAATATGCCTACAGCCTGTAAGGACGCGATAAGTGTTATTACCAATAACGCCGTTATCAAATAATCATACCGTTTAACCGCGACGCCTTTACTTAACGCAAAATCCTGTGAAAAAAGGAATAAAAACAGGGGCCTTTGAAAAAGAATCAACACCGACAACACAATCAATCCCACTCCGTAAGAAAACCAAAGATCGAAATTAGACACTCCTAAGATGTTTCCAAATAAGTAATCTTTTAAATTAAAGTAAATACCCAGATTATCAATTATCAGTATGGCAACCGCATATGAGACAGGTGTTAAAATGGCCAACGCGGTGTTGTAACCGATCCGAGAATAAACAGAAATTCCTTTTGCCAATAATCCAACAACAGAGGCTGTAAAAACAGCTCCCAATAATGCACTCAGCGGATTTAATCCTGCAACCAATGCTCCAATCGCAATGCCAGGGAAAATCGAGTGCGACAATGACTCCGCAGTCAGCGACGCTTTGCGAAGTACAATATAACCGCCCAGGAAACCATTCGTAAACCCGATCATTAATGCCGCCAACAATGCGCGTTGGTTAAATGAATACTCTAATACTTCTTGAAAGGCATTCATTGTCCAAACGCCTTTTTCAGGTTTTCATCCGTTAACACCTCATTAACTGATCCATAATCAACCACTCGCTTATTTAACAACAAAACTTTATCAAACAAATGCTTCGCTGTTTTCACATCATGATGTGACGCAATAATCAAGCAGCCCTCTTTCACTAACTTCTTTAACAGTTCTGACAACAACTCTTGGGAAGGAACATCCAATCCCGTAAACGGCTCATCTAACAAAAGGACATGAGCTTCTTGAGCTAAAGCTTGAGCAATAAACACTCGTTGCTGTTGACCACCGGACAAGGCTCCAAACTGTCGATCGCGAAGGTCTATGATTTTCATAGACTCCATTGCAAACTCAACCACTTCTCGATCTTTTTTTGAAAACGATCCGAGCAAACCAGTCTGTTCAAAACGCCCCATTTCAACAAGACCTTCTACCGTTATAGGAAAGTCATAATTCAAACTATCTCTTTGTGATAAATAAGCGATTTCATAGGTTGCATTCTGTACAGGTTCACCTCGCCACGTCACAGATCCAGATGAAATAGGAACCAAGCCAACAATCGATTTCAGCAGAGTGCTTTTACCGGCCCCATTCCCTCCGACCAAAGCCAATGCATGTTCACATGAAATATCAAAAGAGACATCTCTCAAAGCACACACATCTCCATAATGAACATGTATATCCTTAAACGTCAATTGATGCTCCCCGCATAAATGCTGAGGACTGCACTGATGACTGTGTTTATGCTCTACCATTGAAAATCCATTATTTTACTTCCATTACGATCAAACCAATATTGAGATGAACGACGAGCCAACCCATTCGGTTCAAGCGAATACTCTACAGCAAAAGATCCCACCTCTTCAGGCCATTCCACCATCAATAAGAGTGAAGTTGCCTTATCATTAAAGTTCAAGGGTGCTTTAAACTCCAATAGATTTGCCTCAACTTTTTGGCTTTCAAAAATCATTGTTTCACCTTGAAAAACCTTCACACTTTTAGGCTTATGAGAAAATCGAAGCATAGACCATGTTTCTAAAGACGCTTGAGCATTAGAAACGGCCGCATTTGAATGCAAAGCATTCTCCTCTACATGGTGACTGTGATCATGATGGCTGTGATCATGCCCCGAATGAGCCACTACGGGTTTCGATTGAGTAATCAAAATCAATGGCACAAGTAACACGCACCAGCACACTACAACCCCAAACCACTCTATTAACGGATTCCCTCTCATCTAATCATTATCTTTATATGAACTTAACGTTGAAACAATACTATTAATATTGTACCGCATCATATTTTCATAACTTGGGAATTTAGGGTCCAGCGTATCGACAAACAGAGGAAGCCCCCTAACTAAACCTGTTTCTCGAGATAAATTCTGTAATAGTTTTGAGTTAGCGACAACTTCAGGGAACACCCCAACAAAGTTGTCGGAACGAATGACTTCGATCAACTGCTTTAAATAATCCGGTTTAGGTTTTTGCTCTAAGTTCAAGCCTTGTACAGAGAGTATTGTCAAACCATACTCCCATGAAAGATAACTCATTGAATCATGAGACAAAATAATTTTTCGATACCCCTTTTTAATGGTAGATATCTCAAGCCGAACCCATTCATCTAAATCCATCAATCGGCTAAGATATGCAGAATAGTTCTTCCAATATAAAACACGATTAACGTTATCTTTTTCACCCAGATAATCTGTAATATGCCGAACCGCCCTTCGAGAACAAGGAATACTATGCCACCAGTGAGGATCCGTTATTTGATTTCCACTTTTCGACAGAGATGAAAAAAAAGACTTATCAGATGGTTTTGGTAAAACAGGATAGATTTCAACTATTTCAATACGCTTCCCTAAAACATTTTTCAAATCTTTCAAATAAGGCTCTAGGCCTCCCCCCATCGCAAATATAATTTGGCTTTGTGACAAAGCCTTCAGTTCATCTGGCGACGGCGAAAATGAATGAGGGTCTTCCCCAGGCTTCATTATTTCAATGACATCGACCTGTTCACCTCCTACCTGCTTAACAAAATCCGATAGAATGGGATTCAACACACCTACCTTAAACTTAGATTGATCCGCTCCTTCAACTAAACCAACTACCAATATAAATGATACGAGGCAACATCTGACTGATCTATTAAAAAACTTCATCAACCTACAAATCCCTTAAGTGTAAATACAAACGTTCCACTCTTTTGGATATAGAGCACAAACATTCCCATGGGATGGATTTCGAACAATCAGCAAACTCCGTGATTTCAATTGTCGAATCACCATCATGACCAACAATAGTCACTTTGTCTCCAACCGAGATTTCATCCTCAATAGCTGTAACATCAACCACCATTTGATCCATGGTCACTCGACCCAAAACCGAACATCGTTTGCCCTTCAACAGAACACTCAATCTTCCACTTGCTGCCGTAGGTATACCATCAGCATAACCCGCGGTGATTACCGCCACGGTTGAGTCCTTCTTCAACACATGCTCCCGACCATAACTAACGCCGGTCCCCTTCGGCAAAGTCTTGATCAATCCGACTCTTGCATAAAAACCCAAAACAGGCTCAACCGCTATCTTAAACAATGATGATTGCCGATGGGCAGATGTTCCAAACTGTAGCAACCCAACTCGAATCGCATTAAACGGATTATCTCCAGCAAACATTTCTAGACTCGCACTGTTATCAGCATGCACCAATACATCTCCTGGGAATTTCGGGATTACCTTCTTAGCTATTTCAATAAAAGTGTCTCGCTGGTGCATTGAAAAAGCTTCATCAGTATCACTGCATGAAAAATGCGTACAGACGCCAGTCAAAAGAACTGAATTCGAACTCAACAACACGTCGATAATTTCCTCGCACTCAGAATGCCAAACACCAACCCGTCCCATTCCAGTATCAACTTTCAAGTGAACCGAGATCGACTTGCCACGTTTAACCGCTAAATCTTGTAACATTTGGACTTCAGATACACTTGAAACCACTGGTATCAAATCAAAATCAACAACTGAATCAACCTCGTTAGGTAATATCGGGCCAAGGATCAGAATCGGCCAACCCGAACCGAGTTCTCTTATAGCAACGGCCTCTTTAACGTATGCTACCGCAAAAATATCCACGCCGCTCTGCATTAATTTAGTCACTGTCTGCAACAAGCCATGTCCATATGCATCCGCTTTAACCACAGAAATATACCGCACATCCCTTGGCACACTAGCCCGAATGGCACCAATATTTCGTTCCAATGCTGATAAGTCGATTTCAACCCAGCACCTATGCTCAAGGGCTTTCACGTTCTCACCCCTTTGCGACTTGATGAAAAGACGGTTCCCATTTTTTATAAACAGTCGACTGCTGAGTATAAATCGTAGGTTCATCCGATTTTGTCAGTAAACAAAGTGCTTCAGAAAATTGCGGGAACGTTTCCAATTCATTCAATATAAAAGAGTACTCAACAGAAGGATCGGGTGAATTATCACGCTGCTTATAATAATGTAATGAACCCGACAAATTGCTGAGATTTTCTCCGGTTAGAACCTTTATTTTATCAAATTCACCGTTTTCAACGTTCAACACATTCCAATGATCTCGCTTCCAGAAACTACAAATTGAAAATGTTTTTTCAGAAGTTGCCTTACTGAAACTAAGTGCTAACCAATAAAGGTTTTCATAATTATAAACATCTAGAGCTTTCTCTCTCAACAAGCTCCATGTTTTAATCGCTACCGATGTAACTCTCGCCCCAAGCATTGAACCAGGCCCTGAACAAAAAACAACGCCTTCTAATTCTTTTAATGATGTATCAGCAATTGCTAAGCATTCATCCACCATTGAAAACAATGATTCTAGTGCAGGCTCAGATGAGGTTTTACGTGAAAGCCATTGTTTATTCCGAATGACCCCTACTTCAACCTGAGAAGAACTCGTATCTAAAAACAGATAATAGTTTTCGCCAAGCATCGCTGGTGAGAACTACAAAGAAACTTCTTCGTTTACGTCTTGTGTATAATCAACTCCATCAATACCAAAACCAAACAAACTCATAAACTCTTTCTGGTAACCATCGAAATCAGCGATCTGATGGAAATTATCATTGGTCAAAGTAGGCCAAATCTCATTAATTTCGGTTTGGATATCTTCGCGCATCTCAAAGTCATCAACTCTTAAACGTTGATCATCATCCAATACTAACCCTTTTCCGGAATAAACTTTTTCAACAAAAAGACGGTGTATTTGCTCAATGCAACCTTCATTAACACCCTTTTTCTTCATCACCTTAAATAAGATAGACATATATAAAGGAACAACGGGAATAGCAGAGCTTGCTTGAGTCACGACAGCTTTACAGACTGCAACGTGAGCCGTCCCACCGATAGTAGCCATCTTTTCATTCAATGTTCTACCAGTCGTTTCTAAATGCTTTTTAGCAGTCCCGATTGTACCATTTCGATATATCGGCCAAGTCACTTTCGGTCCAATGTATGAATACGCAATAGAACGTGCCCCTTCAGAAAGTACACCTTCAGCTAAGAGACGATCAATCCATAGAGCCCAGTCTTCTCCGCCCATAACCTTAATCGTGCCATTCAACTCGTCTTCATTCGCACAAGGTAAGGTAATATTTTCAATACGTTTTTTATCTGTATCAAGCGTCATACTCGAAAACACTTTATCCGTCGGCTTTAAGGTCGCACGGAAAACTTCACCCGTATTAGGATCAACTCTACGAGGGGACGCTAAACTATAAATAACAAGATCAATCTTTCCTAAATCCGCTTGAATTTTCGCAATAACCTGATCTTTAATCTCATTTGAAAACGCATCGCCATTAATACTTTCCGCATAAAGGCCCTCTTCTCTAGCCGCCTTTTGAAGCGCTGCAGTGTTATACCAACCAGGAGAAGCCGTTTTACCATTTTCAGCAGGCCTCTCAAAGAAAACACCTAACGTTGAAGATTTACACCCAAATGCAGCCGTAATTCGTGTTGATAACCCATAACCAGTTGATGCGCCAATAATTAACACATTTTTAGGGCCGGCTTCAATCGCACCCTTACTTTTGATATAGGCTATCTGCTTGTCCATTTCCTTTGAACACCCCGTAGGATGGGCAGTGACACACATGAAAGCACGAACTCTTGGTTTGATAATCATTATATTTCTTGGTATATAAAAGTGAAACGTATATAAATTCTTTTAGCAATTTTTGATTATTAATATCATTACCCCATTTACAAGATAATTTATATTTACAGCCAAGCTATACCATTTACCTTAAGACTTTAAATCTTAGGTATAAAACCCATATCGCAACGCTAGATAGTTAAATAACATTATCAATGAATTCATTAAAGGAAAATTTTCCATTAAGCGCCCTCGATCAACAGGCTATTTCAGAGTTATTAGCTTTATCGAAAGAAAAGGACGACCCTTGGTTAGTCGCATGCTCTGGTGGAGCCGATTCGATATTCCTCTCTCATCTCCTAAATGCTCATTTTCCAAACAAAATAAGCCTCATACATTTTAACCACAAAATCCGGGCTTCTGATTCTGATAAAGATGAGCTTTTTGTTGAAAAACTAGCCAAAAACTTAGATATTCCATTCATTTCTGCCTCAAATCACCCAAAAAACGACTTAAAGTCAGAAGAAGATGCGAGAAATGCTCGCTTGTCCTTTTTTAAACAAACGTATTGCCAAGAAAAAGCCGCCGCCCTAATACAAGGCCATCATAGTCATGATGTTGCAGAATCAATAACCATGCGTATAACGAGAGGGACCAATACCATTGGCCTCGCCGCGCCTAGACCCATCCATTATCATAAGCTAGACCAAAATGATATTAGGTCTAACATGTTAATCCTCCGCCCACTCCTTACCCTTTGCCCAAATGAGATTAAAGAGAGTTTGATTGAAAATAATATTGAATGGCAAGAAGACGAAACTAACGAAAATGATGACTTTTTCAGAAACCGTGTTCGACATCATATTATACCAAAACTCATTGAAATCTCTCCAACTAATGCCATTAAAGGTCTTAATCGAACAAGAAATTTACTAGAAGAGGATGAACAAGCTCTGGATATTTGGGCAAAGAAAGCATATACCCAAATTGAAACCATCTCGAAAAACAGTTATTCTCTCACCGCTCTCATAAATAAACCCAAAGCGATCATCCGAAGATGTCTATGCAAACTACTAATTGAGAATCATTTAAAAACAGCAACGAAATCTCAACTTGTGGACCCTCTGATCAACGCGATCGAGAAACAAAGTGACCTTAAGTTTGAATTTGAAGGGAAAACATTCTCTCTATCAAACTCGCTTTTCACATTTCAAGACAAACAATACCTTAAACCTTGGGCAAGCACATCAATCGATCCCAATTCTCCGTTAACCATATTCCTCCCAAAGTCATACAAGCTTTCAATAGAGACCGTTGACTTGGACAAAACACTCAAAAATCGTATTTTCAAAGGTGAATTTTCCCCAAATTCCAAAGTTTTCTTAAACTTAGACTCGATTACATCCCCACAAAAATTACTGATCCGACAATGGGAAGATGGAGATCACTACAACCCTTTAGGTTCTTCCGGAACAACCCGACTCAAAAACGCTTTTATTAATAGAAAAGTTCCAATGGAAGACAGGAAAAGTTTGCCCATCATTTGCGACAAAGAAACAAACAAAATTCTTTGGTGCCCAAGGCTTCTCATCGCCGAATCTTCTAAAATCAGGAAAGATGATTCTCGGGCATTGCAGTTGACTTTTAACACCGATTAAGGGATAGTTCGCCACTTGAGCCACATCACATAACATTATAATTGACAGTGAATAATCAAAATAAAGACAAAAAACCTAACGATAAAGGAAACCCTGACAGGTTCCAACCTAAAGTGCTTATTATCTGGGGTTTAATCGTAACAGCCATCATTAGCTTATGGGTAACACAACCCAAGCAAACCGGAAAAATGATGAATTGGACCATTGCCGAAACACTTCAAGCGGCAGAACGAGGGGACATTCAAAACGGCTATATAGAAAGTGATAAAAGTGGTGGCTCACAATGGTATGTGCTTAGAGGTGAGTTAAATCCCGGTGTTAATATTGAAATCGATCAAAATGCCATTCAAGACCCTGCAGTAACTGAGGATTCAGTTGTTCGCTTTCATGCACAAGGTCGTCTAACCGAAAACGATTACACTTACCTACGTGAAATTTTAGTCGAAAACAGAGAAAGCACGCTAATGGTAGAAATTCTCGTTAGTATTGTTCCCTTCCTTCTAATAATCGGTCTTCTTTACTATCTGTTCACCCGTCAACTTAAGATGGCTGGAAAAGGAGCAATGGGTTTCGGGAAAAGCCGTGCCAAGATGCTAACGCTTGATAAAGATAAAATCACATTTGATCAAGTCGCCGGTTGTGATGAAGCCAAAGAAGAAGTTGCTGAAATCGTTGAGTTCTTGAAGAATCCTAAGAAATTCCAAGACATTGGTGGGAAAATCCCCAAAGGTGTTTTAATGGAAGGCCCTCCGGGCACAGGTAAGACTTTATTAGCAAAAGCCGTAGCCGGTGAAGCCGATGTCCCCTTCTTTTCAATTAGCGGATCGGATTTCGTTGAAATGTTTGTTGGTGTCGGTGCCGCTAGAGTTAGAGACATGTTTGAACAAGGTCGCAAAAGTGCTCCTTGTATTATGTTTATTGATGAAATAGATGCAGTCGGTAGACAGCGTGGAGTTGGAATGGGTGGCGGCAATGATGAACGGGAACAAACGTTGAACTCATTGCTCGTTGAAATGGATGGTTTTGATTCCCATGAAGGCGTTATCATCATCGCAGCAACAAATAGAGCAGATGTTCTAGACAGTGCCCTTTTAAGACCGGGTCGCTTTGATCGTCAAGTAACCATTGATCTTCCTGATTTAAATGGCCGTTTTGAAATTCTCGAAGTTCATGCGAAAGGCATCACATTAAAGAAAGATCTCGATCTTGAAATTGTAGCGAGAAACACTCCTGGCTTTTCAGGTGCTGATCTAGCAAACCTATTAAACGAAGGAGCGTTAATTGCTGCACGCCATGGCAAGAAAGAAGTCGATATTCCTGAAATCGATGAAGCACGGGAAAAAATCTCATGGGGACGTGAGAGAAAACGTTTAATGGACTATGAAGAAAGACGTCTTACCGCATACCATGAAGCCGGTCATGCGATTGTCCAAGCAGTCATCGATGATGGTCTCCTACCCGTTTACAAAGTAACGATTATTCCAAGAGGTCAAAGTCTAGGGAGTACAATGTTTATTCCGACCAAAGACATTCTAAGCTACACATCGAAACAACTTTACAATCGAATTTGTTGTGCAATGGGAGGCCGAGCAGCTGAAAAGCTGGTATTAGATGATATTACGAATGGCGCCTATGGCGACATCAGACAAGCGACTCAAATAGCAAGGAGTATGGTCTGTGATTACGGAATGAGCTCTTTGGGACCAGTTGCATTAAGTGCTGAAGAAAACCAATACTACAGCCAACAAACAGCTCGTGAAATTGACTCTGAAATAAAAAGAGTGATTGAAGAACAATATGATCGTGCAGTTGACATATTAAAAGATCGCTACGACGCAATGGATGTACTTGCGAAAAACTTGCTCGAATACGAAACTCTCGACGGATCCCATGTTAAAGAAATTCTAGAAACTGGTCAAATTCAGACCCCTATTAAAATTTCAAAACCGAAAGCGACAAAAAAAGATAATAAAGCCGGCGACGACGAATCGAATGATGATAATCTAGTCAAAACAAAGCCGGGTAAACTTGGGACAAATGGAGATACAGCCGGAATTCCTGCTTAATGAACCTCATAACGGAACTTGAACCCTTTTTGGAACTGGGCACTGTTCCAAGCATCACATTACTTCGAGATCTATTTAAAGAATCAGACCATCGGTTTGATAAAAGCTTGTACATGGATATCTCCACTCGCAGAATATCGCGAGTTATCGACGCACTGGTTCACGGACATAGTCAAGACTTAGCCTTTTCAGGCACAACACTATGCGACATCCACCCAAAGCTTAAAGAAAAAGCAGAGACGTTTTATAATTTCTGTAAAACAAACATAGAATTAGCAGATACTCGCTGTAGTTGGCTCGACAGCAACCCAAACATGCAATTGACATTAGATGTCGATAAAAGCGAGTTACCCACAAAATCACTTCAACAGTTATTTGCATTCACCAACTATAACCTTTTTCTATACGCTTTTCACACAGAAAATAATGATGATGAAAATGCAAAATATTTTAATGCTTACCTAAAAGGCTACATAGTATTTAGTGCTAATACAAAAATAGACCACAATCGATTACAAAAAGACTTACCTACATTTCCTCTAATTTTCTCAACCTCAAAAGATCTAATCAAGACAGCCCAAGAGAGTATTAGTAAAATATCAAACCAAGGCTCCAATATACCAGTCGTTTTTGTTGAAGCGTATGATCTACTAGAAAAAATCGATCTGACAATTTTAATTGAAAGGCCCTGCATTCTATATTTTGCAGATTTCAATGACCTCTGGCACTCCCAAGCATTCGAAGAACTTCATCCCATTTTATTAAGCGAAACAACTGCTGTCTTAATAGGAGACCAATACCTTCATTCCAATTTTTTCGAACCGATTCAATCGGTAGAATCTGCGGATTTTTATCCGATAACACTCACCGATCATCCTTCATACAATGAACGAGATGTAGCGATCACAGAATGTATTCAAAACATCTATGATGCCAATAGTGTAAACATCGAAGAATCAGAAGAAGCAAATTTATTACTAGGCATTGGAACCCATTTAAGAATAGATATTGAATCAAAACGCTACGGTCCAGTCTACGCACCAGGTCTTATCAAGAAATGGGGGACAACGGACTGGCTCAGTCGATATAAAGGAAAACTTCCAGTAGAAAGGAACACCTATCCTTCGACTGAGGATATATTCACAGTGTTGAAAGAAAAGATTTTGCCTAACATTGAAAAACGGGAATTAAACAAGAAGTGCCCTATTCGTATTGCACACATCGTCCCTCAGATCGTTGACAATAAGCATGCGCCCTCTCTACTCGTAAGGACTCTGGTCGGTTTATCTGATAGAGAAATGTTTGAAACTTTTGTTCTGTCACAAGAAATTCATTTACTAAGAATGGAAAACTATCCAACGGATAAAATGCATAGCCACCATTCTCTTCATCGTGCACCAGAAACATTTAAGGAGTGGGACAAAACTGGCGTTCTTTATAATGCGTGTAATTCACAAGGCGACCTAATTGATACAGCCATCAATACAATGCAAATGATCTCGAAACATAAAATCGATATCATCCTTGTGCATGGCGATGATCCCGTAAATTGCATGGTAGGCAAATCATCAGATGCTCCCCTAAAAGTATTTGTTCAACATGCAGGTTTAGTCATCGAACCAGAGTTTGACCTCGTAATATCATCAGTACCTGGCACAGCAGAGGCAAACAAAGAAAAGGCCAAGGAGTGTCATGTTTCCATAAAAGATTTGCCCTATGGCGTTGACTCAAGGGCTGACTGGAGCGGCGATCCCTTGGATTTAAAACTCCCTGAAGGAAGCAAGGTAATGACAACTGTTTCAAACCACCTAGAAACACGTGTCACAGGGACTTTCATTGAAGCAATCGCCTGCATTCTAGAAATTTGTCCAAACACATTCTACATGCCAATAGGTGAAGTTAAAGACGAGGATGCCTTTCTTAAGCGGTTTGAAAAATATGGTGTGAGAAATAGAGTCATGTGTCTGGGTTCACAGCAAAACCCTAGTCATCTCTGTCGATCCATGCATCTCTACCTTAATGAATTTCCATTTGGTGGAGGATTATCAATTTTAGATGGTATGGCCGCAGGGTTACCGGTAATTACGATGTACGAACCAACTGGCCCTATGCAGGCTCAAAATGGAGGAAATTACATCGGTGTCGATCATGCAATTACATCGTTACTTCCAGAAGACTACGTCGCCCTAGCAGCAAGTCTACTCACGGATGACGGAAAGTATGAGCAATGGAAAACACAGGCTCTAAATCGTTATGAGCAATTTTATACAAAAGGTTACGTAGCAGCCTTTGAAGAACTCATCAAAGAACAAATTGATTTAGCCCAATAGGTTTAAGATCTCAGTGAATTAGTTCACTCCTTTAGTAATATCCCCTATAACATCATAATCATGTATTTAAAACAAAGAAGAAGGACTCGCGCCCGCTTCGCTAGAGACGCAAAGACACAGAGAGAATTCTCAAAATAGCTTTAATGCTCAAACAGTGGCTATTTCGAATCAAACACCGCAATTTTGAACCTCTGCGCCACTGCGTCTCTAGTGGAACGGGCGCGAGAAATATTTTGGTGATAACGGTAAAGGCTTTTAGATTCAAATTTAATATTCGAATCATGAGAAGATGTACCGCCCCTTTGTCCATTTCAGCCTATAATTTTCAGTGCATTTCGTTTTTCACTAAGACAGTAGATTGGTCACTAAAACCCTATCAATTAGAAGTTCTAAAGAAAGATTTATTTCCAACAACTGCTGATTCAAACGCAGCGTTGCTTCTGGAACATTCTTTTCCAAAAATTCGAGCGTTTGCTTTTTCTTTTCAACATCAGACTGCAAATGCCAGTCCAGTGACTGACCACGAACAAATCGAACTAAATCATTCTTAATAGTTAAGCGAAATTGTTCATACACATAATGCGTATTCTTGGAACTCCCCTGCAAGAGTTCCGTTCTCACCGGATGCCCCCAAAGGGAAAATATATTATTAATAGTTCCTTTGTCCTTATGAAATTTAGAACCTATCCCAAATTCATCATCAAACAACTGATCCGTTGATTTAACTTCCTCCCGCTCAACCATAGCCTTCACTTGCAAGGAAACGACGTGTAACATCGTTTCTTCATGCTCATATGCTTGATCAAAGTAACCCCATTTTTTACCGGCAACTGTCGATTTTGGATCCAACAAACGCATCTTCAATTCGGGATGCTCAGAAAAACATTCAAACACAATATCCAGTGCATTTCGGTTTCGAAAACAATCACGTTTACAATCATCAATTTGATACAAAGCTCGCAATTCTTTCAGCCGAGAAAATTGATTATCGTCAGCAAAAGCATTATTCAAGATTGAGCACAATGAAACGAATATCAAACATTTCACCCACCCTGACATTATTGTACCCTGTAAAAAACGATTCATTATAAAACCAATAGGATTCATCTACTCAGCAACCAATCAAACCATGTCTTTAATACATTTAGCAATAAACAAACCATCCAAAGCGGCACTGATGATGCCTCCAGCATAACCTGCTCCTTCACCACATGGGTAGAAGTTGGATATTTCGGGAGAAACTCCTTTTTCATCACGAACAATAGTCACAGGAGAAGACGTTCTCGTTTCCACTCCAATCAGTTGTGCTTCCTTGCCCGCAAAGCCAGGATACCTTCCATCAAAATAAACCAAAGCCTCTCTCAAGTAATGCGTAATTTCTTCAGGAAATAATTCTCCTAATTCAGCAGGCACTAATTTAGGTTTAAAACTTGAAGGCAATAACGCCTCACTTTTCACTCCATCTAAAAAGTCAGTCACGAGCTGAGCCGGCGCAGCATATTGACCTAAGCTCGCTTCAAATGCTAATTTTTCAATCTTTTCTTGAAACGTAATCCCTGCAAGAGCGTCTTCGCCTTTGAAATCATCTGGTGACACTTTCACCACAATACCTGCATTCGCATAATCTTCACTTCGAGCATAGTTACTCATCCCATTCACCACATTATAACCTTCATGAGATGAACTACAAACCACCTGCCCACCTGGACACATGCAAAAGCTATAAACACTGCGCTCTTTTGTAAAATTGCAGGTTACTGAATAGTTAGCAGCTTCATCGAGTTCTTCATTCTGATAAATCCAATCATTTACCAAAGACTGCGGATGCTCAATTCGAACACCAACGGCAAAAGCTTTTTTATTAATACTCAACCCTTTTTCATGCAATAAACGATAACTGTCTCTAGCACTATGTCCGGATGCCCAAACAACCGATCCTGGATCTTCAAACACACGACCATCGTCAGCTTTCAATGAAACGAGCTTATTCTCTACAACTTCAAAATCAGTAATACAGGTTTCAAAATGAAACTCCACTCCCATCGCTTGCAGTTTTTTTCTGAAATTAATAGCAACCAAACGCAATCGATCAGAACCGATGTGAGGTTTTGATGCGGTCAAAATCGACTCAGGGGCACCACATTCAACCATTACCTTTAATAACCAGCGAATCCAAGGGTGCTTTTTACGGGTTGTCAACTTACCATCACTAAAGGTTCCAGCCCCTCCTTCACCAAAGCAAATGTTACTCTTCTCATCAAATATACCTTCTTCAAAAAGCCTCTTAACGTCCTTAAATCGATCCTCGACCTTTTTACCTCTTTCAAAAACCTTCACTTTATGACCAGACAATGCCAATGCATAAGCCGCAAATGATCCAGCTGGGCCACTTCCGATAACACAGGCATTGCCCTTCGGGGCCGAATTTTCATTAATAAAGTCTAATGTAGGATCAATCAATTCAACCTTAACTTCGTTAATCTGAACTTTGGAATTTTTCTTCCGCAATGACTCAAGGTCAATGTCTTCCCCCATATCAACTTCAACCGTATAGACGATTGTTATTCCTTTACGTAAATCTTGAGCTTCTTTAATTATTTCCAAACTACGAACAACACTACAGTGAAGTCCGCTGAATCTATTAAAATAATCTAATAACTCTTCCGTTGTTTTCTTTTGAGAAAACCGCCAATTTGAGACTCGCACTTTCATTTAGATACCACCCATTTTACAACGACCGATGTATCATCAAAGTTTTCAGCAACTTTTTGTAAAAAGTCTGCCAAATGAATATCGCGTTTTCTTAAAAATCCTCTATCGCCCCCACAACCATACATCGTATCGTCATGAAGTTCGCCTCTTAGCTTAGTCTTCGCTTTCTCTATAATACGAGGCAACCACACCACGCCCTCAATTTCAGAACTTTTCGCTGGATATGACGCTGGATCGACAATGTTCCCTGTTGGAGTCGATTCCATTTTTTCAATAAAATACCAACGCCGAACAGCACTAACCAATGCAAATGTTGTAAAATCAGGCTCACCTCCAACACAAAAGTCTTCGACATAATCAAAGATTTCTTGAGCCGTTATTCCATTTTCAGACAACCACCCTAATTCATCTTTGCTGTAGTAACCGCCAGAATCTTTATTTCCTGAACGATAAAGATCTTCGGAATGGTCCCACAATCTCTTTAATTCTTTTTGATACAAATAATTTCCCATGATCTTTATATAAAAACTATTGCATTCATAGGCAAGAAACATCCAATGTGGTGTGATAATTAATGAAAGAGAATTATTACAAATGGGACATCGCCAAGAGCTTCTTCATCGGAGCAGCCTTTCCCATCAGAGCGACTATTGCCATGCTCTTGCTAATCAAGGTCTTTGAAGGAAGTGAACAACACAAACACTTTTTCCCTTCGATAATTGATTTTGGCATGCTACTGATCATTCCAGCAATTATGGCTTTCAGTAAATTTTCGTATAAAATTAACCGAATCCTACCCATTCTATTCACCCTATCCGGCTCACTTATAATCATTGCATCATTTATTGGCGAAGCCTCAACCTACATCATATCAATATCCCTGTCATTCATTTGCCTACAACTAACCATCCCAGTCAGCACACAGATATACTCCGGTTATGATAAATCAACACGAGGCCGTTATTTTTCATACAGTACAATCGCATCTATCTTGGGGGGGTTATTTTTCGGTTTTTTAAGTCATCAAATAATATCTACAGATCTCAACCATTACAAAATACTCCTTCGGATATTAGGGAGTTCGTATTTTATTGCAGCTGTTCTGTCCACAAAACTACCCTCTGATAAAATTGAAAAACCATCTCATACAGGGATATGGATGGGCATCAAGATTTTGAAAAACGACAAGCTATTCTCTTATATTAGTGCTGCCTGGTTTTTAATAGGATTTGCGAATCTTTGGATAATGCCTTTTCGAACGAATCTACTCGTAGAAGCAGAATTCGGCTTCGCATATAGTCCAGCAACAGTAGTCTTTCTAACAGCGATCATACCGTCACTGGCTCAATTAATCTCAACCCCCATATGGGGTCACCTTTTCGACAACGTTAACTTCATCACCTTGAGAATATGGATGGTTGTCTTTTTCATATTCTACATTGCCGCTTTCTTCATTGGACAAAGCTACTGGCTTCACATACTAGGCATGATTTTATTTGGCATAGCAATAGGAGGTGGCCACATCGCCTGGAATCTTTGGGTTACAAAAATTGCAAAGAAGAACGATGTCCCGTCCTACATGAGTGTTCACAGTAGCTTAACTGGATTGCGAATGGTCGGTGCACCACTGCTTGGCTATAGCCTTTTAATCACAAAGGGACCAACCTTCTGCGCAATCGTCAGCATGCTTCTACTCGCACTCTCAATCATCATGTTAATCCCAATGATTAAATTCGGGAAAACTCGATTTAATAACTAAATCGGTTCAGAGTTGATCGTTCAACGTTGAGAGTTCGAGCATAAGTATAATTCACCGGGTGAAACCTTCGGTGAATTAGCATTCAGAGGTTCGGAGTCAGAATAAAGAAGAATCGACTTGATCCTACCTGCTGAATCCTAACTTCTCTATTCTATTTATTACCCTGCGGTAATACTCGTAATATCAATAAGCGTTTTAACAGGGCCCTTCTTGCCATTTTTTTCTACAATGGTTCCATTAACAGTTGCCGGCGCATCTAATAGCGATTTTGCTTTTTCAATTAAGTCAGCTTGGTCTTTACTTAGTACAAGTTTAATTGAGGCATCGTCATTTTCGATATAAAAGGACTTCTTTTTATTACCTTTTTCAATAATCGTTCCAGAAACAGATCCAGCAGAACACCCTTCAGAAGATCCGCTGTCATCAGAACCAGAAGACCCTCCATCAATCGATACGATTGATTTCACCTTCTTTTTAACCTTACCGTCCTTTTCAGACTCAGTAATTTCAGCTACCATTGTTACATTTTGGTCAACAAGACCTTCTACCTTTGGAGCTAAATCAGCTTGTTTTTTAGGAAGTTTAAACTTTAGTGCTTCACCAGCGTCATCTGTAATGATAAAATTCTTTCCCTTCTTAGTCAACATACCAGAAACGGTGGTGGGTTCCGCATTCACGAAACTAACCGCAATAAAAATTAAACAAGATAGAAGTAATTTAACGATTTTCATTATTATAATTATTAAGATTTATATGAACCGACCAACATATTCAAAACACAACAAAGATACTTTTAATAAATAGGAACTGCGTTTGTTTAATAATACAGAATAATTTTTAAAAATCAGAAAGTAAATATAAAATACAATGCTGGCCCAGGAGCGAAAAATAACCATAAGAAGATAATCTAAAAGGACTTATAATAACCAAAACATTCCCTTTAATTCTAATAATACTTATTCTCAAATGAAAAAAATAGAAAGAAACACCGCCTCGCATCATTTTAGTGACTTTCATCTATTTCGTGGTTAAAACCTCGGATCATGTATTAAATACAATACAACATCTCCACTTTAGAACAAAAGACATCCTTCACATTGAATTCTTCAAAGACACAAGCTAGCGACGAAATCCTAACGGCTGGAATGTGGAAACTTATGTGGAAGCTTTCATTTCCTGCGATGATTGGAATGCTCATGATTGGCATTAACGCATTTGTTGATATGGCTTTTGTGGGTCACTTGGTTGGTGAAGAAGCGGTGTCGGGACTCTCCCTCTCCATAGTATACACGGCTATACTATTTGCACTTGGCATGCTCGTGGCAGAAGGATCAGCTTCGATATTAAGTCGATCAATCGGTGAAAACGATTTAACTAAGCAAGAGCTCGTCTTCGGCAACATGCTAGCCATGTCACTCATCGTTGGGTTAATATTGATAATACCTGCCTATTTTTCAAATTTCCTGATCAGGTCGCTAGGAGCAGAAGGCATAGTACTACAAGCAGGTGAAGACTACTTAAGTATAGCTCTATGCGGAGGCATTTTCACGGTGATAGGTATGGCCTGTAATTTCTTGATCCGAGCTGAAGGAAAGATCAAAGTTGCAATGATCATCACCGCGTGCGGCATGTTTCTAAATATGCTGCTCGATCCTATTTTCATAAAATACTTTGACTGGGGAATCAAAGGAGCGGCTTGGGCAACCGTTGTTTCGATGGCAATCGCAGCATCCTGCAACCTGTATTACTTCGCATCAGGTAAAGCCAGCTTTCCAATAAACTGGAAAAAAATAGGGATTCAAAAGCTCATCATTAAAGATGTCATGAATACCGGGTTTTCATCCTTCACAATGAACAGTATGTCTCTCGTCCAACAATGGTTTGTGTTTCTCGCCATAGATCAGTATGGAACAACGAGCGACATCGGCGTGTTTGGAGCGACTCTCAGAACAATGATGCTTGCGATCATTCCCGTCTTTGGAATCGTCCGAGCGTTCCAGCCAGTAGTCGGCATCAATTTTGGCGCAAAAAACTATAAACGCGTCCGCGAAGCAATAACCATTTTCACGATTGCCGGAGTCGCACTCATTACGCTCATCTGGATACCAATCATCCTTTCACCAGACTCCGTCATTAAGATTATCTTACCCAGTCAAATTCTCACAGCCGATGACCTCCTTAACGTAAGGTGCCTCTATGCCCTACTACCCCTATTCCCTATAGCTTTCTTATGTATGTCTCTTTATCAAGCCATTGGTAATGCACAGATCGCTACGCTATTATCGATCTCCCGCCAACTGATCATTTTCATTCCCTTAATTCTACTCCTACCTAAATATTTTGGTGTTAGGGGTGTTTACCTTACCTATTTCGTTGCAGACGCTATTCTAATAAGCATCTGTTTCTGCCTACTACTCTACCAAAGACATAGGCTATCAAAACTATCGAATTAATGATTTGATTCGCAACGAGCCTTTATGATTTTCAAGATATACCCTTGAATCTGGCTCATAATAGACTCCGTCCAAAGGCCTGAGTAAAAAGTAAATTGAGTCGACAATCGATGTTTACTCTGAAGATGTAATAGACAAGACCCATCCTTAAGCGGTTCAATCACATACCCACCCGAAAGTGTATCAAAATACTCGCCTCCAATCGTTACATGTTCATCGAGCGTCTCTGGAGGAATGGATAAGGGATCAACATCAATATCAAATTCAATCTCTACATTTTCCTCCCATTTGGTAACTGTCTCATGAAAAACTAATTCTCCTTCAAACAACGCATTTCGAATACCGCCAACCCCTTCAGCAGAAAGCTGGGCTTCTATCGGTCGTGGAAAACCAATCAAATGGTAGATAGAGCCTGTCCCAGAAATGCAATGAATTGCCAGTCAATAGATTGCATAAAATAAAAAAGCTCAAAACCTGCTTTTTTGGCGGGTTTTGAGCAAAAACGGTGTCTATAATTTTGTTGTGAACCAAAATCATAACCGAAAAGCCACTGTAGCGATTCAATCGCTACTTCGTCCAGAACTAACTCAAGTTTGTGCCAATAAAGATTACGAGGAGTTTGCCGACA
>CAWUTK010000088.1:0-8829 GCA_963924785.1 uncultured Opitutales bacterium
TTTGACTCGTTTTTATCTGCAAAAGAACATGGAACTGGATTAGGCTTATCTATTGTTAAAAGAATATTAAGAAGCCATAACGGAGACATAGAACTTATTAATTCTAGCAAGAAAGGAACGGTTTTCTCCGTTAAATTACCCCTAGAAAAAGAAGCATATTAAGATTCGCTCAAAGGTTGCCCAGGGGATCATACCAATTCTACAATATGTGTCGCATCATACTGACATTCAGATAAATAAAGATATAGCACAGCCTTTTCAAGGGCATATCACCTGTTCGAGTTTCACCGAATTGGTATAGATTAAGCTCAGTAACAACTATTTCACCCTTTCACTATACATTTCTACCCATTCAACCCCTTGAGGATTCCCTATATTTTCCCTCCTAAATCGCTGTCCTGTAAATTCATAAATAGCTTGCAACCTTAAACTTATTACACAAAATATCCCTCTTCGCTTCATAGCCTAATTTACGCTTTTGAGGACTCAATTATCACTAATTACATCCAAGACGGGTTTGCTAAAAACAAATGCCTAGTGGCGGTAGCGTCTTCAATCCAATATCACATATAGATAATTCAATAATAATGCCTCTTGATACAATAATTTCAGATTACACTCAAAACTTAACAAACTCTTTAGCAACATTCGACTGGAAACCAGTTGAAACGTTAGGCAAAGACTTGATTAATATTTGGAATACACCTTCTACTGTTTTTTTCTGTGGAAACGGCGGAAGTGCTGCTAATGCAAATCATTTAGCAAATGACTTTATTTACGGAATAGCTCCAAAATACGGCAAGGGCTTAAACGTTCACTCCTTATCCGCAAATTCTGCAGTCATGACTTGTTTAGGAAATGACATCGGCTACGAAGCTATTTATGAAAAACAACTAAATTCATTAGCGAAGAAAGAAGATATACTCATTGCTTTTTCTGGAAGCGGTAATTCAGAAAATATCGTCCGCGCCATAGAACTTGCGAAAGATAGAGGCGTTAAAACGCATGCAATACTTGGTTTTGATGGAGGAAAATGTAAATCTTTGGCAGATAATGCGATCCACCTAGATCTTAACGACATGCAAATATCAGAAGATTTTCAAATGATCATAGGTCATATCTTAATGAAATATTTAACTGAAAACGAAAAAAAAGTTTCATGAGCGAACACATCACTGTCATAGGAAGCAATTCCTTCTCTGGAGCAAGCTTTGTAAGTTATGCTCTCAAGCAAGGTTTCAAGGTTACGGGTATTAGTCGATCAGAAGAATACAACGATAGCCTCTTACCCTATAAATGGGGCGATCACAAATCGTTTGATTTCAAGCAACTTGATTTAAATAAAAACACCGATGAAATCATCGATCAAATCAATGATAACAAACCAAGCTATGTGGTTAATTTTGCCGCTCAAGCGATGGTCGCTGAAAGTTGGGATAGTCCAGAAGACTGGTATCAAACCAACGTTGTCGCGAATGTCCGGTTACATAATCGGCTAAGGCAATTTGATTTTATCAAAAAATACGTCCATGTTTCAACACCTGAAGTTTACGGCAGTTGCACTGGACTGGTTAATGAAAGTAACCCATTAAATCCAAGCACACCCTATGCTACATCCAGAGCTGCATGTGACATGCACCTATTGAATTTTTTCAATAATTACAACTTTCCTGTAGTCTTCACAAGAGCGGCTAATGTATTTGGTCCTGGACAACAGCTTTATCGAATCATTCCAAGGACAATTCTATACATTAAGTTGAATAAGACATTACAGCTACACGGTGGCGGACATTCACTCCGTTCTTTTATTCATATTGATGATGTAGC
Source organism: uncultured Opitutales bacterium (assembly GCA_963924785.1). Taxonomy (GTDB): domain Bacteria; phylum Verrucomicrobiota; class Verrucomicrobiia; order Opitutales; family CAJWYM01; genus CAWUTK01. The sequence continues at coordinate 1,828 of CAWUTK010000088.1, forward strand.
CAGAGGAACCTTAAGTGCAATGCTAGAGGGAACACCGCCTGATGTATTTCATTTTTCAACTGATTACCATATTTCGATCCGAAGCCTAGTTGAGAAAGTTTGTGAAAAATTAAATGCCAATTTTGAAAAACTAGTAGAAGTGACAGATGATCGTCCTGGGAAAGATGCGGCATATTTACTCGATTCAACTAAGGCAAAAAAAGCCTTTAACTGGAATGCAGATATTTCCATTGATGACGGGATTGCTTCGACCGTGAACTGGGTGAATGAACACTTTGAAACCCTACAGCAATTACCAATGAATTACATTCACAAGAAATAATCAATTATGAGTAAAAACATATTAGTAACCGGTGGCTGTGGCTTCGTTGGCCATCAATTAACTGAAAGTCTACTTGACCGAGGGTTCAATGTAACCGTTGTCGATATCATGTGGTTTGGTAATTTCCTCAAGGACCATCCAAATCTTACAGTTATCAAAGAAGATATACGTAATGCAGACAAAATCCCCATGCAAGGAATCGACGTTATTTTTCATCTAGCGAACATTGCGAATGACCCCTGCAGTGATTTAAATTCAAAACTAAATTGGGAGGTCAACGTCCTTTCAACAATGCAACTAGTTGAGCGTGCGATTGAAAATAACGTTTCTCAATTCACCTTTGCTAGCTCTGGTAGTGTTTACGGAGTAAAAGAAGAGAATGAAGTGACAGAAGAACTTTCGCTCGTTCCGATTTCTGACTACAACAAAACCAAAATGATTAGCGAAAGAGTGCTGCTAAGTTACGCTGATCGTATTAACGTTCAATGCATCCGCCCTGCTACCGTTTGTGGTTACTCGCCTCGCATGCGCCTTGACCTATCTGTAAACATGCTGACCATGCAAGCCCTCGTAAACAAGAAAATCACCGTATTTGGGGGGAACCAAACACGGCCAAATATTCATATCAAAGACTTAGTCAGGGTATATAATCACTTTTTAGATACAGGTGACAAGAACCAGGGCGTTTATAATGCTGGTTTTGAGAATATTTCGATTCTGGATATTGCCAATAGAGTGGTAAAAAACGTACCAGCTGAAATTATTGTTTCGGAATCCAATGACCCGCGGTCATATCGACTCTCATCAAAGAAACTGCTCGATACAGGATTTGAACAAAAACATAAAGTCGAAGACGGAATCAAAGACGTTATAACGGCATACAATTCTGGTTCATTAAAAATGGAAGATAAATATTTCAATATCAAAACAATGAACAGGCTTTGCAAAGAAGGAGTCATCCAAGACGAGTCCGCTTAGTATTTTTCTTTTAAAACCGCAATTAGCTTAAACCTAGAAATGCAAGATCAGACAAAACTCATCGCTTTTGATTCAATAAGCGCAGTCTTAAAAAAAGAAAAAGCTAATGGCCATAAGATCGTTCAATGCCATGGCACTTTTGATTTAATACATCCTGGGCACATCATTCATTTCGAAGAAGCCAAAGCTTTAGGTGATCGACTCGTTGTAAGTATTACTGCAGAGAAAGATGTTAACAAAGGCCCAGGAAGGCCATTTTTCAATGATTCACTCAGAGTTAAATCATTAACCGCATTAGAATGCATTGATTACGTGGTTGTCGTCCCCCACCCTGCGGCTGTTGAAGCAATCGAAGCCGTTAGGCCTGACATCTACTGCAAAGGAAAAGAATACGAAGACTTAGAAAATGATGTCACGGGCAACATGGCTGATGATGTGAGTGCAGTTGAATCAGTCGGGGGAGTTTTACGCTATGTGGGATCTGTTGTATTCAGCTCAACAAGACTACTGAATAGTAATTTTTCAACACAAACACCTGACGTTAAAAATTTCTGCAAAGAAGTTGCAAACCAACACACACCTGGTCAAATACGTGACATAATTGAAAGTTTCTCTGATCTAAAAGTATTAGTTATTGGAGACATCATCTTTGACGAATATGAAACAGTAACCGTCCAAGGCCTTACTTCAAAAAACCGTATTCTGTCAGGGCGCTACCTTCATGAAGACAGACAGGCCGGTGGTGCACTCGCAGTGTTCAGACACATACAAGAATTTACCAAAAATGTTAAACTCATCAGTCTCGTAGGAAGAGAACATTGGGTAGATGACACCCTATCGCTTTATTTCAAAGAAGACCAAGATCTGGTTATTCGATCTAAAGACTTCACCACAATAAGGAAAAGAAGAATGGTGGAGCCTCTCACTGAAGGGGCAGAACTCAATAAATTGTTTTCAGTTAATTATATCGATGATAGCCCTCCTTCTAAAAAAACAGAAAAGGCCGTCATTGAACAAATCGAGGCCAACATCGAAGCGTTTGATTTAGTCCTCGTTATGGATTTTGGACATGGAATAATGACTGATACAATCCGAAACCTTGTTCAAGAAAAGTCTAAATTTCTATCAGTCAATTGCCAGACAAACAGTAACAACTACGGCTACAATATTATCTCTCGTCAATATGACAAAGCCGATTCATTCTCACTTGATGAATCAGAAATTAAACTTTCTTGTGGTGTTCGCCAGCCTCAATTTGAAAACGAATTGAAGAAATTAAAAGATAAATTCGATGCAACCTATGCATGGTTAACACGCGGGTCAGTTGAAACAATAGGTATGCGACGTAGTGAACCGAGTGTATCATGTCCACCATTTGAACACGATGTCATCGATCCAGTTGGTGCAGGTGACGCCTTTTGTGCAATCGCTTCCTTGGCTGCGGCAAAAGGCACTTCTAATCTCCTAGCAACATATCTAGGCCAAATGGCCGGCTCGCAAGCAGTTCGAATTGTTGGGAATGCTCAAGCAATAGACAAAGGTAGTTTTTTGAAAGCAACTCAAACTATGATAAATTTTTAAATGGAAAACCTTCAAAAAATATCGGCTAAAATTCGCGGGCAGGTTGTTCAGCTTTCACATCAAGCCGGCACACCCCATTTAGGATCCTCTTTATCGTGTGTTGACTTAATGGTTTCAATTTACTGGAATTATTTAAACATCTCCCCCGAAACTTATACAGATGAAAACCGAGATCGCTTCATTTTAAGTAAAGGCCACGCTATCACTACTCTCTATTCCATTTTATCTGAAAAAGGTTTTTTCGATAAAATTGAATTTGAAAGATATGCCGAACCTCAATCGCCACTCCCCGAACATCCTTCTCCCAATTGCGTCCCAGGAATAGAAGCGGCAACAGGTTCACTCGGTCATGGTCTGTCATTAGGCCTAGGAATGGCTCTGGCTGCTAAGCTTAAAAAAATCGATTATAAAACATACGTCTTACTTAGCGATGGAGAATGCAACGAAGGCTCAACTTGGGAAGCGGCCATGATGGCTCCGACTCACAAGCTCAATAATTTAATTGCTATCGTCGATTTCAACAAATGGCAAGCGACCGGGCGAAGTAGCGACATATTATCGCTTGAACCTTTAGAAAAGAAATTTGAAGCTTTCGGTTGGAATGCGATCAGAATTGATGGTCATGATTTTTCAGACATCAAGAATGCTTTAGACAAAGCTTCAAGCAGCAAATTGTTACCCACTGCAATCATAGCCGATACTGTCAAAGGTAAGGGTGTAAAACTGATGGAGGATGATAACAATTGGCATTACCGAATTCCTAAAGAAGAGGAAGTCCTTTCTGCCCATAAAGAACTAGGCTTAATCGTATGAGAAACGCATTTGCTGACGAAATAAACAAAATTGCACAAGAAGACCCTTCGGTCGTCCTATTATCAGGCGACATAGGAAACCGTTTATTTGATACGTATAAAGAGAATCATAAAGATCGCTTCATCAACTGTGGCGTTGCAGAAGCCAACATGATCACTCTCGGTGCGGGAATGGCACTCTCCGGAATGACACCGGTAGCATACACGATAGCATCTTTCCTTATTTATAGAGCCTATGAACAAATTCGAGTAGATGTGGCTTACCACAACCTGCCGTTCCTTCTCGTAGGTGTAGGAGGAGGACTCTCATATTCATCAAATGGTGCAACACATCACACACTTGAAGATATTGCTATAATGCGAGCCTTACCTGGAATGCAAGTAATATGTGCAGGCGATGCAATGGAAGTAAGAGCGGCAACACGAGCAGCTATTCAATCTAAAAAACCGACGTACCTAAGGATCGGGAAAAAACGTGAACCAGTAATACACCAATCGCCACTTACTAATTTTGAAATAGGAAAAGCCATCCAAGTTAAAAGAGGAGAAAAAGTTGCCCTTCTCGTAACAGGAAATCTTTTACCCAATGTCGTTGAAGCCACCGATTTATTAAAAGAAAAAGGAATCAACCCATCCATCTATAGTCACCATACGGTAAAACCATTAGATTTAAATAACCTGGAACACAGTTTCAAAACCTATGACCACGTCTTCTCCATTGAAGAACACAGCTTAATCGGTGGTTTTGGATCTGCTATAGCGGAATGGAAGTGCCGCCAAATCAACTCTACTTGTAGCTTTTCAAGCATTGGAACTCCAGACACATTCCTTCATAAAACGGGCGACCAAGATGCTGCTAGAGAATTAACAGGTTTAACGACGAAACAAATAGCAGAACAAATTATTTTCCATTATTCGAAATGAAAACTAAAGCAGCCATCTTAGTTGAACAAAAAAAAGATTTGATCATTGATGAAATCGAAATTCCAACTGTTGAATACGGCAAGGTTTTAGTTGAAATCAAATCGACTCGAATCTGTGGATCTCAACTAGGAGAGATCGATGGAGTTAAAGGCGAAGACAAATACCTTCCACATTTACTAGGACATGAAGCAGGCGGTATTGTTCGTGAAGTGGGAAAAGGCGTCACTCGAGTCAAAGAAGGCGACCACGTTGTTTGTCATTGGAGACCTGCACCCGGTCAATCCACACAATGTCCCGTCTACAAATGGGGCAATATGTCGGTGAATGCCGGCCATATCACAACTTTTTGCGAATATTCGATCATCTCCGAAAGTAGACTCACCCCTATTTCTAAACATACAAGCTTTGAAACAGCTGCATTACTAGCCGATACAATAACCACTGGTTTTGGTGTTATCACAAACGATTCAGCTGTAAAAATCGGTCAATCGGTTGCAGTCATTGGAATAGGAGGAATCGGACTGGGAGTCATCCTTGGCGCAAAAATAGCCGGTGCAAATCCGATTATTGCCATTGATTTATTTGACCATAAACTAAACATTGCTAAAGAATGTGGTGCGACACACACAATCAATGCATCGAACAGCGACATGGATGCGACGATTAAATCCATAGTCGGAAATTGCGGTGTCGACGTAATGATTGATGGGACAGGTAACCCTGCAATCATTCAACAAGCTTATAATTTAACCAAAAGAAATGGCCGATGTGTATTATTTGGGGTCATCCCTCACGATAAAACGGTAGAGCTAAATACACTTCCACTACATTTTGGCAGGACGCTTACTGGGTCTGAAGGTGGCGCCAGTCAACCTGAGATCGATATCCCGCGTTATATTGAAATGATGAAGAATGATCTATTCCACCTCAAAAACTTTGTCAGCCACAGAGTATCTTTAGAAAACATCAATGAAGGGATACTTCGAATGAGAAATGGTGAAAGTATTCACACCATGGTGAATTTCTAATTATATAATTTTTCAACATTTACATTAAATGATTATTGGCATTGATTTTGATAACACGTTGGTTTGCTACGACCAAGTTTTCCGAAAATATCATGAAAAACAAAACTGGGATATAGCAATAAACGCTGATTCACCCAAACGATTTATTAGGAATAAATTATTAGAAAGTGACGGTGGCAATTTACAATGGAGCACCTTACAAGGTGAGGTCTACGGAAAAAGGATTTTAGATGCACAACTTTATGAGGGTGCCAGGAATTTCCTTCAACATCTTAGCAAACTCGATGTTACCTTGAAAATCATAAGCCATAAATCTCTATTTCCTGTAGTCGGCACTCCCATAAAATTTCATGATAGTGCCTTATCTTTCCTTGAGAAAGAAAACATCTTCAACGATTCGCTGATAAACATTGATAGATCCAATTGCTTCTTTGAATCCACTATAGAAAATAAAATAAACAGAATATACCAAGAAAATTGCGACATATTTATAGATGATCTTTTAGAAGTCCTCACCCACCCACTATTTCCGAATGACACCATCCCTCTTTTATTTTCCAACGTACCTTCTGAAAACTCATCGATTAAGACTTTCAGCAATTGGCAAAACCTTGAGGATTTTGCGTCTAATGAAGATCTCATAACCTCTCATCCGAATCGATTTCAAGAGAGATCTCCAACTCCTGTTTATGAAAAGAAGAATATAGACCCAATTCCTTCATTCAACCATATTTTAGAAAAAGAAAATCAAAGCCCTGTGAAAAGCCTAGAGCCATTATCTGGCGGGGCAAACAACAAAGTATTTAAACTAACGACAGTTGATAACAAAGAACTTTGCGGAAAAATTTACAAACGAATTCGTGGCGACAAAAGAAATCGGTTTTTAAATGAAATAAATTTCATCCGTTACCTATACCCCTTAAACTTAAAAATCATTCCAAAACTAATTGGCGCAAATGAGACAGACGGCGTAGCTATATTCAACTATATCAATGGCCATTTACACGATAGAGATCAATCAATCCCTTCAAGATACTGGCAAGAATGCATTAGTTTCATCGAAACGATACAAGCCTCAGAAAAGCTAAAAGGAAACATCCATTTACAATCTGGTTCTGAAGCAATGTTCTCTATAAAAAATCATATGACCGCTCTACATGCAAGAAGAGATAAATGGTTAAACTTAGCAAAAAACAATCTAATCGACAAAGCACTCAGTCAACTCATCACTGAGAAAGTTGAACCTGCATATCAAACAGTCGCGAGGATCATTTTACCTCTAGAAGGTTTCAATAAAACCATTGGAAAAGAAGAACAAATCATAAGCCCTTCTGACCTAGGACTACATAACGCATTA
>CAWUTK010000089.1:0-3379 GCA_963924785.1 uncultured Opitutales bacterium
CCAAGGTTTAAGAGTGAAGGGTAAAAGTCATAAAGTTGCAACCGTCGCCGTTATGCCGAAGCTTGCTGTTCTCGCTAATGCTATTATCAAAAACAATGACTTTCAACTTGCATAAAACAAACACAGTTGCTTCATGGTTAATCACCCGAAGAATCCATTATATTAATCATTCATCTTTTATTAATATTCCAAATGGGTTTTAATTTCTCAATCAAGCTTTTCTCCATTTGTATAATTTCTTCTTCTGATTGCATTTCATAAAGCCACAGAGAAAGCTCTTTCTTCTCACCAGTGACCAATGCATTAAGATAACAATTCGCCACCTCTCCATCAAGATAACAGTCCTTCGGATTAATTTTCCCGTATCCTTGATCGATCTGCTTTTTCATTGATTCTTTACAGCGTCCAACGTAGACGAGTTGTTCACCCTTGAAATAAGCATAGACGCCTTTAGACGATTGAAACTCTTTGTTTTCTAGGCGAAAAGTGGAGTATTCATGGTCACCATGCGAATTAAGGAACTTCCTGTAAAAGTTTCCACCCTCACTCTTCATCACTCCGAGAGATTCCCCTAACGGTTTTTGTAAGTGCTCAGGAAAGTCCGATTGGACCTTGGCGGAAAGTTTTTTATATCGCTTATTTTCAATCGTCTTAGCTAAAGTCTTGTTATTCTTCTGCGTAAAGAGATTGCTATGAATCCCCCCCTTAAATCGTAACGGAACCCGTTTAAACTGCCGCGTTGAATTATCTATTATTCTACTGTCCATTTTTTTTAATTATTCGCTGTGATTATTTATTAAACGTCTTTATTCAATTTATAGTTTTAGTCTACTGAAGGGCAATTGTTAATGTGACAGATGCTTTGGTTTTTGAACCACGGAAGCACTTCGTGAATGCTGAGTTCTGAATGATGAATGCTGAAATTATAAAAGATCGAATAGAGGCGCAAAGGATCTCTCCATTTCATGCCCTTCCGTGTCTGCATGCTTAAACTCTCGAAGAATCCGTTTTGTAAATATGGCGCCTTCTGTGGTTAATAAAAGGAAGCATCCTTCACATTAACAATTAACCCTTGCTTTTTTCTCTCGACATGAAAACGCATTAACCGATACTGTTTGTTGTTTTGCGTACCTTTAAAAAATCTAGCCCTAAGAGAATTGCCCTGCTTTTAACCCCTGTTAATTTAAGGCGTTTTACTCCTGGACTGGTTCCTTTTGTATCGAGTAATTTTGATTTTCTACAGATTGATCCTCATCGATCCATCACTGAAATACTTGGAATACTAAAGAATTCAAAAGTTGATGGTCTAGTGACAGAATACCTGCCAGGGATTAACGAGCATTTAATGAAGCTTAACATTCCAACAATTGTTTGCCCAAATGATTACAATGATGTCGGCGCAAAATCCTTAACATACATAGATGTAAACGATATTAAAGTCGGAGAAATGGCCGCAGAGCATTTTCATAATCTTGGCTTCAAAAACTTTGCTTTTCTAGGAAATGACAGCTTTTATTCACGGCGTCGTGAGAACGGATACACTCATTTTCTAAAACAAAAATCCATCGTCCCCAATACCTTTAAAGTTAAATTCAAAAAAACAGTTCAATACACAGAATATTGGATCGAAGAAGATAAAGGTTTCATACAATGGATAAAAGACCTGCCAAGGCCTTGCGCCATACTTGTAGCCCATGATCCACTGGGGAGGCACCTTGCCCAAAATTGCTTACAAAACGAAATAGAGGTTCCCGAAGAAATCTCTATTTTAGGAGTTAACAACGATGATCTTGTTTCCAGTTTAGCGAATCCTCCCCTTTCAAGTATAATGATTCCATGGGATAAAATAGGTTTTGAGATCGGACGAAATATGGAAAAATTACTCGCAGGTCAAAAGCTTGCTGGCCAAACTATTCTCATTGATCCAACCAACATAATCACACGTCGTTCATCAGACGTCACCGCTGTTTCTGATCCAATAATCCCAAAGGCTCTAGCCTTTATCAGAGATAACATAACGACCGGAATAAATGTATCGGACGTAGTGGAACACGTTCATGTTAATCGGCGAACTTTGGAGAAATCTTTCAGAACACACTTAAACAGAAGTCCTCGTGAAGAAATCGTTCGAATCCGAATTAATACAGCAAAAGAGCTACTCACCACAACAGACTTAGCCATGCCAGAAATAGCAGAACGATCAGGCTTTAGTAATGCTGAGCGATTAAGTATCGTATTCAAACAAGTTGCAGGAGTCCCACCCATGACGTATCGAAACAAACAACGGTGGCAGTGATGAAGTTAGGAGATTAGGCTGTAGGAGTTAGGTTATTAGGAAACGGGAATCCGGTAAAATAAACCACGGAGAATGGGGAGAAAAATAATACAAAAAAAAATGAAAAATGAGGGATGAAAGCTTTAGGAGCTAGGCATATAGGCTAATATAGAAATTGACTTGGAACAGCAAACCGCGGAGAACAGGGAATAAACATTAACATGAATTTTTTAAATGAATAACCGGGAATAGCGAAAAGAAAACCACTAATCTTCACTAATTCACACTAATTGGGAGTGGGAACTAGATCGGATGTAGTATTTAAAATAAGCATGGTTAACTTGAACACAAAAGTAATAATATATTAGTGAAGATTAGTGTAAATTAGTGGTTAATAAATTGAACTTAAAATGAATTTAATAAGGAAAGAAAAATATGAAAATTATAAAAATTTTGACACTACACGTTTTGCTATTTGCTTATGCATTTGGGGAGAAACCAAATATATTGTGGCTGACGAGTGAGGACAATAATGTCACTTGGCTAGGTTGCTATGGTAACGAAAATGCAAGCACACCAAACATCGACAACTTAGCGAAAGAAGGGTTTCAATACATGAACGCATTCGCCAACGCCCCAGTTTGTGCCCCTTCTCGAAGCACATGGATCACTGGTATCAACGCAATTTCAATGGGAACACAACATATGAGAAGTCGTTACGAAATACCACATAGTATTATAAAATACTACCCGGATGCACTCAAAAAAAATGGATACTATTGCGCTAATTCACGAAAGACTGATTTCAATATTGGCGGCAGAGAAGACAGCGATTGTTGGGATAGCAGTACCGCTCATAAGTGGGAAACATTAAAAAACAACCAGCCATTTTTCCAAGTGATAAACATCGCACATTCTCACGAAAGCCGGGCCCAAGGCAGCGTTGAAAACACCAAACATGATCCAGCTAAAACGAAACTAAGGAAGTATCATCCAGACATACCCGATATCCGAAAAAACTACGCAAAATACCATGACTCCGTTAGCAATATGGACAATGCCATTGGCCTTGCTTTAGCTGAACTGGAAAAATTGGGTTTAGCA
>CAWUTK010000090.1:0-10870 GCA_963924785.1 uncultured Opitutales bacterium
ACACTTCGACCATCGGGGTCTTTCATTTCTTTTAGCTTATCCAACAAGTAACCAAAAAGCTCGGTGCATTTCTTATCTCGATAACCTGCATTGATTTCCCTCTCCTCAGAGATAGCGTAGTGAGACAGCGCATGAACAGGAATAGTAATCCCCATGCTGCTGAGAACTGATTGGGATGGCATCATGTATGTCGCCACGCGCGTCTGGTCAGTCTGGAATGCTAGAGCTATCATATCAAACATTAATTTAACTTCAGATTCTCCATCGATCTGATTAGGATGATTAAACGAAGGCTTTGGCTTGGGAGTATTTGCCCAGTCAAGCTGTCTCTTTAAACCTAACTCTACCTGCCGAATTGTTTCGTAGTACTCGTCAAGTTTCTCTAGGTCTGTCCTAGCAATTTGATAAGACATTGATTTGGCGTTCACTCTTAAACTATCAAGTACACTGGAGCGCTTTTGAATTCTCCTCGTAACCTGTTCTGCTGATTCTTCTGCAGAAAAGAGTTGTCGATAAAGTTCCATAGAAGAATTAATACCAGGAATCGGGCTCCCCTTTTGATTATAGGCCATGGATAAAGCAGAGGGTCCATGTCCCTCTGCTTCATCCGTAGTCAGAGTCAAATGGGAATATCTGGTATTTTGACACAAATGCTCAGCGGCTATCTGATCACAGGAAACGGAATTCTTGAAATTAAAGGGACTGGAATAAGCTGCACCGGTAAGAAACGTCAAGCTACCACTATGAGCGTTGGAGGCTCCAACGTTAAGTAAATTCCCCAACAAGGTAACGTCATCTTGATGCTTGCTGAGAGGCGAAAGCCCTTCGGTTAAACCTATCTCCGAAAACCTGCCGCTTTTCGTCGGATAGAATTCGGGAAGGAAGCCATAGCCCTGGCCAAGGAAAACCATTCTCTTCAGCGCGTTTGCCTCAGTGGGGCCAGAACCAGCAAATGCAAAAGTTTCCAGGTAAGGTAAAGCTAGACAGGCTGAGGCTGACCGTATAAAAGATCGTCTCGAATAGGTATTTGTTAGAATGCTCATTGTTTATTTCTCCGTTTACTTAGTAGCAAAAATTTTCGAGGAGAGAATGGCAAAAACCATCTCTTTAAGTGGGTAATTCTTCTTTTTTAATTTTTCCAAACTTTCATAAATCTCTGAGTCATCGACAAATTCGATTCTGCGACCGATGCTATAGGAAAGCATTGATTCATAAACAGACAGAGCCAGTTTATCTTTATTTTTCAAAAGCGCTTGCTGAAGCCCCTTGAAGTCTCCAAACGCCTCTCCGTTCAGATGTCCACCAGCATCAACTGGAACGGTTTCGGGTGGCTTTGATTTTGGCTGAGGTTTCCCCTTTCTCTTTCTCTTCTTCGGTGGAACATAAACCACTTCTTCTGTTCGCCAATTACCATGGTGGTCAAAGCTCTCTAATCCCAAACCAATGGGATCGATCTTATTGTGACAAGATGCACACTGCGGAACATTCATATGCCGATCCACCAACTGCCTGACAGTCAGTTTTTTCCCCTTGGGAGTTTCAATCATGGGAACATTCGGTGGAGGCGGTGGCGGTGCGTCATGTAGAAAAAGTTCCCTAACAAGTGTTCCTCGTATCGTAGGTGAATTTCGAGCACCGGTGCTCCCGATAATAAGGAAGGCAGACTGTGCTAACATTCCACCACGTGGATTAGAGGCTGGAACATCAATCTTATTAAAACCCTCAACTCTCGCTGGGCTTTTAAGGCGATAATGCTGAGCCAGCACTGGGTCAACTACGACAAAATCGGATTCAATTAGGTTATCAAGCACAAGGTTTTCACGAACCAATACTTTGAAGAACTCACTAATTTCCCGACGCATAGAAGCTTGAAGACCACTCCCGACCCACTTGACAGGGAGATCAATTTCATCGAAGCGACTGATGTCCGACCATTGGTTAATAAAATCGGTCAAAAAAACATCCGCCTTGCTGGACGCTAACATTCGATCAAATTGATTTTTCAATACACCTGGGTCATACAAACTATTTGATGCTGCCAGTTCGTAGAGTTTCTTATCCGGTGGTCTGCTCCAGAGAAAATAGGCCATTCGAATAGCGAATTCTTTTTGGCTTAAAGTCTTTCTCTTTCCATCATTTTTTTCTTTGATATACAAAAATGTCGGAGAAGTGACAACAGCTATTAGAGGTTCAATCAACGAATTAGCGATATCTTTACCGTCTGATCTTTCGAGTCGATACACCTTGAGTAATGCAGATATATAATCCTTGTCCACGCCTTGGTAACGAAAAGCTCTTTCGGCAAATTTCGTCAACATTGTCGCAATTTCGGTTTCATTAGAATCGCTTTTTTCAACGACTGGGCTGACTAACGACTTAAAGAATGTCACCTTCTTTTGATTATGTTCAAATGGCCCAGTCAAGGAAAGGTAATCGTAAACATCACCGCCTACGACATTAATCTCAAAGTCGGAATCCATAACACCCGTTCTGAAGCTGACTTCAGGCGAAGTCATACCGCTGGACTCGAAGTTAAAACTGCCCACCTCTTCATCATTAACAATGACTCTTGTTTGTCTCCCATACCTACGTTTTTTGTTTTTTGTTATACTGTGAGCTGTGACATTTAACTTATAGAGGCTATTGGGCCTTAATTTGGTAGTGTATGTAAAACTGCCGGTCAACCCTGGCCCTCTGGTTGCTTTGTATCGATTCCCAAGAGGGATTATTTGACCCTCGTATCGAAGGTTAAATAATTTAGCCTGGCCTTCATCAGCAATTTTAGGATTGACCTTAGCTATTTCAGAAAATGAGGCTTTGGCGTCTATCAATGCCTTGACCTTAGTCAACTGATCATACGCCGCTTTGGCTTTTTTTGCCGGTTCAATTTCAGGGTCATACCGTATTGCTTTAAACTCATAAGGAGCGGTCATGGCAAGGATACATCTTTCAACAACCTCTTTCCCCGCAGTATAAAACTGGTCATATTCTTTTAAAGAGAAAAACTGATTGGAACCGATCGTATCAAGATCAACACTGACCTTGTCCGGCAAAATATTTCGAGGTAACTCCACACCAAAAAGATCGTTCATACTGCCAAAGTATTCACTTTTCGTTAAATATCGCATTGAAATCTTCCCCCCAGTCGCCGCTAACTTCTTGTGCGCCAATTTTATGTTTTCAGCGACGTCTCCAATAAAAGTGGCAAGTTCCTCTGCCGGTGGCTGATCTTCGTCTTCCGGAGGCATGTCTCCGATATTGAGTGCATCAAGAATATCCTGCCACTCATGCAGGCTTTCATTATTTGCAATTTCCCAGTCCATTTGATCAAAGCGGTAATCACCCTTTTGTTTTTTTTCTCCATGACACTTAATGCAATGGGTTTCCATGAAAGGTTTCAGTCTATTTTCAGGGATCATGGAAGATCCAAAATGTTCCGCAGCAAGTTTGACTGATTGTGCCTTTAATTCAGCTGTTTTACTTTTGTCTGCTTTTGTTAGCATTTTCGTATTTTCACTTTCTTGGGAAGACCGTAATTCTTGATCCTGTCCCCCTTCCGGTTTTTTAGAGAGAAGCAAAATGAAAGAAACCACTAGAAGCAGACAGCACACAATGGCGATCATCCCAGTATTTCCCTTCTTCCGCGCAACTGGTTGTCCCTTTGATACCTTCTTTCGAGCAGCTGGTTGTTGACCTGACACCTTGATTGCCTTTTTTTTGGCAACTGGAATCACTGGGGGTTCAGGAGAAATATCGGGCTGTAATAATTCATTAAATGAAAGCCAGGTTTCACCATCTTCACAGACAAGGTCATCGACAGTGAAGTGCCCTTGATCAACATATTCGAGAAGCTCCCTTCGACTAAAGGGACCATGGGTTTCCTCATCCTTGTAAACAAAGAGCGATGGTGCAATTTCCTTCAAGAGTTCACACAGTGGAAGCCAAGTTTCTTCATCTTCACAGACAAGGTCATCGGAACCAAAGTCCCCTTGATCGACATAGTCGAGCAGTTCCTTTTGGCTAAAGGGACCATGCGTTTCATCATCTTTGTATACGTATAAGGTCATTCTCGGAATACGATGTAACTCAACTCCTGTTTTTTTGTTTTAATTAAAAATCAGATCAGAATTTAATTCTGAAAGCATGCTATTGCGAGTCGGAAAACATTTAGGATACGTCCTGTAATTAGAAAACTTAATTCCACCTGCAGCTAAAGCATCGATGTTTGGAGTTTTCATCTCTCAGGCAACGAAGGAATAAGTGTGTTATCCTGAATAAAATTTGCGTAACGCTCAGGATCATCTAACGGGAAACGATGCCCATTGTTTAAATACTTTCCTTTCTGGTTGGAGAGGACAGTAATTGAACCGCCCAATGCTCGGTATTTTTCCTCAAGAATCAGTGAGTTTTCATCAGCAGGCACAACTTTATCAACGAGGCTTACAACATGCATAATCGGTATCCCTGCTTTCGCAAGTGGCTCCAGCTTATTCAGAGGAATATCCTCCGATTCCATAGCCTGTTCTTCAGTGATGCCATATTGTTTGTGGAGATTCGCCCACTCTTTGGAACTACCGACTCCCTTGCCTTTACCGCCTGGCCAACTTTTAAAATCCAATACAGGAACATTGCCATAAATACAGGATACTTTCTCAGGATTGTTCGCAGCCCAACCATAGGCGAACAACCCCCCTCGGCTTACGGCTTCAAGAGCCACAATTTTGTTTAAGCCAACCGTTTCAGTGACATAGGAATAGAATTCATCCCAGAGATCACGAGCCTTCGGACTCCCAAGCATCGGGCCACACCTAATATGGGCAACATGGAAGCCACGACCGACAAGAATTTCGTCAATTTCATCGTGATAGCCAGGGAATTTTGCACGCCATACCCATGGTTTAGAAGGTAAAGCTTTCTTAGGTTGAGTGATAAAACAGCTGTATCCCTTGAATGAAAAGTTATAGCGATCATACCCGTTCCACTGCGATATGGTGGCATCAGGAACCAGCGGTTTTGCATTCGTAAAGGGAGTCGACTTTTCAGCAATCTGGCCGAAGGAAAGCGTCCGACTCTCACCTTTCTTCAAGTTCAGTTGCTTGGTCTCTGAGCCATAACGGACTTTAACCGGATTGCCGAACAGCGAGGTGATCTTACATTCGATCAGCTTGCCGTCTTCCCACCCGACATCAACCTCAAACCCACCACGAGCGCGTAGACCACTTATGCTACCCTCATGCCACGCCTTTGGCAATGCAGGCAGTAAGTGAATGATTGGCTCTGCATTGATCTCGCCGCTTTTAGGGTGACTCTGCATCAACATCTCGGCGATACCGGCGGTCGTTCCAAAATTCGCGTCCATAATTAACAATATTTTTTCAGGTTTGCCGTCTGCTCTTAGAAGAGGACGGAATCGAGACATCATGTTGTCAAAGCCGTTATCGGTAAGCATTCGACGAACAAACTCCCACGCCTTTTCTGCCTCTCCGAGTCGGGCAAATAAATTGACTTTCCAAGCATTAGAAAAACCACCACTCTGGCCAACCGCACGCTGTTTCAACAGTTTACGACAGGCCTCTGCTAATTCCGGTGTACTCTCCGGAGTTATTTCATTGTAAGGATAAAGACCGTAAAAAGGAGATAAGTGACGGTGAGTGGGCTCTCGTCCTTCATAAGGTTTGAGCCATTCTTGAAGTAAGCCATCCGGCGCGATCTGATTCGGAGCTAGTCGTTTTCGTTTGGCAAGCAATTCGTCTTGTAGCTCTTTGTCTACACCAAGAATCCGCGCCGCCTGCACAGTGTTTCCAAACAGTTCGCGCAGTTGTTGCATATCAATTGTTGGACCTAAGCATAGTGATCCCCTTGTACCGTTTGGCAGAATAAAACCGGTTTCAGGAGATTGAGACGGACCAGTGACCAGCCATTTATTATCAGGTTCTTCAAAAAGGTTATCGAGATAAAATTCCACGCTACCTTTCATGATAGTATAAACCTTGGTCAAATACTCCTTATCCAAGGTAAAGGCATACTGATCCCAGAGATGCTCGCACAACCATGCCGCGCAGCCCATATCCATACCGGAGGGTGCAGTGAAACCCCAGATATTTGACATTCTGTGCACAAACCAACCGGGTGAATTGTAGTAGGCTTTAGCCGTTTTCGTACCCGGCTCTACCAACGATGCGATGTAGTTATTAAAGGGTTCCTGTAGCTCAGCTAGATTACAAGTCTGCGCTGGCCAGTAGACCATCTGTGCATTAATATTGAAGTGGTAATCACCGTTCCACATCGTATGAATTTCTTCCGCCCAGATCCCCTGTAAGTTCCCTGGCAAGCCGCCTGGTCGTGATGAACTGATGAGGAGATAACGTCCCATATTAAAAAATAAAGCTTCCAGAACAGGATCAGAGGCACCGTCTTTGTAAGCGGCCAAGCGTTTATCTGTTGGTAAACGGCTATTTTTCGTTTCCGGCAAATTAAGAGTAACTCTGTTGAAGTACTTCTCGTGATCTGTTTTTTGCGCAGCACGCATTTCGTCAAATGTTTTCTTCTCCACTTTATCAAGATCGGAAGTTGTCGCCGCTAGCGGATCGGAGAGCTGACGCCCGGCGATACCACGGTAATCAGTCGCGGCCGCAAAGAGCAGAACAACATCATCATCCGCACTAACCACTAATTTATTACCCTCAGCTTTCACAGAACCACCAACCACACGCAAACGCCCGACATAGGTCATGCCTTTGCCGCCGAAGCCATCATTAAGGCTACCTGTCATCAGTAGTTCGCGATCGTTAACCACAGTCGTCGTAGAATGCTCCTCACGATCCATTGTAACCGTAAAAGAGACGGGGCCAGTAAGACGGGATACAAAGACATCATCCGGCGCGGACACGAAATGCTCGCGTTTAAACGAGGTGGCTCCCCGCCGGTAGCTGATGTTTCCCAACGCAGAGTTCAAGTCCAGTTCGCGCCGGTAATCATCTACTGGATCGCTATTGCCGGAAAACTTCAGACGCAGGTTGCCGAGTGTCTGGTAACGCCCAAACGGAGAGATGCCCTTTCCGTATTTTGGCGCTCCCTTGATGGGAAATATCTTGCGTTTCAGGGCACCTGCCTCACCAAATTTCTCCTCACCAAGTAATCGGCGCATCTCGGGAAGATACTTATATCCTCCGGGAACATTGTTCTCGACACGCGATCCCGACCAAAGCGACTCTTCGTTAAGGACAATACGCTCTTCGTCCGGACCGCCAAAAACCATGGCACCAATCCGACCGTTGCCGAGCACCAGCGACTGATAATAGCGTTGCGCCGGTTGGTTAAACCAAAGGTCCGTTGCGGGATCATATCCTTCGGGAGCCGGGGCACTTGAACTTATTATTGTGGATACCGGTGCTTCCTTTGAAACAACTTTCTTTTTGCTTCTAGACGTTTTTTCAGGACTTCCCTTTTTTGCGGGTGCTCCTTTTTTGCGCGAGGCTTTATGAGCAGTCAACTCTTCCGGAGTCAAAATACCATCTTTATCGAGATCGATGGCGTCAAAAGCGGCGCTAAAATGGGCGGGGTCATATTTTTTCCCTCTACCCTCCATGTTCTTTTTTATATTGGCAAGCCAGTCTGCCTTTGCCTCTGCTTTCGCTGCCGCTTCAACAAAAACAGGCGCAGAAAGGATCATTAAAACCATCATCCATTTTTTCATAGTTTTTCCCTTTTTTAATTCAAATAGTATATAATTAGCCGTTGATCGCTTATTGAAAGGGCTCGGGTTCCCATAAATTCCACTTTCGTTACGGCTGTCTATGCCGGTTCTGTTTATTTTGTTTTGCCTTTTTTAGGGACTTCTGGGTCAATTTCCAGACCCTCTTTCTCCAACAATGGTTGCAGCGCTTTGGCCCAGGCTACGTAGCCAGCAGGAAGTAAGTGCACCCCAGCTTTGTTATAATACGCTTCAATCAGCTGGCCCTTATCATCGAGAAACGTGGCATTAATATCCACATGAAACACATGCTCGTGGTCGGTCAGTTGCGGTAGCATGGCATTAACCGCCATCACCCTTTCATTCGCTGCCTGCGGACCGCGGGGGAAGATAGAGAAAACCATCAGCTTCGACTCCGGCAGGCGCGTGCGCACTTCGGCCACGATGGCCTGGATTCCAGCAAAAATATCCTCCGGTTTGTCCGGGGTGTGCAATCCTTTAGCGGGTCCTAAATTATTGGTGCCGATCAAGAGCGTCACCAACTTGGGTGATATCCCGTCAAGTGCGCCATGCTGCATGCGCCACAGAACATGCTCGGTAGCATCTCCGGGAAAGCCAAGGTTCAGCAAATTACTGCCCGCGAACGTCCCTTTATAATCTCTGCCCCAAGCGTGAGTAATCGAGTCGCCAATCATCACCCAGTCGACCTTGCCGGCTTTTGCCTCCGCAAGTTTCTCTTCGTGTAGCTTTGAGAATTTCTTCAGACCTGATTTCGTAGGGATTACCGTTTCGGGTTGATCCCCGGCAAATGCAGCCGGAATCAACATGATTGACAATAGTCCCGCTAATATTGTTTTTTTGAATCTCATTTATTGTATGCTCCTTTTAAATTTTTATTGTTTTTTTGAATCTCATGCTGGCATGCTTATTTTAGTTTTTACTATGACCCTTGAATCCTAATGATGCATCGAGAACCTTACCCAATACAACCGGCGTGTGAGCCTGCTTCGCATACTTTTTCATCTTCTCAATGATCTCAGGGTATTGGGCTGCTACATCGTGGAGTTCTTCGATATCCTTGCTCAAATCATAGAGCTCAAAGGGCGCCTTGGTGGAAGGCTTAATCGCTTTCCAGTTATTCATGCGCAAGGCAATGCTCTTTTTACTTTCCCAATATAGGTACTTATGCTGCCCCTGCTTGCGCCCGGCCTTGTCTGCACCGAGCAAGGTCGGCACGATGGATATACCGTCGCTGTCTTTTCGTGGTATTGCTCCCGTGATTTCTGCGATCGTGGGCATAACATCCGGGAAGTAGCCCAGGTGGTCGGAAACTGAACCGGCCTTTATTTTACCTGGCCAGCGAACGATAAAGGGAATCCTGATACCTCCCTCATAGAAATTGCCTTTGCCGCCCCGGAATCTCTCGCCGGTTTTAGGGTTCAGGTTGGGTGCGAGGAAACCATGCGGATGATTTTCGTTTGCGAAATAAGTACGCCCACCGTTATCGCCAGATACAAAAATGATCGTGTTATCATCAATATTTAACTCCTTCAGCAGGGCAATGATTTCACCTATCTGGCGATCGACCATTTCCACCATTGCAGCGTACATTTGCGCGTCCTGTTCACCCTTCTCGCTGGCAGCATCCCACTGCTTGTCCTTGTATTTCTGCCAAGCAGGATCATCCAAAGGCATTCCCCAGTGACCATGGGGAGGCGTCCAAGGGAGATAAGCAAAGAAGGGGCGATCTTTATTCTCGCGAATGAACTTAATACTGTCGGCATAGATCAGATCATGCGAATTTATTTTGCCCTTGAGAGGATTCCCGGTGTTCCCCTCCAGCGGCACCTTCTTGCTGTTGCGGATAAGGTAGTTTGGATAATAGGTGTGGGCATGTTTCTGATTGTAGTAGCCGAAGAATGTATCAAAGCCATGTTTCTCCGGCACCCCTGTAGTACCGGGCTCACCCAGCCCCCACTTGCCGAAGCCACCGGTTGCGTAGCCGACGTCTTTGAGATTGTTGGCTATGGTCACATCATCTGCGCGCAGACAACCTGGGCCCCTGACGGTGGTATGCCCGGTATGCTGACCAGTCATAAGTGTGCTGCGCGCAGGCGCACAGAAACTGGCCGCCGCCAGAAACTGAGTGAAGCGCATTCCTTCGGAGGCTAGTTGATCGATATTTGGCGTATCTAAGATGGGATGCCCCATCTTAGACCATTCAAAATATCCCCACTCATCCAACAGAATGTAAATAACGTTGGGCTTATCCGCAGATTTCTTTGTCGCGGCAGTAACACTATTGGTCAGCGTGAAGATTGCTGCCCCAACACATATTGCTTTTAGTATATCGAGTCGTTTCATGTTTTTTTCCTTAATTTTACTATTCTAATTTTCAAATTTATTATCGGTCGTTAGAGCTGCTCAGGCTCCCAGTCCGGAATTCCTTTTTCTTTGAGCTGCTTATCGTAAAGCACGTGCAAGTGGTGACTTCCTGCCTGAATTCGAGGTAGGTCTTTATTGACCAAAAAGGCTTCCGAGAAATCCCACCATTTATCAAATTCCACTTTCAGTTGTTCCGCCACTTCAGGGAACTCATTTATTAGATTCTTCTGCTCACCCGGATCACTCGAAATATCGCTAAGCCAAGGCCCCCCTTTACTGTCCATTTCATAAACGAGACGCCAACGTTGATTGCGTACCGATGCACCGTAATACTTGGCTAAGGCACGTGTTTTTTTTCCTCTTCCGCCACCACCCCAGCGACCACGGTGAGTGAATAAAGTCCGGTCAGACCATTTTGCGTTTGAGTCTTCGAGTAACGGAAGCAATGAACGCCCTTTCGGAGGCAAAGTGCTTTCAGGGATCTTTGCTCCGGCAAGTGCACAGAAGGTTCGGTAAAGATCAATATGCGCGGTCAAAGCAGAAACATCAACACCCTCATCGAAAACTCCCTTCCAAGACCAAAACGCAGGCACGTGAGTTCCTCCTTCCCAGTTAGTATCCTTGTGCCCTCTGAGTCCGGCATTATGAGCCATTAGCTTACTTTTCTGCCCTTTCTTGCCTATTGTTTTCATATTAGAGCCATTATCAGTCATGAAGATTATCAGGGTGTTTTCTAATGCTTTCCATTCTTCAAGTTTCTTCATCAGCACGCCCATATTATCATCAATATTT
>CAWUTK010000091.1:0-17249 GCA_963924785.1 uncultured Opitutales bacterium
TTTCGTACATTTAGTAAACAGCCTGACATGCTCATTCTGCCATCGAACAGCAACAAAAATCAAGTTTACTCCGACGAAATTTTCATCCATTCTCATAAACTTGATTTTAGAAATCTTCATATTGTGGAACATACAAGAAAAGAAGATCATGAAGAGCGTATATTGGACCTTAAACGACAAAGCTTTTGATCCCATTTTTTAGAAGTTTAACGTTAAAATTAATTAAAAGACATTGTTCAATGGCGGCGCCAATAACTTCTCTCGATAATTCAATAAACTCGATATTTGAACTCATGTTAATACTTATAAAATCTGCTTCATGTGCTTTCGTGCTTCATGATTAAACCTCAAAGAATCCCAGTAGTTATTAAATAATCCCACTACGATTATTCCACTATCATTACGCCTTGCATCATTCTCCAGTGCCCAGGGAAAGTACAAACATAAGGGTACTTCCCCGGTTTACTCGGAACAGTAAACTCCTTAGAGACCTTTCCTCCATGGGGAACCTGAGCGGTTGAGAAAATTACTAGATCGGTATCGGGCACGAAGTGTTTACCCATCGCATCAGCATTACCAGCCATAGCGTCGGCCAATGCTCCAACTTTGGCGACTTGCCCAGGTTTAGTGATGACGAGATTATGCATCATGTGATCTGGGTTTTCGAATACGAAATCGTAAGTTCGTCCAGCTTTCACAGTGAATGTCTTAACATTATAAGCCATTTGCGATGGCACCACTTTAATGTAGATTCGACTATCAGTCACAGTGGCGAACTCATCCTCGTAAGCTTTTTCCCATGCAGCATGCTCAGCTTTGTCTTTAGCGAACATGACACCCTCAGCCTTTCCACCCTTTAGACTGGCGAGATAAAGATCGATCTTCCCTTTTTTATCGACTCCACCCTGTGCAGAGAAGAATTCAATTTTATTGAGTCCCGGAACAAGCGTTAAATTAATTTGGCCGTTCTTGGAATGCTGACTGCCAGTAGACCTCAACTCAGGGATATTATTAACGTTCAGATTTATATAAGGGTTACCATTAAACCCAAGGATTAGCGATTGTTTCTTATCACTCTTTATCCACATTTTACCAGCCGGCCTCTTACCGTCCATTTTCCAACCCGAAAGTGTTGCATCTTTTGAAACTTTTAGTAACGGAAATTCAGCACTAATCGGTGGTGCATCGAATTTACCAGCGAGAGTTAGCATCTTTTTGACAGGAGAATCTTTGGTCGCCTCAATATCCTTAATAAGATCCCACCATCCAGAATCAGTTCTCTGAAGATGGCTGGCGACAGAAATGACTGCCATCGTTGTTCGCTCATCATTACTTTCAAGTAATTGGCTAGCTATCGTTTTCGCTTCAGCACCAAGACTCGATACCCACCAACGAAGAGAGCGCGCAGCGGCTCTTCGGATAGTTACTTCCTTCGAATTAACTAATGTGCGAAAAAGGTCGAGGTGTGAAAAGTCTTTTACTCGCTCGAATAACCACAATAATTCCAAACCAAACGCTTCAGTAATATTGGCTTTAGAAACGACACTTTTCGCGTAGGCTAAAACATCGGCGTTTGAATATTTTTCTAATTCCAGTCGGACCAATTCACGAACCTTCGACTGTGGGTGTGTTAGAAGTGAAAACAACGCAGGAATGTCTGCTCCATCAATCACAGGAACTTTCTCGAGAGGAATCCCCTTGCGGGTGATCCGCCAGATTCGACCATTCGTGTAGTCACGATTAACATCGCGAATCGAATGCTGCGCGTGACCGATGATCGGATAATAGAAATCTGAAATATACAAAGCTCCATCGAGCCCAAATTCCAAATCAGTAGGACGGAAAGATTTGTTCTTTGAAGAAATAAGATTCAATGAATTTGCCGCCTTAATCCAAGTCCCCCCTTCAAGTTTCAATGGCGTATACAGGATAGTATTCTTCCCGAGAAGATGCCCGGTAACTATCCCCCACTGCCAATCCTCTGGAAAATGAGCGCTAGACACGAAGGCAATCGTGCAGCCTTTGTCATCACGAAAAGGCATTCCCATACTTGAGGGACTTGAAACTCCGACGGGCGTCCACACATTATAGAAATCACAGTCAATAATCTGACCACCTCCAAACATCTGAATCGATTCACCCAAATTATTATAAGATATCTTCCATGGATTAGCGTGAGTGGTTTGACGCTCGATTGAAATTCCACGAGTATCAGGGTCAATATAAAGGGTCGCAGCATTCTTAGTACGAACCGGTCCGTGAGGTGTCTCAAATTGCCCACGATGAAACAGGGCTTCATTTAGAATGACGTGTCCCTGCGGACTCCTTGCCAGATAACCACCGTGGTGAGTATCAGTATCATCAGCACCGCGAAGCCATTCTTCACGAACATCTGCAACATCATCGCCATCCGTGTCTCTCAACCAGATCAGTTTTCGGGCTACCGAAACCATGATACCATCTTTGTAAAAAGCAAAGCCGTCCGGCAACTTCAATCCATCCGCGAAAACCGTTCGCTTGTCGGCTTTACCATCACCATCAGTATCTTCAAATATCAAAATTTTGTCATTAGAAAGTGTTCCAGGCACTGGCACCGGATAACTCTCAAAACAACAAGCCCAAAGACGACCACGGCCATCAAAATTAATCTGTAATGGGTTGATAAGTTCAGGGAAATTTTCACTCGAAGCAAAGAGATTCACTTGGTAACCGTCAGCCACAGTAAAGTCGGTTAGATCTTCAGTTGAACTTTTAATAAGACCTAAACCTTTTCTCGGTTTCCTTAAACTAGGAGCCTTTGCTGCAGCGACGGGCAACTTCGGAAATGGCTGAGCAATTGTAAGATTTTTCGCCTGTAACCAAATCGACTCATCAAGCTGATTCGCCAATTTCAGGTGATGAGGGATTTCACTCGCGTATTCATAATCTCGTCTCCGTAATCCGTAGTAGTGAATACCGTTAGCTGGCTTATAGGCCATTGCAACTTCATAGGATTTGCGAGATACCAATTTTTTCAACGCAGCAAATCCCGACGAATTTACATCTACCGCTTTAATTTCCTCAGGAGAAGAAAGCGCTTTAGCCAGCACCTTGGCAATTGCTTTATATCCAACTTGATTTAAGTGTAAACTATTACTCGTCAACGAAACCTTGCTTTCTTTATATAACTGAAGACTGGCAGTAAACAGATCAACATAGCTGACCCCCTGCTCTTTCGCGATTGCCTCCATTGCCTTACAATAGTTTTCGATGTCTGCATTTCGCTGAGCAACATCCGGATAATCCCCCGATCCAGATTCCTCAACAGCTGTTGGTGAAACGAGCACAAACTCACTTCCTAGGTGTCGACCTTTAATAATATCCAGGTAATTCTTTAGGTTTTTTGAAAAGTCATCGAGTCCTTCAGAACCCGCAAAAGCCTCGTTCATACCAAATGCCATCACAACTCGATTACAACTCAATTGACTAGAAATATAGCCGAGGTGATCGCCAAACTTAGCTGGGCGAATTCGGAATCCCACTTCATCGCCAGTATAAGCAAGCGAACGAAAATGCTGACGCTTCCCATCACTCGCTGCGTGGAGATAAGCCTCAAGCGTTCCATCTTCCTGTAATCGTTCAATAAAACTATTCCCATAGAAAAGCGTGAGATCATCTGACTTCATTGGGACCTTAGGTAAAGAGGAAATTGTCTTCGCTTTTTTAGCTGGTTTTTTCTTTGATATTTTTTTCGCTGGAGGAGTTTTACCCAGAGTAAATGTCCGTATGACTACATCCATAGCAGGCACCGATTTCCCTGCCGCCCAGAACACACCATTCACCATGACTCGCATTGACTGAGGAACGGCAAAATCACCAACATGCCCAAGTGAGGTCGTAAAGGTTTTCCCACCCCATTTATTTTTCCAAGTCCAAGCTATTGTGTCCGTCATTACCTTTTTTAAATCTTGATCTCCAAAGGGAGTTTTAATGATACCGACCCTCCTAGAATTACCGGTGCCGAGCAGTAAAGGTTCTGTTCTAGGTTCAAGCGACGTGAGATATAACGTTCCAGGTGATATCCATTTAGTCGCTAAATCAACTCCTGTCAGAATGGGATGTTCTCCCGCTCCTTCTGCCAACTTAACTTCAGTCTTCCCCGAAAGATGAATTCGGTACGGTGTCCCAAGTGCCTCTTTTCCGAAGGATAAATTCAATCCAACATGTTTGTGACCCTTCGGGTAATTAAAGCCATGGGTGCTCGTCCGGAATCCCACAACAGGTTTACCCGATTCTAAGTAACTGCTAATATGCTTAAGCTGCGCATCATCTAGTCTTAAAAAACGAGTGAAAAACAGAACCACATCCGCATCAGCCAAAACTTCCAAGCCCGGCAACCCACGCTTGTCTTTCTCTGGATCCCAGTCCGGATTAATAACGGTCGTCTTAAATCCTAGCCAACTCAGTTCCTCTGCGAACTTGGGCATCGTCTTTTCAGGAGAGTAATGATGTGTCCCCACTACAATTACCGCATGAGGTTTTTCTGCTGCTCCCACCAATGATATAAACATGAGGGAGGCTAATAACGTGATGATGATTTTCATATTAATTTAGATATTAGTTGCTTTTATAAATATTTGTAAAAAGTTCTTTCTGGTCTATTGATTTTATTCATTTTTTCAAGTTTCCTGATAGCGTTTCTTGCGAGTTTCTAACTGAAACCCATTTCGCTGAGAACACCAGTGCTGTTAGCAAATTCATCCTGCTCTCCCCAAATCTGCCGGATCATGGATAGCCAGAGGTTGGCCAACGGCGTTGGGACATTGGTCAATATACACGTGTTTCATTAATGAACAATAATCCATCAGTGAATGGGGTTTCTGGTTTCACGCCTATTAGGTAATGGCCGTGGCGGAACATCACTCATAAAGTTATTAAACGCTTCCGTGACATCCAGTGGATCATTCATCTCTCGCTGAAGATTCTTAAATCGCACGAAGAGTGTGCTTAGTAGCTCAACATACTGTTGCTTGTGTTCCGCTAAATCGTTCATCTCAAGAGGATCCTTTTTCACGTTATACAAACGCACAATGTTCGCTGCTGGATAAATAATCATCTTATACTTATCAGTGAGAATCATTCGCTGATTCGAGTAGTAACAACCATAGATTGAAGAGTAAGAACTCTGCTCGGTTATCCCTGTAGCCAGAGGCAGCAGACTATTAAATTCTACCTGTGCAGGTTTATATAAACCGGAGAGCTCAATCGATGTCGCCATGACATCCTGAAGGTAAACTGGTGCGTTCACTATTTTACCCGCTTCCAACCCTGGGCCCGTCATCATCAACGGAACACGAACACTATGATCATACATGTTTTGCTTGCCAATAAATCCGTGATCTCCCACGGCCAATCCATGATCGGCAGTAAAGAAGACATAGGTATTATCTGCCTTACCCGAAGCTTTCAGCGCATCAAGAATGCGGCCAATCTGGGTATCCATGTAAGAAACCGCCGCATAGTACTCCTGCAAGTTTTTCTTCACGGCATACTCGGTCCGTGGGAACGGTGCTAACGTTTCATCGCGCAAAGTTCGACCCGCACCCGCGTATTCATTATACGGATACTCGGGTAGGAAATTCTTGGGCACCTTAATTCCCTCCAATGGATACATATCCACATACTCCTTGGGTGCCTGACGTGGATCATGGGGTGCATTGAAAGCGAGATACATAAAAAAAGGTTTATCGCTTTCTTTGGCTTGCTCAATGAACGTAATGCTATCATCCGCCAACACTTCGCTCCAGTGTTTACCACCCCTCCAAAATCCTCCCATTTTCTTATCGTAGGGTGACCAGTCCGACTCGCCCTCGATAAATTTACGCTTATACCGTTTCTTGTTTTGCGCCGGCATCCCGGCACGCACATGCACCGCGTGGTCAAACACTTGATCGGCTTTCGCTCTTACATGCCACTTACCCGTAAAATAAGTTTCATACCCGGCGCGTTTCATATACTGAGACCAGTAGGCTTGCGGTTTTTTCTTCTTAATCGCATAGGACTCGCCTACCATAGGTGCATTCTTCCCACCTGGCTTAAATGTGCCCGCACCGTAGAATGCAGCAGCATTCCAAACGAAAGCACCGGTGTTCAGCATGGCGCGACTGGCAACACAAACTGCGGCAGCAAACGATCCCGGATTGTAAGCGCGATTAAACAGCACCCCTTCTTCTGCGAAACGATCCAGATTCGGGGTTTTCATATGAGAGGCGCCGTAAACTCCTATGGTATTCGGTGCCTGATCATCCGCAAAGATAAAGACGATATTTGGTTTTTCTGCGTGAGCGCTGACGATACTCAAAAAAGCCAAGAGGCAAAATGCACTTAAAGCAATAGGTTTAATGGTCATAATTTCAATAGTATGCATTTAACGAATATTCAATAGAGGTAATGACTTAACGAGTCTTCCAAAGAACAATATTTTCAATGTCATTCTTCGCTTCAGCGCCTTCGGTGCTTCGGCCTCCCTCAATGTCAGCCTGCAATTTAGCGAGTAAATTTGCGGCAACTTCCGGATTCGTTTCGTAAAGATTCGTGGTCTCTGCAGGGTCGGCTTCCATATTATACAACTGTGCAACAGGACCGTCCTTCACTTGATTTTCTTTTGGACTTGTCCACCCGCCAGAACTCTTTGCAAGTAGTAGTTTCCACTTACCTTGACGATACCCAAAATGACCACTGATCGAATGGTGTATTACACCGGCACGCGTCGAAACAATCGACTGACCAGATAAGGCGGGCAAAAAACTCACACTATCTTCCGCACTACCTACCGGTAATACTTCACCGGTAAGATCAGAAGTCGTAGAAAACAAGTCAGTTAAACAAATCAATTGGTCGCTAGTCGAGCCTGCCTCCACATGCCCCGGCCAACGAGCGATGAAAGGCACCCGATGTCCGCCATCCCAAAGATCAGCCTTCGAACCTCGAAAGCCTGCACTTACCTTATGTCCTTGTTTTAACAAATTCGGGATATTGGCTGCTTTAGAACAACCGTTATCACTACTAAAAATAACCAACGTATTCTCAACCAAACCGTTCTTCTCTAAAGCTGCCATTATCTGACCAACACCATCATCTGTTTGCATCACAAAATCAGCGTAATCGCCAAGACCGCTTCGACCTATCCATTCAGGAGAAGGCAGTATTGGAGTGTGTGGTGAGCCATAAGGAACATAGAGGAAAAACGGAGTCTGCTTGTTGCTTGCACGAGTCTCAATATACTCAACCGCTTTGCGCGTAAGACGTGGCAACATGTTAATTTCCTCTTCATGTGCAATCACCGTATCGTTTTCAATCACCCCCTTCATATCACCTGCATGGTGGAAACCATGAAAATAATCAAAACCACGAGCGACTGGACCATCCGGAATCTTACTACCGACAGGGGCTAGTTTACCTTTCCTGCCATTTACTCTCCTCCCTCTGGCTTTCTTCAGAATCTCACCCGATTCCGCATCGGCATACTGAAAGTTGAGATGCCATTTACCAACGATACCCGTGTGGTAGCCCTGCGATTTCAAAAAGCTCGCCACCGTTGGTCGATCTTCAGCAATGAGATTTGGGGCGAAGCCTGCGACCACTCCACTTTGCAACTTCGTGCGCCAGCTATAGCGCCCAGTCATCAAGCCGTAACGAGTGGGTGTGCAAACGGAAGAACCCGAATGCGCATCGGTAAAGATCATGCCTTGCGCTGCGAGCTTGTCGACCGATGGTGTTTTAATTTTCCCGTTCTCTGGATTTAAACACTGCACATCGCCATAGCCGAGATCATCGCAAAGGATGAAGACGATGTTCGGTTTCGATGCAGCGAAAAGTGCTGCAACAGAAATGTATGAAGCCAGCAACCCAGCGAGCGAGATTTTTAATATTTTATTTATCATAATTGTGTTTTTAATAAATTTTTTAGTTCGCAAACGAAAGCACTACTTTATCTAAGACAGGCTTTGATTTATTCTCGGTCGTATCCGTCATACGGACTTCGAACTGAAACCCATATCCTTTGGGCAATCCAGATAGGTCTATTGACGCTGGCACTTTCTTTATCTGCTTGGCGAAGCCAGGCGTATAGTCGTAGCTTTCTTTCACAGCTTGCCAATCAGTCCATTGGTCGATTTTCGCATCGTTGTAGATATCAACTCCGACACGGACTTCGACTGATTCAACCCATGGACCTGGGCTAGTGAAGTCCGAGTCCTGCTGAGTCGCAAGATAGAAGCGCCCTTCAGCAAAACAAACATCTGGGTCTGGATGCCCCTTGCCTACATTATTAAAGAAAGTGAACGGCTCGTCCAAACTTGAGGAAGTGAACATGGCGACACTCATTGCTGTTTTCCCGTGAGCACTAGCTGGATCGAAGTCGGCAAAAAGATAATATTGTCCGCCAATCGCAATCGAGGCCCAATCACCGTACGCGTCCTGTTCCGGTTTGTGAATTTCGTATTCAGCAAAGGCTCTCGTCTCCCCTGCTTTTATCCGATGCTTAGGAACATTAACGGTAGCCGTTCTTCCAGGGTAGTTTTCGGGATCAGCTGCATGCCAGTGTGGATGGGCATATTCCGCAATCTTTCCAGTAGGCTTTGTTCGTTCATCAACTGCTGGAGAGAGAATTTTAAAATCTCCAATACCATCAGCACTGATTGCATGCCCAGCTAGCGGTGAGTCCCAGGCATGTCTACTCGCATCAATCGGGCTCCAATCTTCATAAATGACATGAAAGTTTCCCTCTAGATCACGAATAAAAGAACAATCCGAACCATGCGATGGATCCTTGAATGCCATTCCCATATTTTTGCCCGGAATGCCATCAGTGAGATCTTCATCAATATAAAGATGCGGGTCCTGATCATTTGGAAAATCGTAATAGATGTAGGCTTTTCCATCAACGTATTCTGCTGTGGTTACCCAGCTTGAGAACCTCTCGGTGACAGACCCATGATGTACCCAGTTAACCATATCGCGACTCTGCCATGCGTGGTAGCCGCCTGCACTCCTCTTCAGACCGCCCGGTGCAGTAAACTCATTTGGAACCTGCGTCGTGAGCAATGGTATATCAAACCCTTCCAGTATTGCTGGTTTAGATTTAAATGGTGATGATTTTTCGCCCTTCTTGCCTGAACGAGGTCTTCCGTACTTCGCAAACATCCAGTAGTTATCTGGTCCCATAGTCAACATCACCGGCGCATCTTGCATACTAGCAGTCCCGATATTCTTGGTCGGCTCCCAGTTCAACCAAACCGGTGATTGCTCAAAAGTAATCGAAGCGGCGGAACGTTGTTCACTGTATTGCTTTAATTCACTTTTTAAGGTGGCTAATTTTGCTGTTGGGGAAACCATGCCATCTTTTAGATCAATTTGATTTTTCGAACTGATACTTTGTGCCCAGTCTTCTTGCGTATCAATCGTCCATGCTTGATCCGAAAAAGCAGTTGAGGTTACTATAGCCAGTAAGGAAAATACTATTTTTTGTTTTTTCATAATTAAATTTATATTTAAAATTCAAATCCTATAACAACATACTGAGCAAACCGATTAATTTGTCTCACAGAGTTCACAGAGAGCACAGAGCTCAACTTAATGGGGTATAGTTTCATAAAAGTAACTCATTTATTTTAATAGGCCAATTTTCCATTACCTTTCGGTTTCCTCTTAATATCCTTCCACCACTCACTGGGCCCTTCTGATTCTACGTCTTCCCATACCGTGAACAACGTCTTCTTTAACTCGTCGAGTTTCTCCGGCATTGATCCAGCAAGGTTGTTTGCTTCCTCAGCGTCCTTTTCAATATTGAAAAGCTGAAACACATCCATGGTATCGTTACTGACAAGTTTCCAGTCACCTACTCGTACTGCGACACGACTCGCTGGGTCTGAAACGTGTGTCCGCCAGAATAATGGAATTTTCCTTTCTATCGGTTTTCCTGAAAATGCAGGAACCATACTGGCCCCATCAATCGTACGATCTGTTGGAATAGGAACGCCAGCCGCTTCTAAGACAGTTGTGAAAATATCCGAACCAATCACTGGCACCGAACTAACCGTGCCCGGTTTAATATGATTGGGCCAACGGACAATACCCGGAACACGAATGCCTCCTTCAAGATCGTCGCGTTTACGTCCACTCAGTCCTCCCGTTGAACCACCTCTAGCAGCACTGCCCTCAGGGCCATTATCTGAAGTAAAGATGAATAGCGTATTTTCAGCCAATCCCTTTGCATCCAACGTATCCATCACTTGTCCCAATGCGAAGTCCAGTTGAGTGATATTTCCATAGTACTTAGCCTTCGGGTCTTTACCATAGGCTTCCATAAAAACCTTATCGGTGGCAATTGGTAAATGCGGTTCATGAACCCAAATGGACAAGACAAAAGGTTTCGCAGGATCGCGAATATTCTCAAGCCAATGAACCGCCTCCTTAGCTACGAATGGAGCGGAGTAAGCATTTACCTCGCCGACAGGCTCACCATTACGCACAAAGTTTTTTGGATTTTTATGACTTGGACTCGCGTTGTTGTGTGTCGACATCCAGTAGTCATAACCATGATCACTAGGTTGAGGATATTCAGGATTATTAAATTGTTGCCTGGAATTAAGGTGCCACTTGCCCACATGACAGGTGGCATAACCTGCCTGTTGAAGTAGCTTCGGGTACGTAATTTCTGACGTGCGCAAATGTGCCGGGCCCTTACCAGACAAGTGCTCCCAGACTCCATTTCGATAAGGTGTTCGCCCAGTGAGGATAGCAGAACGCGAAGGTGAGCAGACACCACATGCAGCATACGCTTGAGTAAAACGGACTCCCTGCAAAGCTAGCTTGTCGATATTTGGACTGACGATCTTTTCACTTCCATAGCAAGAGGCATCTCCCCACCCCATGTCATCAGCTAAAAAAACTACAATATTCGGACGAGATTCAGCGAAAAGATTGGACATAGCTAAAAAAGCGAATCCTGCGATGATGAGTTTGAATGATAGTTTTCCCTTCATAATTTTATTATTAAAAGCTAGTGCCAATCGACTTTACCAACACCTGTCTCAACATTTACCGAAACCGAAACATGCTCAAACTCACGAGTGTAAACATACCCTTCTTTGGTTGCTGGCCCCTTAGGCTTCCCCAATGGTTTATCATACTCAGGAAAGCGCTTTAGCCACACTTTACTCTCGCATGCTTTGTAGTTAGGCCTTCCTTTTCGGCCAATAGAGCCGACATTGTAGCCATCGTGAATATTCAAATAGCTATATCTTTCCGCACAAACGAGAAACAATGCGATGTAATAGTCCAATTTATCCTGTACACCCTCTAAGTCTTCAAGCTTAACACGCGCATCATCAATGCCTGAATCATCTGCCGATGATTCACCTAACCCTAAAGTCATAGCAATAATCTTCCCTTTCTTCGCTGCTTGTTGAACCGCATCAATACCTTTCACTAAATAGTCGGCCTTACTCATTCCAACAGGTAATTCAAAATTCTCCAAATAACTGCCATCAAAATAATCCATACACTCTAATCCTGCCTTTGGAAGACGAGCTCGTATTATGTTTGAAAACATAAGATCTTTTGGCTGCATTTCTTTACGCAATTGGGTCATCATTTCATGATAACCTACTATAGTTGCCGCTTTCTTCTCTTTACCAATTTGCCTCTCAGCATAAGGCACCAGAACCTTTATATTGCCATCCAAAAACAGACCATCAATATGTTCTGAATTAGTAATGGAAATTGCCGTCTTTATCCACCATTCCCGGAGAGCCTCTATAGATAAATCATAAGCTTCAACAACACCCCGGACTAATTTTCCTTTACCATTTCTTTTATCACGCAAAAAGGGTTCAGGAATATTCTCCAATTCCACATCAAACGTATTCCCTCCATAATGAACAATGACATTTCGATAATACAAAATTCGGGCATTTGGGTTGACTGCCTTTATCCCTTCCGCCGCTTTTAGACTTCCAGCATCAGTTGATCCATAAGTAGCTGATCCGGTTGTCTTCTCTAAGGTAATTAATGGGAAACCAGCAAGAAACTTAAATTCTTCGTCAGTGAAAGCTTCTGATTTTCGAATATGAATATACAGCGGCAAAGTGTCCCAATTGAAATCGGGATAATTCTCCCTAGGCTTTTCGATCTTGGGGGCGACTGGTTTATCAATTTCAACTACATCCTTAGAATCTGGCACAACTTGAGAACTTAAAGTAGGCGCAACAACCTCCTCTTTCTGAATCTCCAGAGGGGTTCCTGTTTTATTCTGGTTATGGTTATACTGTATTCCAAAATACAGGCCCAATGCCAACAAGGCGAAGATAAGTGCTTTTTTCATAAATAAGGAACGTGCAATTCAATAAATGAATCAAAGAGCTAGTCGTTTGAATATTAAGAGGTTTAGAGTATGAGTTAGGCGTAACTTATACTCTGTTTAGTATACATCTGATCAATCACAAAGTCTATGTGAATATTGAAAAAAACTATCATATCTCAGCCAATAATCATTACCAGCATCACCAAGATCTTGCTCGCGCCCGATTCATTAGAGGCTCAGAGTCGTAGAAAACCGAAGTTCTTATGGTCTTTCTGAAATACGACTCTACATCAACTCTTTTAATAATATCTGCCCGTTGGTATCTCGAGTGAAACAGGTGCGAGTTATTCTTATTTATTCAAATTAGCGACTAGACATAATTGATCATCAAGCCATTATCATTGAGCGACTTATAACAAAAAAACGCCAAGCAGACAGAATGTTAGCGAAAATCACATGCCCGATATATTTCGCTTGGAATAAGTAAAAACCTAAACTATAAAACTAATAGAAACACAAAAGCGAATCCCAGTATTTATCTCATGAACAGATCCAGCATGTCATTTCAAACCACAGTAAATACTTACATCAAGTTAAGCCTACTCCTGGCATTCACTTTATGCCAAAGCATGTATTCAAAAAAGGCTCCACCCAACATCATCCTAATCATGACAGACGACCAAGGCTATGGAGACCTCGCATGCCTCGGGAACCCTTTAATCAAAACGCCCAACATTGATAAATTTCATACAGAATCAGTACACTTAATCGACTATCACGTGTCCCCCACCTGCGCTCCAACGAGAGGCGCCCTGCTATGTGGACAAGTCACAGATAAAGCCGGTCCATGGCACACGATCAACGGTAGAAACTATCTTCGTAAAGAAAAACAAACGATTCCACAACTACTAGCGGGCAATGGGTATGCGACTGCAATTTTCGGCAAATGGCACCTAGGAGACAATTACCCCTATCGACCACAAGACAGGGGATTCCAGCATACACTCACCCATGGTGGCGGTGGCGTAGGCCAAGTCCCAGATTATTTTGGTAATGATTATTTCGATGACACTTACTACGAAAATGGCGTGCCGAAAAAATTCGAGGGCTACTGCACAGACATCTGGTTTTCAGAAGCGATCAAGTGGATTGAGGAAAATAAGGATCAACCCTTCTTTGCGTATATCTCGACCAACGCGCCACATAGCCCATTCATAGTAGAAGATCGTTACAGAGATTTATACCCAGAAACATTTAATGCTATAAACGTTCCAAGGGAATTCTACGGAATGATAACCAATATAGATGAAAACTTTGCATTACTCGAAGCAAAGCTTGAGGCCTTGAATTTACGACAAAACACTATCCTCATTTTCACAACCGACAATGGCAGTTCTGCAGGGATTCAAATTCACAATGCGGGCATGCAAGGTGGAAAGAACAGTGATTTCGATGGCGGACATCGCGTCCCATTTTTCATCAGATGGCCAGATGGCAACATTGGCGGCAACAAAGACGTTGAGGCGCTCACCGCACACGTTGACATTCTACCAACCCTACTCGCAATGACAAATACTCCAAATCCTAAAAACCAAGAACTAGATGGAGTCGACCTAACCCCTTTATTAAAAACCGGAGAATGGGGAATTAAAAACAGGGTCATTGTCACGGATACTCAGCGTGTATATACTCCACAGAAATGGAAAGGTACCGCAGTCATGAGCGAACACTGGAGATTGCTGAAAAACGGCACAAAGCTTTTTAATATAAAATCTGATCCTGCTCAAACAAATGATGTATCAGCAGAACACCCTGAAATAGTTGAGCGACTCAATCAGTCTTATAGCAATTGGTGGAATGAAACATCCCCGAGCTTCGAAGAACCCACACACATTATTGTTGGAACAAAACACGAAAACCCATCCCTCCTGACCTCCCATGACTGGCGTGGAGACTTAAGAGACAACGAAGTCCCATGGCACCAAAAACACATCCACTCCGGCAAGCTTTCAAACGGATACTGGGAAGCAGATTTCGCAACAAGCGGCACCTATCAAATCAGTTTCAGTCGCTGGCCACTCGCTATAAACAAAACGATCAATGACGGCCCAGGATTCGACACAGTGAATCGAATCAAAGCCAAAATCGATGGCAAGGTTTTAAACAAGACAATAACTACCGATGACCGTAAAATAACATTCGAAATAAAAATCGATGCCGGCTTAAAGCGAATCCAAAACTGGCTATACAAAGACAGTGACTTTATTGGCGGAGCTTACTATTGTACCGTTAAGAAGATCTAAGTTCACGATACTTAAATCACGTCGACTGGAGACAAACAAAGTAGAAATAGAACCACTAATTAACGCTAATCTACTCTAATCTAAAAGTCCTGATCCCTTCTTATTAGTGAAGATAAGTGAGAATGAGTGGTTAATCCAAACCTATCTCGCTAGAACATCGATAGTTTTTTTTCGAGGAGGGAGGATTTGCTTACCTGCCGCTGAAACTCTTAATAAGATTATTATAATCCTCATGAGAGCCAATCCAGAACCATACAATTCCTTCGCCGTCCATTGTCCCTAAAGCCCTCCAATTTTTCCAATCCTCAAGGAATATATAGGCAATTTTTTGTGAATGGATTTTAATTGAAACGACGGGCTCCACGGATCGTGATTTTCCAAATTACATAAAGGCTCCTTGCCTTCACCTGAACCCTATCGGGCAACTTATTAAAATTCTTCCAGAATTTATCTGTCGTATAAGAGTCCACCTCTATGAGGGAAAGTTTTTCGTCAAGCCACTCTTATGATCAGCTATCGCTTCCGATGCCAAATCAGCCAAGACGTCTTGAGATTGCTCAAATAAACCACTCCACCTTGCTTAAGTCTTCAATTCTTCCAAAACAATAGAGGCAAACGCATCCTGCTCTTCTTCAGTAAGTTTCGATACCTTAACAATAGCCTCTTCCAATAAAGTAGTCATAACAATCAACTTAGCCAATCAACAAATAAAGTCAAAATATTTTATAACGCTTACTCGCGCCCGCTCCGCTCGAGTCGCTGGGACGCAGAGGATGAGGGTTTCGTGAAGTCTTAATACGCGAATAGTAGAGGTGATACCAACCTATCCCTTTGATTTTTTTGACGAAGTGATCTTTTAGTATGATTATTGAAATTAAATAGCAGACTAGGGAAATAGTATTTCTCTGCGCCTCGGCGTCTCTGCCCGAGATCGTATAATACCATAATCTATTTACTAAACATACCTGATTGGATTTTAACCTTAATTGGACACTAGTGATTACTTCCCACATAAAACCTTTTCGAACATCCTCACTGCGCCTTTGCGCCTCGAGTGAAACGGCCGCGAGTCATTCCTGTTCATTCAAGAAGCGATCACAATATAACCACCTAATTAAGATCCTTAAGAATCTTAATTGATTTCCTTCAAGCTTTCGCCTTCAACCCACTCTGGACGGATAAGAATTTTTCTAGAGTTCAAATAGTCATCGGGCTCATTCATTAATTTATAAAGTAATTCACCCGCTTCTTTTCCCAAAATCTTAGGCTTTTGATCAAATGTAGCTAATTCAGGACTTGTCCACTTAGAAACGGGTAAATTACCAAAACCGACAACCGAAACATCATTCGGTATAGATATCCCTCTTTTTCCAAGCTCCTTCATCAACATAGAAGCAATCACGTCATTAAATGCAAAGATAGCCGTTATCTCTTTGTTTTTAATAAGAACCTCGACTTCGTTTACCCAGTCGAGCTCTTTTATAAAAGCAGTCACTTCATAATACGACTCACCACCCAATGAATCAAACGCCTCTTTAAATCCTTTTTTCCGATCTATTACTGTACTGATATTTTGAGGAATTGTCAGATGCAAAACCTTAGAATGACCTCTTTCTAATAATATTCTGGCTGCCTCACCAGCTGCCCACACATCATCAGAACCCACGAATGCACAATCGACATCAGCAAAATTCCGGTCAACACAAACCATGGGAATGCCATGCGCCTTAACTTCCTTGAAATACTCGACACTCGTAGCCCCCACAGTCGGACGAATAATTAAACCATCAACGCGATGTTCAAGCATTTGACGAATATGCCCCAACCCCTCACCGCGTTCATCTTTAAAAGGCTCAATCCCATGATCCCAACCGATCGTCAACAAATAGTTATGTCTAGATAACTCACTGTAAAGCCCCCCCACAATATCAACATAATATTCCGAAGAGGCAGGAACAGGTATACCAACGATCATACTTTTGCCCGCATTCATCCCTCTCGCCAACGCGTTAGCAACATACCCCAAGTCAGAAACAGCTTGCTGCACCTTCTTAACAGTTGCCTTTGAAGTATACCCTTTCTTATTTAAAACCCTGGAAACAGTCATCAACGAAACTCCTGCCAATTCTGCAACGTCCTTAACTGTCGCTTTTCGTTTTATTGCCATTTACCTATTTATAATAAAATTTCTCGGCAAGGCAACGTTTACCTAAGCATCATTCTAGGTCTAGCCAGCACAAGGCGAACATCGATACTAAACACATCAGCGTCCTTCGAATAATACAGACTAAGCGATCTCATCACAGTGACAACAACACACATGCACTGTGCAGAGATTTAAAATCGCCGTATCAATAAAGGCACAATGAGAAAAGTTAGGGATAACCCTATCAATATCTCACTCCCCAAAGAAATAAAAATATTTTACGAGAAAGCCAAACGATCAAATTATAGACAATTAATGTAACTACTCACGGCAGTGAGTTCAACAGATCAATAAATTAATTTCCGAAATCGCCATTTTTTAGTTGTACCCTAATTTTCGCTGTGTCATACACTTATGAATGCAGGGGCGAAAGGAGAAAAAGAAAGCATTAATAAAA
>CAWUTK010000092.1:0-3482 GCA_963924785.1 uncultured Opitutales bacterium
TGATTTTGCCACACAACGAAGTTTACAATTCATTAGATGGCTTAGGTCCCAACTAATAAAACCAACTTCATGGGACCATGCCATGCAGCTCCTGCTTCCCCTTCAGCTCCAATATCTCAAGTGAAAAGCGAACACCGTTCGTCAACAAAATAATAACCAGTCCCTTATTTTAATTTAATCGATTACGATTCGAGCATCGTAATTTATTCTTTAATTCCCCACAGAATTTGAAATGCATTGCCCATCATGCTGGGGTGAATTAATTCCATCAGTTTCCGCTTGTCAGACTCCTTTGAGGCATTGCTACCAGATATTACTTTTTGAATATACTCACTCGCATATTTCATAAAAAATGACTCCTGCCGATCTAATCCAGTAGATGAGAACTCATTGATTTCTAAAATTGCCTGGAGGCGATCCCAGCAAACATGGCATGTGATGTCTTTTGATCCAGGTTGATCAAGAAGATCTCCATCAACTTTATGTTTATCATAAGTTCGCCCTGTCCCCTCTGGATAGTTCTGGATCAAATCCAGCCAATCTTTCCCATAGTCAGCCGTCAAAAATAGCCCAGACCAAGAACCTCCTGCCAGTCGACTCAATTGAACCTCTGCATCCAGTGAAATATCTAAGCAATATTCATCTAAAGCATCAGTCGGTAAATCACCCTTGAAGGATTCAGCATTCACAGAGAATTCATCTAACTCAACTTCCCTGAAGGGATAAGTAGAAACATCGACGCCCAACTCAACCCAGCCCCTTTTCTTATAGAACTTAAAACGACAAAAGGGCTGCGCATCTAGCCACTCATTAGAAAAAACAACCGAATCGCTTGGTATTTCGACATTCTCCCCGTATCGAACGACCTTAACGTTCCTAAAAGGATGCGCTATATTCGCTAGCAAATGAGTCTCCGGCTCAGCTGCAATCTCAACAAAAGTCGCCCTTTCACAATAATTTTCACCTAATAGCTTTTGAGCCGATTCAACAATTAAGTTCGAATATATGCCTCCCAAACTAACCGATGTATAAAAGTCAGTCTCATTTGACTTACCTACCCTCGCCTTATTTTTGCGATAATACCCAAAACCATCGAGATATAACGCAATACGAATATACGCTTCATACGAAACAATCGAACGACCTTCACTCGCCCCCAGAAATAAACTAACTATATCCAATGCTGCCTATTCATTCGAAATTCAATAACATTTAAATTCAACTACCCTTCTAAAATTCACAACCTACCTATCCTTTTTTTAAAATGTTACAATATGGGAATTAAACTTTAGTTTTTTTCTTGTTTGGTTGAAACCAAAAATCCGAGGAAATCAGGATTCGGTTCAGCTAAACGGAGGAATTCAGCCTTATGGCAAACTGAGCATTCTGGATAATTCTGGAGCGCTGATTCAAGGCTGGTCGACATAGTCTTAAGCATCAATATTTTAAGTACATCGTCAACGCGAAAAACAAGCTAGATTTAGTTCAACACCAAAGTCCCTTTTCCGTCTTTCTTCAGGTAAATTTCTTGAACTTTCTTAGACCCATTATGCTCAACGGTTACCCGATACTTCGCCTTGAACCCACGAAATGACAGTTTCCCATTTCCGTCACTCACTTCATGGAGCTCTGTATGCCATTTTTCTTTAACTAAATAATCCCACAGTTCTGCCACTGGCTTCTTAGACCAATCCTCACGATAAAAAGTCGCATTTTTCTTTCCTGAGTATTTTGTGTTATGCCATGTAATTGTCCACGTGACGAACCCTACAAATTTCGGGTGGCTAAAAATCAGCATCATAACATCCTCGGTAAACCGCACTTTTAACTCCTCATCTTCATCATCGAAATCAAACTCAGTAACCTGCATTTCAAGTCCATATTTTTCGAACTCCTGAATACGTCGCCAAATTTCCATTGGTGGAACAGGTGAACGAAAATGGCTCTGAAAACCTATGGCTTGAACAGGAGCATTGTTATCTAGAAGATACTGAATCCATTCATGATGATTTTCAATATGCTCAAAATTATTTCCTGCCAATATCGAATAATCATGCTGATAATATGGCTCATTCATGACATCCCACTCCGGAAAACAATCGCCCCAACGAGTTGAGAAGTCCCTCACATGCGCTTCTATATCTTTCTTAAATTGCTCGGGATCGGTCTTATACGTATCATAAGCCTTTGGCAATCTACGATAACCCGGCCAAACTAAAACATGACCCCGGACAGGTAAATCGTTCTCCTTACACCAATCGAGTGTGGGTTGAATAAAAGGCTCAAAATGCTCGAATAGTTTCCATTTTAAACCATTTTCAATCGTAACCTTATTAAATGATTCCAATATCCGTTGCTTATACATTCGTTGGTCCTCTGCATCCCCTTTTTCATCATCAAACATGACTCTTGCTGAAATAGCGGCCCCAAATCCAAAGTCGTGCTCCAGTTGTTCAATATGAACATTTGCACCCTTTAAAGTCTTCCCTTGAGCATTCTTTACCGTGACATCAAGTGTCGCTTTTCGATATTTTTCAATTCTAGCATCCGCTTCTGCACGCCAAGGGGCATCAAGTTCCATTCCGGGATAATAGGTCTTTGATTTAGGCAAGTCCTCAAATCTGTAGTTCTTCTTGAAATCAAACACTGTTACATTTGCAAACTGTAACTCCTGTGGCTTTGCTCCACCTATAAAAAACGCAATTTTAACCTTCTTTTCTTCAGACAAAACCTTAAATGGAATTAACAATAATTTCCATTCTCGCTCAGCCATGACATCCTTTTGCAAACAAGGCTTCTCACCCTTTTACACCGATTTATACTGCAAATGAAATTTCCCAACACCAGTCTCATCCGTTGTAGAAATACTTCGGTAATACATCGCAACCAATACCAAATCGTCCTTTTTCGCATCATTCAACTCATGGTGTAACTGTAAACTCAACCCATACATATTCATCGGGGCTGTTTAATATCCATGTGCAAACATTCACTAAACTCAGGGCCCTCAACAGTTCTCGAACCATACTCAATCCATTCCTTAGGATTATTCAATTCTGCCTTTAATACATCTTTGGAAAAATCCGATACTGTGCCTTTTGGAAACTCCTCTCGAACCCTCGCAATCGTCCAAGGCTTTTCTGACTCCATAATTCCCTCAACTTCCCCAACCACAGTATTCAGTGCATTCGCATCACATTTAACCAACAAAATTTTGCCCTCAGCCGTTTTAACAACATCATGAGACTTGGCTTCGACTAGACCAGATGTTGATCCCTCAACGCCATTACCTGATACAATCTTTTCGACTGATTTTCCCTCCGAGGCCTTAACCGACTCAGAAACATTCCTATTACTAGACGCCTCCTCCTGAATTGGCTGACAACGCACTAAAATAAAAAGTGCTAATTACGAGAAAAATAAGTGTAAAAATAGAGGTTTTATTCATAATAGTCTTTATAATAGAATTCCAATATTCACCT
>CAWUTK010000093.1:0-10436 GCA_963924785.1 uncultured Opitutales bacterium
CTAATGCCTTCCATTGCACTTGCAGGTATATTACCTTGTGGGCCATTTGGCGCAACTTCTGCATTTCTTCTTTGGTTAAGAAGATCTGTTAGAGTGGGGAGTGATCCTATTTCTGACATAGTTCGAATTAAGTTAAATTATTATAGCTGATTATCTGCCGATAGCTAAGGCTTGAGTTGTCATTTGCCTGGCTGTTCTAACAACGGTTAAGTTTGCCTCGTATGAACGAGAGGCTGTTATTAGGTCTACCATCTCTTTTGAGAGTTCAACATTTGGCATTTCCACATAACCTTCTGCATTTGCATCTGGGTGGTGCGGGTTGTATATTTTATGTCCAGGTGTTTCGTCATCAGATATTTTTGAAACTCTAACGCCTTTATATTGGTTGCCATCTGAGGCTTTGCCCAAATGTTCTTCAAAGGAAACAATTTTTCTTTTATAGGCTTCACCATCTGCATTTGTGGTGTTTGCATTTGCGATATTTTGTGCAATGACATCCAAGCGTAATTTTTCTGCGTATAACGCACTGCCGGTTGCTTCAACTCCTGGTATTAAATTCATACTCATAATTATGCTCGTCCTTTAATGGCTAGATTTAAATGCTTGATTGAACTACTCGTCATTTGCGTTAGGAACTGGTAATGCATCGAATTACGGTTCACTTCTAGTAGTTCTTTGTCTAATTCAACGTTGTTTCCGTCGATTCTGACTGGTTTAGAATCGTAATCTCTTTTGGATGAGTTCTTTAGCCCTAAAACTCGATCTGCTCTTTGAGCCTTCTTTCCAGAACCGTCTTGTGCGAAATTTCTTAATTGTTCACTGAAATTGTCAGATACTTTCCACCGCTTAAACCCTGGTGTTTCGATGTTTGCAAGATTTGTTGCATGAAGCTGTTGCTTAAAATGGGACGCGTCGAGCATTCGCTTTTGCAAGACGTAATTGTCCATTGTGTAAAGATTTCCAAGTAGTGACATCGTGATCGACACTGCAAAAGCTATGCCAAATAATAATAGGGCTCTATAACAAGTTAGCTTTTAGTGGGTTATGTTTTAACAATTTTTTAATTAATTTAGATGAGTTTAGATAGGGTAATTTTTTCCTACCTCTATAGTTGAGTTAATTGTTGTTTGATGTTTTCATAATCCGATTGACCTTAGAGGTCCAAATTGTGATAAGTTGTTTTAACGTAAGGCAATGGAAATAAAATCGAAAATCAAGTTAAAGCGAAATACTCAACAAAAAAAAATTATTATTGAGGTGATATGTCGAGAGAATCGACCCTTATCTGTTGATGAGTTATTGGAGGAAGCTAAAAAAGAGCTGCCGGCAATTGGTTTAACGACTATCTATCGGAATGTAAACGCTTTAGTGTCTGATAATGAGTTGGTTGCTGTTGATTTCCCAGGCCAGCCGATTCGATATGAGAAGCGTAAAGGTGCGAGTTCTCCCCATTTTATTTGTGAACAGTGTAATTCCTTGTTTGATTTAGGAGGAGATATGCCTGACGTGTCCTATTCCTTGCCCAAGGGATTTTCTCGCGGAAGTATGGATGTCGTTTTTTACGGAAAGTGTGGGAATTGTAATTCGTAGTTTTACGCCGGGAATGACATTTCGCCATTTACTAATTCAGTTTTTCCGTCCACCTCTTCTGAAAAGAGAGGATTGTGGGTAACGAGAACGAGGCTAGAGTTTTCTTCTTCACAGAGTTTAAGCATCAGTTTTAAAACGATGTCTCCGGTTTTTTCGTCTAGATTACCAGTTGGTTCATCAGCTAAAATCACAGAAGGCTTGTTGATTAAAGCTCTTGCGATAGCAATCCGTTGACGTTCGCCACCAGATAAGGTTTGTGGCAAAGCTAGAACTCTTTCCTTGAGGCCGACTCTTTCGAGGAGTTCCTTGGCCCTTGTTTTATTTTTTGAATTAAATGTATTGGCAATTCGTGAGGGAATTAAGACATTCTCCATCGCATTTAGCTCTGGAATTAGATAATAGGCCTGAAATACGAATCCTAGAAATGTGGCTCGCATCGAGGAAAGTTTTGAGGATGACATTTGTGCGATGTCATTATCCTCCCAGTGGACGGTTCCGGTATCTGGCTTTTCAAGTCCACCTAAAATATTTAGTAGGGTCGATTTTCCAGAACCTGATTCTCCTCTAATGCTAATGCTTTTACCTTTTTTTAAGGTTAAGTTTACTTCTTTAAGCACTTCAACGTTTCCGGAGACACCTGTGAATCGTTTGGA
This sequence comes from uncultured Opitutales bacterium, assembly GCA_963924785.1. Lineage (GTDB taxonomy): Bacteria > Verrucomicrobiota > Verrucomicrobiia > Opitutales > CAJWYM01 > CAWUTK01. The sequence continues at coordinate 2,244 of CAWUTK010000093.1, forward strand.
TATATTTCTTGCGACTAATAAATCTTCACTCATGATTATTCGTCTTCATTTAATAAAGTATTCGCGATTATTTCCAAGCCTTGAATCACCGCTTTTTCGCAATAGGAGTAATTTATGCGAACACATTTCGAGGTATGATCCCATTCTTCTTGAAGTGCGTAAAAGAAATAACTTCCAGGGACAATGATGACTCCTTTACCTTTTAGTTTTTGATAGAGCGTTTTGTCGTCCATTTTCATCGAAGGGAACCACAGCCAGAAAAACATGGTTCCTTCATTGAGGTGGATTCGATAATCAATTTTATTATCAAAGTTTTCTCTTAGAACCTTAAGCGCGAAATCTTTCTTTGATTGATAATAAGGACGGATTTTTTGTTCGCAAAGGTCTAGCAGTTTATTTGATTTAATGAGTGGGGCGACGATTGTTTGCCCAATGGTTCCAATGGATAAATGTTGGATGGCATTTGCATTGCGGACTTTTTGTATAACGTCTTTGTCTGCAATGATTATACCATTTCTTGCATTTGGCAGTCCAAGTTTTGATAAACTCATTACACTAATGATTCCTTCTCCAAAGTAGGGTTTTATTTCAGTAAAGTTGATGCATGGGAAGGGGGTGCCGTATGCGTTATCAATGATGAGTGGAATACCTCTTTCTTGGGCGAGCTCGTGCAGCTTTTTGATTTCTTCGTCTGTTACCACGTTGCCGCTTGGATTCGTCGGACGTGATAGGCAGATTGCGGAGATGTTTGCATCGAGAGGGAGGTTGTCGAAATCTATGTGATATTTGAAATAGTTATCGCCTAACAGTTCTATTGTTGGTTTGTGAACATGGAAAATGTCATCATCCATGCCTTGATTTGCATATCCAATGTATTCTGGCGCGATTGGGAGCAATATTTTATTTAGAGACCCTTGCTCATCGAGTCCACCGAACATGTTGAAGAGGGTGAAAAAGGCACTTTGGCTTCCACTGGTAATCGCAATGTTTTCTTTTGAAATATTCCACGAAAAATGCGAATTCATTAATTCAACCATTTGTTCGATAAAGAACTCATTGCCTTGTGGCGTATCGTAAATCGAAAGCATTTTTCCAAGTGCTTGATTATCGCCTATCGTAATTTCTAATTGTTTTTTCCACGCTTCAGTGACCTCTGGTATAATGGCAGGGTTACCGCCTCCTAGCATTAATTTGTCTCCGGATGCGAGAGCGTTTCCGAGGTCATCCATTAATTCGAGGATACCGGATTTCGCTGTAAGATTTTTTCCTATACGTGACAGTTTCATTTACGCGTTTACAAAAACACTAGACTTTTGAAAGGTTCGCTGTAGGGTAATGATTCATTATGAAGGTAATTAGAGCTAAAAGTGCTGGTTTTTGTTGGGGTGTTGAACGTGCAATTGACATTGCTCAAGCCTGTGCGGGAAAAGAAAATAAGCAAGTATTTACGGATGGACCATTGATTCATAATACGCAGATGATGAATAAGCTGAAGGGCGAGGGCATTAATGAACTTGGCGACTATCAAAGTTCTGTTGAATTGGATATTTCGGAAGAAGAAAAAGCGGATTCGGTCTTGGTTGTGAGAGCTCATGGGATTTCTCCAGAACGCAGAAAATATCTGAAAAGTTTAAACATGAAGTTTAAAGATGGGACTTGTCCTGATGTTGGAATCATTGCTGGGAAGATTAAGCTTTATGCAAACAAGGGGTACAATACGGTTATTTTTGGAGATCCAAAGCATCCAGAAGTTATCGGACTAAAAGGTTATACTTCAGAAAACAAGGGGTACGTCATTGAGGGTATAGAAGATCTTGAAGCATTGCCGAAATTAGAAGGCGGCGTTTGTATGGTTTCGCAGTCGACTATGTTTACGCACGAGTTCAATGATTTGTCTGAAAGGCTTAAGGGGAAATATCCTGATCTGATGGTTTTTGATACGATTTGTGGCGCGACAAAAGAGCGGCAAGGAGACTTGAAATTCTTGATTGCTGAGGGTGCTGAGGCGATTATTGTTATCGGGGGACATCATTCTGCGAATACAAAAAAATTAACAAAATTAGCGATGTTGCACAATAAGCCTACTTTTCATATTGAGGTGGCTGATGAAATCAACTCAGAAGAAATGGGGAAGTTTGAAACGGTGGGCGTAACGGCTGGCGCTTCAACGCCTGACTTTATAATTGATTCGGTGTGTAACCGATTGAACGAACTTTAGAGTTTTATCGGCTGCGGCTGATGTTGGTGTAGCCTAATAAGGTTAACCTGTCGTAAATAATATCGATCTTCTTTCCCTGAATTTCGACAATATTATTTTTTAAAGTCCCACCGGTTCCCAGTTCTTTTTTTAATAATTTAAGCACGCCTTCAAGTTCATGTTTAGGTGGGTATTCGGGCCATTTAATAACGGTTACTTCTTTGCCTCCGCGACCTGATTTTTCAAAATTGATACTTAGCTTTGTTTTTTTAGCCTTAGGGGCTTTTTTTGCAATAACTTTTGGCGCTTGTATTGCTTGTTCTTTGAGTCCATTTGATGAAAGAGAATCAAATGGATTACTTCCGATAGAGGTGGCGGTTCCATCTAATGAAATCCGATTTTTGTCTTTAGCCATATCTGCGAATTTTTTATTTAAATGCCTAGTTCAAACTTCAGTGCATTTAAGGTGTTTTTCATGAGCATTGTAATGGTCATTGGACCCACGCCTCCAGGAACAGGAGTGATGTGGCCTGCGATTTCTTTAGCTTTTTCGAAATCTACATCACCGCGAAGAATTGCAATTTTTTTACCTGTTTTTTCGCTAATTTTTTCACCAATTCGATTCACTCCAACGTCTATGACGCATGCCCCTGGCTTTATCCATTCTGGTTTCACTAAACCCGGCACACCCGCCGCCACGATTAAAATGTCGGCTCGTTTGCAGTTTCCTGCTAAATCTTTTGTTCCTGTGTGAACAACTGTCACTGTCGAATTCGCACCAACGCCTTTTTGCAGCATCATGTTTGCAATGGGTTTACCCACAATATTTGATCTGCCAACAACGACAACTTCTGCTCCTTTTGTTTCAACCCCTGCACGAATAATCATTTCTTGAATCCCAGCTGGAGTGCATGGAGGGAATTTGACTTCATCTCCACCAATCATTAGGCGACCTACATTGATAGGGTGAAACCCGTCTACATCTTTGTCGGGACAAATGGCGTTTAGGACCTTCTTTTCATCAATATGTTTTGGCAAAGGCAATTGAATGAGAATTCCATTAATGCTGTCATCTTGATTGTATTTTTCGATTAAGGACAGAAGTTTTTCTTCAGATATGTCGTCTGGTTGATCATCTTGAATTTCATGAAATCCAACACGATGAGCGGTTTTTATTTTTAAAGAGACATAAGACAATGATGCGGGGTTTGCCCCCACAAGTACGGTCACCAAGCCTGGAACCTTATTGTACTTTGCTTTAATTGCACTGACTTCTTTTTCTATTTCTTGAAGAATCTCCTCACGAATAACGGTTCCTTTAATCAAATTTGCGCTCATAGTTACATAAGCTTGTAGGAATCATTTAATTTTTCAACAAAACTTTAGAAACTACGGAAAAATGAAGAATATTATTTGTTTTAGGGTGATGAAACCCCTTCGAAGCGTTCTTTGAATAGCTCGTTGTTGATCGCCGCCTTAAGAGGTAGTGGCTGTTGGCACTTCTTTGGGTTTAATGATGTCTCCTTTTTGAAAACGGCGTTTGAGTAAGCCTTGTTTAGGGGCAAATATCCATGCGAGTGTAAAGAAAAAGCCTGCAGCTACGGCAATCATTCCAGATGTAGTCGTGCTCTCAAATCCAAATACGGGAGGAATGGTAATGGCTGATACGTGTCCGAGTATTGAAGAGGCTATTCCGATTAAGGCACTTAACATGAGCATCGTTTTCAACCTTTCCGTGAGAAGGAAGGCTGTTGAAGCGGGCACGATAAGCATTGCGATTACAATGATACTCCCCACGGCTTCAAATGCAGCAACGGTAGTTATAGCGACCATGGTCATGAGTAAATAATGCATGAGTTTTGCATTGATTCCAACCGTTGTTGCCAGTGATGGATCAAATGAGCTTATTTTAAGTTCTTTGAAGAAAATGATGATAATAGATAGGTTTATTAAGAGTATAATGCTTAAAATAAATGCGGCTCGTGGAATTTCTATTGAGAAAGCGCTTTCTTTGCAAAGTACAATCGTATCAAGATGGGTCAGTTCGATAGCCCCGTATAAAACACAGCCTGGGTCCAAATCGACATGATCGGCCGCTTGAACAATGATTAATAGCCCAAGGGCAAAAAGGGTTGTGAAAACGATTCCCATCGAGGCGCCTCTATCCACTTTTCCAAAACTACTTATCCATTGGGTGAAAATCGCAGTAAGTACACCGACTATCGCAGCTCCAATGAACATGGTTAGGCTTGTTCGGCTTCCTGTGATTAAAAAAGCCATCGCGAGTCCAGGCAGAACACCGTGGCTTATCGCATCGCCCATCATGCTCATTTGTCTTAAAACGAGAAAGCAACCAGGTAGTGCACATGCAACGGCACAAAGGGCTCCGATAATAACGATCCATGTGTCAATTTCGTACCAGATCATGAATTGGCTCCTTGAGGAATTGTTTCGTGAGGACTGCGAGGGATTGCCATTAGATCTTCGTTTTGCTGTAAGTGGACCTCAAGTTGACGAACCATGTCGGCTCCAAGAATATGTTCCACTGCATCAGCGTCTCGATCTACATGACTTGGAGCAACGTCCGCGTGTTTTATTAAATACATTTCCCACAGTCGATGATTTCTTGTTGTTCTGGCCGCTTCTCCAAAACCGGCTTCTGAAAGTCGAATCCGATCTCCTGTGAAATTTTCGATATGATCTTCTTTTTTAGCAAAATTAATTAGTTTGTGGAGTTCGCTTAGGTTCCATGATCGGTGTTTGAGTAGAGCTTCGAAGGAAATGGGTTCATTTGAAATCTCTTTTCCAGCCTGATTCGCTAGATGTTCCGTTATTTCGAAAATGGAGCGCAGTAAATGCTGTCGCCCAACTTTTCGCTTTAATCGGTGATGACTCATCATACGAAGCAACACCCCTCTGGTTGATCCGAAGATCATACTGAACACGAATATCGCGGCTGCTACCAAAACAATGACGGCACCTGCTGGGAGATTTGGGAAGAGGGCACTGATAGAGGCGCCAATCCATCCACTCAATCCCCCAATTGCAGCAGCGAGTAAGAGCATTTGCTTTAAATCATCAGTCCAAAATCGTGCAGCGGATGCAGGTGTGATAAGGAAGGCGATGATTAGAATGAGGCCAACGGCTTGTAGACCAACAACTGTTACGGCGGTAACCAACGCTAGCATAATTATGTCTAACAGATTAATTGGCCAACCTTGAGAGGATGCGAAGGCTTCATCAAAACACAGAGCCGTGAATTCTTTTAAGAGCAAAACAGAGAATGCAATTACGATCAGAGTTATGCTGGATAGGAGGATGAAGTCCTGCATGACCATGGAAGCCGTTTTTCCGTAAATGAAATATTCAAGACCTGCGGCACTTGCACTAGGCATAGCTTGGACCATTCCCAGTATTGCAATGCCTAGCCCGAAAAATACACTCAGGACGATACCCATAGCCGCGTCATCTTTGATCTTTGTTGTGTTTCGGATAAACATGATACTGATCACGCCTGTGAGTCCTGTGATGGTTGCACCGGTTAAAAGGCCTGCGAGGGATTTCCCCGTTCCGCCCATGGCGACCATTATCATGAACGCAATGCCTATTCCTGGCAAGCAGGCGTGAGAGAGTGCATCACCCATAAGGGAACGCTTTCTCATGAGTAAAAAACTTCCGACTAAGCCGGCAGCGATGCCAAGGATGGTGGTGCTTAAAACGACAAGTCGGGTATTGTAATTTTTTAATAAAGCAACATCTGTCAGTGTTTTAAAAGAAGGCCACTCGAAGCTTGAGTCTGATAAGGATTCGAGTTTATACTTTTTCTGAGTATCGGTGCCGTTTGTTGATTCGGCGTTTAACGCACACGATAGCATGAGACATGCAAAAAAAGATAGAATGCTAATTCGCATATTTCTTATCGTATTTGTTGAAGGGCATGTCCTGCCTCTTCTAACAATGTAAGCTTCCCGCCATAAGTGTGCTGGAGGTTTTCTTTTGTAAATACTTCTTCTGTTGGACCTGCTTTGACGACCCGCATGTTCAATAAAATGGTCCAATCGAAATATTGGGGAACAGTGGCGAGATCATGGTGAACTACAAGGCATGTTTTTCCTTGATCCTTGAGTTCGTGAAGCAGGTTGATGATCGCTTTTTCCGTTGCCGCATCTACCGCGGCAAAGGGTTCATCCATAAAGTAGATCTTTGCGTCTTGGGCTAAAGCTCGCGCGAGAAAAACCCTCTGTTGTTGACCTCCAGAAAGTTGACTGATTTGCCGATTCGCTAGATGAGCAATGCCTACACGATCTAATGCATCCATTGCTTGTTCCTTGTGTTTCTTTCCAACCGATTTAAACCATCCGATTTTACCGTAGGTTCCCATTGCGACAACATCGAGTGCATTGACAGGGAAATCCCAGTCAACGCTTTCTCTTTGAGGGACGTAGCCTACCAGAGATCTTTGTTCGCTATAAGGTTTCCCGTAAATTTTGATTGAACCGGATGCTTTGGGGACAAGATCTAAGCAGGTTTTAATTAATGTGCTTTTACCTGCGCCATTGGGCCCAACGATACCAACGAGTTTACCCTCTGGGACATCAAGGTCTAAGTCCCATAAAACAGGATTACGATGATACGCGACAGTTAAATCGTGCACAGTTAAAGGGCAGGTGTCAGGGTGCGTTGGCTCTGACAGCGGTTGCTGACTTGTCTTCTTTGGTTCGATTGTTGCCGGTGCGATCATTTTGTACCCCTCATTCCATTTTCTGGAGCATCTCCAGCAAGCGCTCGAGCAATCGTTGTCACGTTGTGGTCAATCATCCCAATGTAAGTGCCTTCATAGCTGCCTGTTGTCCCCATTGCATCTGAAAAAAGTTCACCTCCAATTTTAATGGCGTGACCTTTAGCTTTAGCCCCTTCGATAAGTGCTTTTACGTTTTTATCGGCAACAGATGATTCCACGAAAACGGCTGGGATCTTTCGATCAACTAAGAATTTAACAAGGTTTTCAATATCTTGAACACCTGCTTCAGATTGAGTGCTCAACCCTTGGATCCCTTTAACATCAATATTGTAGGCACGGCCAAGATAATTGAAGGCATCATGGGCAGTAACGATGATTCGTTGATTCTCTGGAATCGAAGCAATTACCTTTTTTGCATAAGCGTCCAATTCTTCTAGTTTTTCTTTATAATGTTTGGCGTTTTTTAAATAAAAATCAGCGTTTGATGCGTCGAACTGAGTTAGGGCAGCATTGACGACATCCACTGCTCTAATCCAACCTTGAACATCCATCCATACATGTGGGTCATAATGTTGAGCTTCGTCGGTCATGACGTAATCGCCTTGTTCTAGGATTTCTTCAGTTACGGCATAAACCGGTTTTCCTTTTCGAGCAACACGTACCAAGACATCCCCCATTTTTCCTTCAAGCATCAAGCCGTTATAAAATACGATGTCCGCATTACTTAGCTTTATCACATCTCCACGTGTCGGTTTGTATAGATGAGGATCTATTCCTTCTCCGATAATTCCCTGTACTTGTGCTTTGTCGCCTGCGACATTTTTAACAATGTCTGCAATCATCCCAACCGTCGCTGTTGCCTTATAGGGATAAGACAACGTTTTATTGGCATCTGCTGCACTGGTGTTTGCTGTATTCTTTGTGCACGCTGATAGCAGAAGTGTTGAAAGTATAATGAATACGCTTGCGGCGTTTTGTATGGATCTAATTTTCATAATTGATTTTTCGAGAATAGTATTTGTATTAGTCAAGAAAGATGCTTTGAGTAATCAAAGTCAAGGAAAGAAAGAGGCCGCTCGTCTGTAATTCCAATGTAAGTAGAGCCTGTCCCAGGAACTTGAATTTTCAGATTTAGCAACAGAAAGCTAATTTTTCGATAAACTTTCAGCCAATTTTTCATAAAAACTTCCACCTTATTACAATTGAAGTAAAATATTTTGTTCAAAATGGTGATTAAATATTAATGGGCATAATT
>CAWUTK010000094.1:0-10195 GCA_963924785.1 uncultured Opitutales bacterium
AAGGCCATCAGTTGTCAAAGGAATCTCTCCAAACTCATCTTCAGTCATAAACGACTCATCTTCAGTCACTATTGAATCATCATGCTTTTTTGACGCAATAAACCCAATTAAGATAACTAAACCAATTATTACGACAAAAACTAATAATACTATTAGCGCTGATTTCTTTTGGTCTTTTCTAGCCATAATCTAATAAGGACACATTTCCGGATCGAATCAAATGCCAATTTATAGAACAATAATGCAACAAGTATTCGAACAAACTCCGCAAAATACTATTAAACAACATCTTGCGACATTTCGAGCGACCACCAACACCAGTCTCCAACGCCCCTCTTTTGATTTCGACAAAGTTATAGTAATGGTGCAGTCTGATTCGAAATTTTTAAAATTTCCAAAACCGTGAAAAAAACTATTTTATTACTATGCTCCTTAGCAATCATGATCAATCATGCCTTCGCAGGGTCAGGATCATTTCGTGAGTTTACGAACACTGCAGGAAAAAAGATTATTGCAGCGGTAGATCACTATGATGCCAAAACGGAAATAGTGACCCTTCGTAAAAAAAGTGGTCAAAGATTCAAGTTGAAAATTAGCCTATTCATAGGAGCTGACCAAATTTATTTCAAAAACACCGATCCTGTCTCGAAAGAAAAGACCACTACTCCTCGCAAAAAAGGCGATCCTTTAAACATCCTCATAAAATCAGGACCAGCGCCCTCTGGTATAAAAACAAATTCAAGTTATGAAATCGTTTTTAAAAACAACACTTCTGAAGTAATTGCCTCGATGTCATTTAAAGCATTTTTCTATTATAAACGAAAAATGCCGATGGGGATTGGAATTCCTCCAGGAACATCAGGCTCTATCACTAACCTTCAACCTGACCAAGAACAAGCGGTGATCATCAGCGAATTTTTAAACCAATTACAAAGCGAGCCAAAAGAACAAAATGGCAACCAAATGATCAAGCAGCCGGACGGCATATGGATCAAAGTTTTTGTTGATGGCGAAGAAATTAAAAATTGGGCTACACCGGCATATCTTCCTCAGAAATTCAAAAACAAATTTGCTGCATTGCCATATAAATCTAAGTCTATTACTATTAAAAATATTTTATAATGCAAAACCACCATCCAACAGCTATCATTGAAAAAGGGGCCGAGATTGATAAAGACGTCACAATAGGCGCGTATGCCTACATCGGAGCAGAAGTCAGCATTGGTGCAGGGACAGTCATTCATCACCACGCCACTGTGGAAGGATTCACTTCTATGGGAAAATCAAATGAAGTGTTCCCCTATGCATTTGTGGGTGGCAAAACTCATGATTTGAAATTTAAAGGGGGGCGGCCTGGACTTAAAGTGGGTGACCACAATGTTTTTAGGGAATATTCAACGATTCACTGTGGAACAAATGATGGCGATTTCACTATTCTAGGAAACCACGCCACAATTTTAGCTTACAGTCATATTGCTCATGATTGCGTTGTGAAAGACCACCTAATCATGAGTAGCCACGCTGCGTTAGGTGGACACATTCACGCAGACGATTATGTAAATATTGGCTGGGGTGCCGGAGTTCACCAATTTTGTTCAATCGGTGACCACGCAATGGTCTCAGCCTGCGCTAAAGTCGTCCAAGACATACCACCCTACATGATCGTAGATGGATCTCCCGCAGAAGTAAGAACGATTAACAAAATTGGGATGGAGCGAAACGATTACTCCAAAGATGAAATCGAACTAGCACGAAAAGCATTTAAAACGCTCTACAAAGAAGGTCTCAATAGATCTCAAGCAATTGAAAAATTAAAAGAAGACCCGAACCATTCAACTCGTGTATTTAAAGCGCTACTTAGCTTCATTGGGAAAAGTAGCCGCGGCTTAGCTTAATCATCTGTGACTACCTGAGTAGTTACAGCTATCTAGCTTTTAACAATATTCTCGAAGTACAGCCGAGAGGAAGACTCCTCCCATCTACAGATTGCACGCAAAGTTCTTTCGTCTCAACTTCCCCGGCATTATAAAATTCACGAATCGTGGCGTCTAAAATTCCAGTGCTTAAATCCGAATAAGTATTAACAACGGCAAAAAATTCATCTTCAAGAAGCTTAGATGTTTCATCAAGCAACACATCTAACTGCTCATCAAGCTTCCAATGTTCCCCTTTAGGACCACGACCCCAAGTGGGAGGATCCATAATAACCCCATGATACTTATTACCGCGTTTCACTTCACGTTTCACAAAGAGCAAAGCATCTTCAACAATCCAACGAATATCATCTAAATGGGATAAACGCATATTATCGCTTCCCCATTTCACAACTTGCTTAATCGAATCCACATGCGTCACTTTTGCCCCAGCTGAACATGCCGCTAAAGAGCCTCCACCTGTATACGCGAATAGATTCAACACCTTTGCCCCGTCCGGCATTTCAGAAACACAATCCGCTACAAAATTCCAATTACTCGCATGTTCTGGAAACATTCCGATATGCTTAAATTGAGTTAAGCATAATTTAAAACTCAAAATGCTATCTTCGTCCTTAAGCGGGCATTTGAGCTGCCATTCATCAGGAATAGCCTTCAGCTTTTCCCAAACCCCACTCGTTTTACCCGTCGCTTCAAACCTGGCATGAGCCATATTCAACCACTTCGAGTTCTCCAACGACTTTCTACCCAAAGCCGCTCGTTCAGGCCGAATTAAGATATACTCGCCAAAGCGCTCGAGTTTTTCATTATCCCCGAAATCAATCAGCTCGTAATCTGGAAAATTATAACAGTCAAACATATCAATTCAATTTACCCCTAATGATGGATTAAGAGGTGATGAAATTGTTTAATTGAAAACACTTCGTTTTACTACCACAAAAATCGATTATATTAGCTTAACAGGCATTTCAAGCCTAGTCTCTGAACGAAGTATTACCTCGTACTCGCTTCGTTAGAGACGCTGAGAAGCTGCGACTCGAAGATTACGTGTTAGTGTCCTTTCGAGCATATCATGGTCAAAACCAAAGAATCTGCCCATTTCACTCATTTCCCCCTCTGCGTCACTGCGCCTCTAGTGAAACGAGCGCGAGGAAAAAACAATCAATTAAACTCAGGATTCGATTATCATTTTGTATTTCCGATGAATTCTGCGATTAATCGCTCACTCAACCCTACTCAACAAACGAAGTCCATTTTTCATTAGACTTCGATGACTTTACTGCGGTTTCGATAAAAGCCATTCCATAGACCCCGTCCTTCATAGTCGGGAAATCATAATCACCTGCATCGACTCCATTGATTCGATCCTGAATCGCTCGAACGACTTCTTGATAGATATTAGCAAAAGCTTCAATAAATGCTTCTTGATGCCCCGCTGGCAATCGAGTGAATTTCTTAGCAGTATCGCTTAAATAATCGTTTCCACGTCGGAGCGTTTGCCTTGGTTGGTCATTGTATTTCCGAACCAATTCATTGGGATGTTCCTGGTGCCATTCAAGCGAACCCTTTGTCCCGTAGATTCTAATATTTAGCTCATTTTCTTCACCTGCTGAAATTTGAGAAGCAAGAAGAACTCCTTTAGCGCCACCTTTGTAACGAACCAGTATATTCCCATCATCCTCCAAAGGTCGCCCTTCTACAAATGTCGTAAACTCTGCGCAAAGTGATTCGATTTCTAAACCTGTAATATAGCGGCCTAGATTTTCCGCATGTGTCCCAATATCACCAATGCAACAAGAAGAACCCGCTCGTTTAGGGTCTGTCCGCCACGCCGCTTGTTTCTGACCCCCTTCTTCAAGTTTATCAAGCAACCAACCTTGAGGGTACTCTGCAACAATTTTCAAGATCTTACCGATACCACCTGAAGAAACAATCTCCCTCGCTTCTTTCACCATAGGATATCCGGTGTAATTATGTGTGACTGCAAAAATCTGCCCTGATTTCTCATAGGCGGCACTTAACGCTTTTGCCTCATCAAGCGTGAGCGTCATTGGTTTATCACAAATCACATGAAACCCCGCTTTAAGAAAGCACTCTGCAATCTTGGCATGCATAAAATTTGGGGTAACAATGGAAACAAAATCAATTCTCTCATCAGCAGGAAGATCGGCTTCTTTTTCAGCCATCTCCTCGTAACTACCATACGAACGTGCCGGATCAATCATCAAGTCGGCACCTGATAATTTCGCCTTTTCTGGGTTTGAGGAAAAAGCACCTGCAACTAATTCAATTTGACCATCAAGGTTTGCAGCTAAACGGTGAACGGCACCAATAAAAGCATCTCGTCCTCCTCCAACCATTCCCATTCGTAATTTTCTTAACGCCATTTTAATATCCCCCTATTGATTATCTTTTGAAAATGCCGCATCAAATGCGACAGCGTTTTGCTTAAAATCTAAAGCTTGAACAAATTCACAAGACTCTGTTGCCCCGTGAATCCTATCCATACGGCCATCTTCCCATTCTACTGATAATGGGCCGGTGTAACCAATATCGTTTAGAGCAACGATGATCTCTTCGAAGTCAATGTCTCCACGACCAATTGAACGAAAATCCCAAAAACGTCTCGCATCTGTAAAATCAGTATGCCCCCCAAAGACGCCTACTGTGCCATCCCCATGATCCCACCATACGTCCTTCATATGAACATGGTAAATATTCGCAGAGAATTCACGAATGAACTTTACATAGTCGACTCCTTGGTAACCTAAGTGAGAAGGATCATAATTAAATCCAAAACGAGAATGGTTACCTATTGCCTCAAGTGCTCTTTTAGCCGAAACAATATCAAATGCAATCTCTGTGGGATGAACCTCTAATCCAAAATTCACATCCACTTTTTCATATTCGTCCAAAATAGGTTTCCAACGGTTTGCGAAATCAGCAAAACCTTTATCAAGATACGCCTGACTTGTTGGTGGAAATGCATATAATGCATGCCAGATACTCGAACCCGTAAATCCATTAACCACAGCAGGGAAAGAATAATCAGCTTTCGGCTTTGCATCGATAAATTTACGACAAGCCTTGCCTGTATTAATCATCTCTTGTGCCGCTCTTTGACGAACACCTTCTGGTTCACCATCCCCCCATATTTCTGGAGATAAAATATCTTTATGTCGCTCATCAATGTTATCACAAACGGCCTGTCCCACTAAATGATTTGAAATAGCATAACAAGAAAGCCCATTTTTTTCTAACAATTCCCATTTCTCTTTAATATAAGAATCATCACTCAATGCTTTGCTTACGTCGAAGTGGTCACCCCAACAGGCTAACTCAACTCCATCGTAACCCATTTGTTTAACTTGTGGCAATAAATCCACCAGTGAAATATCGGCCCATTGGCCAGTGAAAAGAGTAACAGGTTTTTTCATATCTATATTATTCGGTTTAGTAGGGTTTCAAAAAACTCATTAATAATATAACATTAACATTGAAATTTGTCCATGCTCGTTCCTTCTAATATTTGTAAATTTCGCTCAAACAGGAAACTGGTAGACTTAAGTTAGAGGGTACCTAAGGTTACCTAATATTTAGAACGATACTTGGTGGGTGTCATATTTAATTCACTCTTAAATTCTCTAGTCATACAACTTTGGTCATAAAAACCGGATTCATGTGCTATTTCAGAAAAAGACATTTCTTCTGATTGAATCAAATAGCAAGCAGTGTTTAAACGGACCCTTCTTATGTATTTTTGAGGCGTTGTATTAAAAAAGGCTTTGAACTTTCGATCCAAACTACTAACAGATACCCCGGATGCTTTAGCCAAATCATTTGATGAAACAGAGCTACTATGGTTACGGGCAATATATTCAATGGCTCGATTAATGACTCCTGGAACACCAGGAATCGTTTCTCCAACACGAACTATCCTTGTTATCCCCGCGATTCCGACAACAGTCCCAACGGAAGAATACAGAGGCGTCTTTGATGTTAATTTCCAGTCAAGGACTTGATTCCGATCAGGGACTAGTTCTAGCTTGTTAATTAAACTCTTTCCCTGAGACATCACATCCCGATCATCTTCAACATAGGCGTCTGCTAAATACTTATACGCAAAATCATGATCAGTTTTCCCAATCACATCCGATACATTTTCTGCCCCAAGCATTGTCGCAAAAGCATGATTAGCTGAAACAAAAACGCCTTCTTGATTTTTCACAAAGAAACAAACAAAAGGTATTCCATCAAATAATTCTTCACAAAATTGACCAGGCTTTAATTCTTTAAAAAACGACTCGGAAATATCCATTACGAAATGATATATATATCACTGAATTCAATGCAGCAACTTCATAAATAAAAGCCCATTGAAAAACAACCTATTTAGAAAAAGCGCCTAATAGGTTTTCGGTGGATTAATGGGGTCTGAATTATTATACCAATACTTAACCGCCTTACGAAATTTTGCCGTAATTTCTGGTAAATCCAGTGCAACATTTTTCATTTCAGTGGGGTCATTATCATGATCATACAAAATCTCCTGATCGCCGGATACAGTATAGCGATAAAAGCCCCATTGCCCGATTAAGGCCAAATAGCACCCTGTTTCACCCATTCAACAATCAATTGAATTTCGGTATCAGTTAAAGGATCCTTTTTTTTAGGAGGCATGGCCAAATCATCATCTTTCGGAAGCAACAGCCCTAAAATCAAATTACTGGCTTCGGGATCTCTTGGAACAATAGGAGTCTCCTCCGAATCACCTGAAGTAAACGCGTATCCTTTTTCATCTAAACGATAATCGCTTTTCTGCTTTTTAGGACCATGGCAACCATAGCAATTAACCTCAAAGATTGGTTGGATTTGAGAAGTAAAATCAACTAATTCAACTTGGTTTTCTTCCACAGCTGCAACATTTTCAACCTTAGGCTTCGTTTCATTAGGAAACAAGGGTTCCGTCAAAAAATCCGTTCCATGGTTCATTGCTCCTCCGTAGTGGCTCCCGATAGTTAAGGTCAACAACGAAATAAGAAGACATACCCTCGAAAAGGTTTTAAATTTTTCTTTTTCGGTCAAATAATAACGGTACCGAAGCAACCATGTAATAAGAACCATGACGGTCGTCACTATCCCTAATATTTTGTGTAACCAAAGTTGATCAACTTGAAAGCCACCTTCTCTTTCATAAATCAACCCTAGAATCGTCGCTAATAAACTTCCAATAAAAGCCCAAAAAAGCGTCCAAACCCTTAATCGTTCATACTGCTTATTATAAACCTTAAATTCAATAAACTCTAACAGGAAGGCCAGCACCACAATACCTATCGGCAAATGCAGGAAGACCATATGAAAACGGCCTAAGGTATTTAATAATTCCATTAAAAATCAATCAAATAAAGCGTCTAAAACCAAACCCTATTTTTAGTCTTTCGCAACACCCTTCCAATCACCAAAATGAGCCCCTTCTGCAATCCATCTTTCAATGAGTTTTTGTTGCTCAATCGTCAATAAATCTCCCTTTGAAGGCATTATATCATCATGGTCTTCAGCGAGCGTAGTTAATGTATAAAATGAACTTTCTTCAGGTTTACCAGGAATAATAACTTTATCTATCGTTCCATCTTTATGCACAGCACCCTTCATTAAATTCTTAGGACTATCTACTCTCAACCCACCCTTCGGCTTCTTAACCTTACCTTTCTCATTTGTATAAGTCGCGCGGTGACACTTCAAGCAACTCTCTTTAATAATGGGCCAAAGCTCTTGTTCAAATTGAACGGTGTCTTCAGAAAATCCTAAATTAAAAGAAATTATACTGAAAAAAGTTATTAAAAAAACCTTTCGGCTACCTAGCGTATTTTGTATTTCATTAATCATCGTACGAATATTGTTAATATTTAATTTCTTAATCAACATACAACCAGCAACTTAGATATCAATAATTAAATAACTGGCGACCTGTGAAGAAAAATTCAAATAAACTAATTATCTAAAATCGGCTATCGTCAAAACTTGGTCTTTTTCATGATTCATGGCCTTTAGCTTTTCTTGAATTAAAGAAAATTCTCCAATCAAAAAGCTCTCGCCTATCCCCACGAGTAAAACATCTTTTAAAACGTCTGGATTCAAAACCTGACTTTGCACAACTGGTAAAGCTACTCGAAACTGTTTATCGACCGTTATAATTGAAACGCTATCACTCTCATCAGAAGGCTTAGCTTCTTGAAATGCTTTTGTTCGTTTCATAATAACCAAATCATCTTGGCAAATATTCACTTCGTATTTCTCACGAATACCTTTATTGCACCAACAGTTGGGTAAACGAACTCGAACACTTCCCTTTCCTATTGTTTTCGCTTCACGCTTAAAAACTCCACTAAATACTTCATTTTCCATAATGGAGGATCATTTCATTTATTTACAAGAAGACAAATTTTTTATGAAACAACCTCACAGCTCACTATATGAGAGTATCCCAACTACCCTAACCCAATAAATCTACAATGAGGCAATTTAACTAAAAACATTCTTTTTCAAATCTCGGTATGACATCAAGCCGCCCCAATCATTATCGCCTAAAACCTTCCCCTTAAGTTTTGCCTTCTGTCCCAAAGTCCGCTCATTCGCATTCAGTACACCAGCAATAAAATTCTCTCCACCGATAATCAAGCCATCAGAAAAATAACGCATTCTGCAACGAAGAGCTTCTGCACGCGAAACCTTCCCTCCGTTTTCCAAAACGGATCTAACCCTTTCTGCATCGATCATATTTTGTCCCTCCTTCTGAACAACTCCCCCTTTACCAAACAAAAGTTGTCGATAGCACTCAACAGTCTTAGACCAGCCCGCCTCACAAACACAACCCTCAATACCTTTTCTAGCTAAAGTCGAACCACCCATCGCCTCCCCATAACCACTATAACGATAATCCTTAGGGTCATCAACCAATCCAGCCCTCAACGGATTCAAATCAATATACGCAGCCACCGTTTCTAAGGAAAAACGTTTATTTTCAACAAGAACACTCTTAAAACGATCCGCCCACAACGTCCCATAACGTCCATGACTCTTGTTATACCAAATAGAAAACCTCTGTTTCAGCTCCTTCATGAAAACCGACATATCATACATCCGCGCCAGCAACTGCTCCCGCAACTCTCGAGCCCGAACACTGTCTTTTTCATTAAACACTGATTCCACAAAACCATAATAAACACTATCCCTACCATAAAGCCCTTCGACCCGACTCAACAACACCACATCACTCTCCTCACGATCTTCGACACTCGGCACCCTCAACAAAATGTGGAAGTGATTCCCCATCACACAATAAGTCAATACCTCCAACCCACAAAACTCCGCCATCACCCACATCTGCTTCCGAAAAACCTCCTTCTCCATCTTACCCAGCAGCATCTGTCCCCCAACAATTCTGCACATACAATGATAACTCCCCTCTCCCAATACTCTTAATCTCATCCCATCAAACAACACCAAATAACAAACTTGTCAACAAATAATTTGCCAGGATAATTATTTGTTTTTATATTTCTTCTTGCTTTTTGGTGATTAGTGCATACTTTTTCTGTTTTCTTTTAGGGGAAAAGTAGCCGACTTAGCTCAGTTGGTAGAGCACCCGCCTTGTAAGCGGACGGTCGTCAGTTCGACTCTGACAGTCGGCTCCATTTTTAATAATGGGGCTTAGGCTACGCCTAATAGAACTTCTGATAGTTCCCTTTTGGGGACGCAGTGTTCGTCTGATTCATTTCGGTAGTATCCGACATTGCCTTCTTTCATTTCATTTCAACGGTTTTTGCGATTTCAGAATTTATGCCGATAGCAATTTCTATCATGGGTTCATAATGTGATTCGAGAGCGAGCATTGTTTTACATTGGGATTTATCAATAGAAGCTAATGGGCACGTGGAATAACCTTTTGATTTCAATAATAACACTATGGATTGGAGGCAGATTCCCGCGTCCAACTATTCGAATCCTTCAATGCGGTATCATTAACCTAAAAACGGCAGTAGAAAGGGAAAATAAAGCATGATATTGCCGCAAATAATTGATATAAGCGGAGATGCAAATCAAAACCAAGATCATGCTCGCTCGCCAAAATGGCGAAAATAAATTAAAGGTCAATATTTCAAATAAAAGTGTAAAAAAATCGATTTCTACGCCATCGGGAAAAGTGAAAGTAGCGTGGTCAAAAGAAGAAAAAACAACGAGCATGGGAGGACTCGTTTACT
>CAWUTK010000095.1:0-10244 GCA_963924785.1 uncultured Opitutales bacterium
GCTTTCTTGTTCCTGAAAAAGAGCAACGTCGGATACTTGGTTGTATTTTTACGTCAACGTTGTTTGAAGGTAGGGCTCCGGAAGGCACTGTGCTGCTAAGCTGCTTTATTGGCGGTGATCGCCAACCAGAGTTGAGTGCGTTGCCAGAGGATGAATTGAAGGAATTGTTGATTAAAGAATTAGGGGAAATTATTGGTGCGATGGGTAAACCGGACTTTTTTAAGTCATTCAGTTGGACTACTGCTATCCCTCAATACACTTTGGGTTACGAGAAGTATGTAGATTTAATTGAAGATTTAACTAAAAATAACCGTGGATTACATTTTACTGGCAGCTACCATAAAGGGGTTGCAGTAGGGGATTGCATTGAAAATGGGTTGAAATTAGCTGAAGTGTTTTAGTTTTTATTCGTAAAATTTTGACAAAAAAGGCCCTTGCTTTCACAAGGGCCTTTTTGTTTTTTGGTTCAACAAAAGTTTACAGGAGAACCCTCTTTGATAGGCTTATTTAGCGCGTGCTTCATTCACCTTTACTGGGCGTCCATTGATTTCGGCCCCATCTAATGTTTCAATCGCAGTATTTGCTTCTGAATCATTAGTCATTGTAATAAAGCCAAATCCCTTAGATCTGCCTGTGTCATGGTTTATAATCAGTTTAGATTCAGTGACTTCACCGTATTCAGAGAAGACTTCTTCTAGTTGGCTTGCATCGATATCGTATGCAAGATTTCCTATGTATATTTCCATTTTTCTATTTTTTACTGTTTTGTCATTTTGGTTCTAAGTTGCACAGATGAAAATGACGTTAAAATCTAATACCACTTTGTATATTGTCATAAAGTCTTTTCATTGGATAAATGAAATATCGGGAATTAAAATATACGGTCTGATATATAAATAATGGATGGTTTCCCTGCAATAATTTTTTTAATTTACGTTAAAATTTTGAATGCCTTTAAAAAAAGTCAGGCACAACTAGGTTAATAATAATTGAAAATAAAATAGATTTCGTTTGCTTAACCCCATTGGAACTGCAACCTTAACTTCAAATTAACGTTTAACCCAATAAAATAAAGATATGAATAAACAAGAATTAGTTGAAGCTGTACAAAAAGAAATCGGTGATGATTGCTCAAAAGCATGTGCAGAAAAAGCAGTAAATGCTGTTGTTGACTCAATTAAAGCAGCTGTTAAAAAAGCTGGTAAAGAAGTTAAAATTAAAGAAGGCAATACTGTTGCTGCTCTTCAATTGATCGGCTTTGGTACTTGGTCTGTAGGTGTTCGTTCTGCAAGAACTGGACAAAATCCACAAACTGGTGAAAAGCTTAAGATTAAAGCTGCTAAGACAGTTAAATTTAAAGCAGGTGCTGGCTTAAAAGCATTAGTTTAAATTTAGTTTGATATTTTTAAAAAGCCCACTTGGTTTTCAAGTGGGCTTTTTTGTGCCTATAGCAGCGGAAGATACCTGTTCTCCCAATGGTTCCCATATGTTTGGGTTTGTTTCTTTAAAGATAACGGTTGTGGGAATGCCCAGAGATGCGGAGAGGTGAGAGGGGCCTGTGTCATTACTGATGAATTTACCGGCATGCAGAATTAGTAATTGTTTTAGTTCGCAAAGATCCTGCGGATGGATGAAATGGTAACGGTCCCTCTTCAACGTATTTTTTAAAATGGTTTCTAATTCTTGATCTGCTTCCCCAAAAGATATTATCACCGACTCTTGGCTTTTTTTAAGCCAGTCGTTTGCTTGTTCAATAAAGAAAGCAGATGGAGCATTCTTTGATGAATGGCCGCTTCCAGGATGAAGCCAAAGACTTTTCCCTTTTAGATTATTTGACTTCAAGTAAGATCGTTCTTTCCAACGGTGGACTGAGGCAATTTCAGCAACAGTGAATATTTGCTCAACAATATGGGGTTCCGCTGTGGGGCGTGAGGGGAGATCTATGTATCGCTTTACTTTAAGCGTATTAAGCGTTTGGTTTAACTCTGAATCCGTGGGGCCAATGAAAGAGTAGATCGTGGAATTTTCAAAGATTGGGTAAAGGCTTTTCTTGGGAGAGCTTGTAAAAAAACTTGAGAAAATAGAGCTATCAATATTTATAAATGTATCAATGTCGAACTCTTGGCAAATGAGATCATAGTAGTCCTTGCGAGTAATCAGTGTTAGTGAGCTTTTTTGTTCACTAAGTTCTTTTAAAAGAGGAAGCGTGAGAATGAAATCCCCTAGGCCGCCGGATCGAATAACAATATTATTCAAACCCTAAATCTTTTAACGTTTTATGAAACGCTTTCTTCTGTTGAAGTCTCGATTTCTTCTTTACTTGAAATGTCGGAAGGCGTTTCAGCCGAGCTGACTTCTTCTACAGCGACTTCTGTAGCAGTCGCTCCTTTTTCTTCAACGACCGGATCCGCTTCGACATTTTTTGCTTTGTCGTCTTTGGATTCTTCTACTTTAGTGGAAACACTTTCTTCTTTTGAAGTTTCGGTTTCTTCTTTACTTGACGCATCGGAGGGTGTGTCTGTTGATCTGACTTCTTCTACAGCTACTTCTGTAGCAGTCGCGACTTTTTCTTCAACGATTGGATCCGCTTCGACAGTTTTTGTTTTGTCGTCTTTGGATTTTTCTACTTTAGCTGAAGTGTGTTCAACTTTTGCTTTTTTCTTTGGTTTAGCCGTTTTATCTACAGGAGAAATATAAAGTTCACCATTACCATATTCGGTAACATGGCCCTCTGAAACTAGCCAGTGTAATTCAATTTTAAGCTGATTTACTTTAGTCTCTTCTTCCGTTGAAAGTTTCTTTTGATCAGTTTCTGAAGATTCATCACTTTTAGGTAATTCAATCTTAAGGTATTTTTCGGGAATATCAGAAATATGGATACGAGGATTTGATTCTATGAAATCAATGAGCTGCTGTATGCTTTCTGAAAAATTACTTTCAAGGGTTCTTGGCTGTCTTTTTACAGCACAGACATAAGAGACACCTTGGGAACCTTTTTTATAAACAGTGAAGTTTATTCTTTTAAGTCGGCCACGTAAACCATTGGCAGTGTTAAGCGGGAAACGTTTTTGGTAATCAATTTCGTGGAGAATAGATTTCTTAATTTCTCCTTCTGGAAGTTGTTCAACGTTTGTTGCAGGAAATTTAGTTGAATCGACTTCTTTTAAAATAGAATTTAATTTAGTATTTGTAAGAAATTGTTTGATCTGTTCTAGCGATTTAAAGCTTTCAGGGTCATTCTCTTTTCGGTCTTTAAGAACGTAAAGAGTCGTTTTTGTCATTGAATCAACCCATTCTTGGATGACTTCAGCTTCTTCAACTTTCTCTATACTACTTTCAAATTTATGTTTTGAAACATTACCTAAATTTACTGCCTGATGCTCTTGGACAATTTGAGAGTATAAGTGGTAATTTGGAGGGCCCAATAATTTTTTAGTGATTCCGCACCGATTCACGAATTTGAATTCACCTTTTGGTGCATCTATTTCTTTTTCTTCTTTGACAAAGAAATCTTCAAGGTTGTTGTTGATGGTATATGCAATGCCATCTTCTTTCGTCAAGAAGGGTAGTTTGCTTTTTAGGCTGATGAAGATAGGTTTCCCTTTTGTATCATCTTTACCCTTCAAATTTCGAACGTGTACTAGGAACCTTTCTGGTTTTTCTAGAATAACTTTTGAAATTTCGAACAACTCGTAAGTTCTGCAATTGCCTTTAAATGTTTTACAAAGTGCTCTGAATGCAGTTTCTTCCGCTGTAAAAAACACATCAACCGTTGGTCGATAAGGCGCTGCTTTTTGATCTCTGCGAGGGCGTCGATCACCACCTTTAGAATCATTTCTAGGTTTGCGATCACGATTGCCAGAGAAACTTTTCCCTCCGCTGGACGGACTGCTAAAGCTTTTGTTGCTTGTAGGATTTTTCCTTGCTTCCCACGAAGGACCAAAGTCTAGTCCTTGTAATGAACTTAAATCTACACTATCGGTAGCGTTCGGTTTATCTTGAGGTTCACTCATATTGTTATTTATTTACTTCAACGATAAGCCGAAAAAATGTTTAAAAAAAAAGCGTTACTTACGTACTCTTTCTTGAAGACGTTTTTCTTTAACTTTGTTAGCTTGTTTACCAATTCTGTCGCGAAGGTAATACATTCTAGCTTTCATTGTTACACTTTCGCGATCAACTTCAACTTTTTCGATGTTTGGAGAGTGAACAGGAAATACTTTTTCTACACCTACACCAGAAGCAATACGTCTAACAGTGAAAGCTTCATGGACGCCAGAACCTCTACGGCTAATTACGATACCGTTAAAGATCTGAATTCTTTCTTTTTCACCTTCACGAACTTTAGTGTGTACGCGAACGCCGTCGCCGACTTTAAAGTTATCGCGACCTTCTTTAATTTGAGATGAAGTGAGTTCTTTTAGTAATGCTTGCATTGTACTTTTTTATTTTGATTTATAATATTTCGTTTTTAAATAGCTAATAATTCAGGTCGACGTTCTTGTGTTTTAACTAAACGTTGTTCCTTTCTCCAAGATTCGATATGGGCATGATTGCCGGAAAGTAAAACATCTGGCACTGGAAGGCCATTGAAATTTGCAGGTCTTGTGTATTGCGGAATTCCTAATGTGTTGTCATTGAAGGAATCTTGTTCAAGAGACTTTTGTTCGCCTAAAACTCCTGGGATGAAGCGGCTAATACAGTCAACTAGGACCGCTGCGGCTATGGTGCCGTTTGTTAGGATATAGTCTCCTATACTCACTTCTAGATCCACAACTTCGTCCCTGATTCTTTGATCGATCCCTTCGTAGTGTCCACTTAAGAAAATCAAGTGTTTGTTCTTCGACAGATCTTTCGCGAGAGGGCTGTTTAAGGCTTCTCCATCAGGGGATAAGTACACTACTTTCGTCTCAGCGGTTTTCAACTCATCTATTGCAGAGAAAACAGGTTCTGGTTTCAGAACCATTCCTGCGCCGCCGCCAAAAGGCCTATCATCCGTAATGTAATGGGGTTCTTCGGCCCAATCTCTGATGTTGTGCGTGTGAACTTCAATTAGATTGTTTGAGATGGCACGTTTGAGCATGCTTTCCGAAAAGTAGCTTGTTAGCATATCCGGAAACAATGTTAGGATATCGAACCTTATTTTCGATGAGTCTTCCATTGTTAAACAATTCTATTTCAATTCAGGAGTTTTATTGTACTATAAAGTAACAATAGTTCTCTAAGCCGCGTCAACCCGTTCTGCCGCTTCAACTGGTTCAGCAACTTTAACCGTTTCTGCAGGTGCAACTTCAACTGCTTCTGCAGGTTTAGCGTTTCGAGCTTTCTTGATAAGTGTCTTTGCTGTATCGCTAGGTTTTGATCCTACAGATATCCAGTGGTCAACTCTATCAATCTTAACATTGACTTCGTCTTCTGCTTTATTTGCGTGTGGATTATACGTTCCGAGAACTTCAATGAATCTCCCGTCGCGAGGAGAAGTTGATTCTGCAACTACCATTCTGTAAATGGGAGTGTGCGTTGAACCGTGGCGTTGTAATCTGATTCTGGTTGCCATCTATTTGCCTTTTTTTATATCTTGCGTTGTTATTTGTTATAAATTTTTAGAACGGGAGATTAAGTTAAAGATTTCCCCCCTTGTCAACTGATTACACGCATGGAAAGTCCAAAACTGTCTGTATTTATACTAGCTTATAATTCCGAAAAAAAGATTCGTGAAGCAATCCAATCTGTTTTGTGGGCAGATGAGATTGTTGTTGTCGATTCTTATAGTGAGGATGATACCGCAAAAATTGCTGAAGAAATGGGAGTGAAGGTTGCTCAAGTTAAATTCGAAGGATTTGGGAAATTGAGAAATTCTGGAGTCGCAGCAACGACTCACCAGTGGGTGTTAAGTGTTGATAGTGATGAACGTTGCACAATTGAGTCGAAAAATGAAATTTTGGAAACAATCAAAAATCCTAATGCAAAAGATGCTTATTTAGTCCCTCGAAAGAATTACTTTATGGGCAAATGGATTCGCTATGGCGGTTGGTACCCCAATTACCGTCAACCTCAATTGTTTAAAAGAGATAAAATGGATTATCCTCCAGAAGATCTTGTTCATGAGGGATATAGGTTAAAAGGTGAATTGGGAGAATTAAAGTGTCCGATGTGGCAGGAACCCTTTTTAGATTTGTCCGAGGTTATATATAAATGTGACCGATATTCGGGTTTGAGTGCCGAAAAGCTTAAGCGCAAGGGTCGTAAATCATCAATTTTAACTGCTTGTTTAAGATCGCTTTGGACGTTTATTCGGTTTTATTTCCTTCGTTTAGGCATTTTGGATGGGGGAATTGGTTTTGTAATTGCATTAACTAATGCAGAAGGGACATTTTATAAGTATTTAAAGCTATCTGAATTGAATCGGCTAGATAAGAGTGGTGAGATTAAATAATTATGCTTTTATCGTCTGGATGATTTTTAAATGAATATAATTCAGTTGGTTAGAGATTATGGTCCTGTTGGTGGGATGGAAGGCTATGTTTGGAATGTGACCCGAGCAATGGCGGAAATGGGTCACTCTGTGATAGTAATCTGCAATCAGAACCACTGTGATGAAAATTCTGAAAATATTGAGATTTATGAGTTTCACGGGAAATTGAAAAAACCACGTTGGTTACAAGCGGTTTTATTTTCTAATCGTTGTTCTGAAAAAATTGATGAAATCCGTAAATTAGATACTGAAAAAAAATGGACAATTTTTTCTCATGAAAGAACAAGTTGTCACGATTTTGCAACTTTTCATGGTCCGCCATTTGCCACAACTCGAGAAAAGCCCTTTTGGAAAAAATTATCATTGCGCCATTTTATGAATGTTAGATTGGAGCAAAACCAAGTTTGCTGGAGTGAAACATGTACCGTTATTCCTGTTTCGGTTCACATTAAATCGATGTTAGAAAAGTTTTACACAGATGAAGGTATTCAATTAACAGATCCAATTGTTCCTGGAGTAGACCCTCAGGGTTTAGCGAAAATTGAAAAAGCTGAAGGTGACAATAAAGTAATTGGTTTTGTGGGAAAAGAGTGGAAGCGTAAGGGCTTAATTTTCGCATTAGATGTTTTTCAAGAACTTTCTAAAACTTGTTCAGAGTTGGAATTCTGGATTATTGGTGCAGATGAGAAAGCAATTTTTTCTTTGGTTGAGCCATATAAAAAATCATTGAACATTAAAACCTGGGGTTATGTTGAGAATCGACTCGCACTGTTTAATCAACTGGACCTCCTTATCCATCCAGCAAAAGCTGAACCTTTTGGAATGATAATTACCGAAGCACTCACTGCAGGAGTGCCTGTTTTAATCTCAGATAACTGCGGAGCCAAAAGTGAAGTCACCCAAGGGCGCGGAAAGGTTATGTCACTAAACGATGATCTTGAAAATTGGAGCGCGACGGCAGCCAAACTTTTAAAAGAAGGAAATACAGGCGACCCTTATGCTCGTAACTGGAACGTTGTTGCACAAGAATACTTGAAGTTGGCGGAGTAAGAGGCTGGGAACTATACATTTCTTACCCAGATTCCTTTCTTAATTTGATAGGGTTCATCTACAGGAGCTATTATTTCAGCACTCAATGGATTTAGAGTATTAAAGAATTCATAAAATCCTCGAGATAGTTTCGGTTCTTTTGATGTTTTGAATTCGAATAATTTTATTTTTCCTGCTCGCTCTAAAATCAAGTCTACCTCCGCGCCGTTGGAGGACCGAGCAAAACTAGCGTTCCATTTTGGATTTTCCATTATAATGTTTTCAATACAATGTCCTTCCCAGGAGGAGCCTATAATAGGATTCGCTAATAAATCATCATAAGTTTCGATGTTTTGTAATGTATGAAGAATACCGCTATCTCGAATATATACTTTGGGAGATTTAACCATTCTTTTTTTGAGATTACTTGAATAAGGAGTTAAGGTCCTAATCATGTAAGTTTGCTCTAATAATGCTAAATATTTTTTGAGAGTTGGAACGGAGATATTAGCCGCCTCTGCTAATTTATTGTAGTTCATTATTTGACCATGAAGGTGAGATAGTAGCGTCCATAATTTTGTCATGATAGGCACAGGAATACTGTATCCTAGTTGAGGAATATCTCTTTCTAAAAAAGTTCGAATAAAATTAATTTTCCAATGAAAACTATCTTCATCATTTATGGAAAAAATACTTTCAGGAAAGCCTCCTCGCAGCCAATAATTCTGCCAAGTGGTTTCGTTTATAATTTCGCTCTTCAAAAAAGGAGTTAAATTAAGAAAACGGATCCTACCTGCTAATGTTTCTGTTGATTTTTGAATTAGATCCCGACTGGCTGATCCTAATAATAAAAACCGTCCGGCTTTTCTTTTTTTATCAATTTCTGAACGTAAATAAGAAAATAAATGAGGAGCTAATTGCACCTCATCTAAGCAGACTAATTCATTTCGATGTTGCTCGAAAAACAGTTCGGGTTCATTTAATTTATTCAGATCGGCTCTATCTTGAAGATCGAGATAGATACCTTTCTTTTCTTCAATGATTTTGGATGCAAGGGTTGACTTCCCACATTGACGAGGACCGAGCACCGCAACAGCAGGCGAAGCACTCAACGCTTTTCCTACTTCGTTCTCTAACTCCCTATTTACGTAACCATGTAAATCCATAACTAGTCTTTTGAATATACATGGTTGTGGGGATGAGTCAAATGTTTGTTTTTGAGCTAATTCGGGTTAGATCGAGGCTGATTGCAAATATGCTAATCCGCGTTTTTTTATTGAATTAGCATGAAAAGGGAGTTAGTTTGTTGAGTATGATTGATCGAATATTAAAAAGTGAAGTCTTAGCATCGGCGAAGGAGTATCCTATTGTTACGATTGTTGGGCCTAGGCAATCTGGGAAAACTACGTTAGCTAAATTGGCTTTTCCTAAAAAGGCGTATTATTCTTTGGAAAATCCCGATACGAGAGCTTATGCAGTAGAAGATCCTCGTGGTTTTTTGGCAGATATTCCTGAGGGTGCTATTTTGGATGAAATTCAACGAACCCCGGACCTTTTGTCGTATTTACAGGAGAATGTAGATAATGACTCTAGAGTGGGACGTTTTATTTTAACAGGTTCTCAACATTTTTTATTAATGCAAAATATCTCGCAATCATTGGCAGGCCGGACGGCTATATTGACATTATTGCCTCTGAGTTTTGAGGAATTACCCGAGAAGAGTAAACGTATGGATCTGGATGATATGTTGCGCTATAGTTTTTATCCGCGAGTTCATAGCCAAAAAATGAATCCCTATAATGTGATGCGTGATTATTTTCAAACGTATGTTGAGAGGGACATACGGAATTTGTTAAGGGTGCATGATCTGATGGCTTTTGAGTCTTTTGTTAGACTATGCGCGGGTCGAGTCGGACAATTGTTAAATCTAACATCACTGGCAAATGACGCGGGGATTTCTGCTACGACAGCAAGAGAATGGATTAGCATTTTAGAGGCGAGTTTTATTGTTTATCGACTGCCTCCATGGTTTGCGAATGTGAGCAAGAGGCTTATAAAAAGTCCAAAGTTGTATTTTTATGATGTGGGACTGGCCGTCTATTTATGCGGAATAGAAGAAGTTTCGCAATTGAAAAACCATCCTCTTAAAGGAGGCTTTTTTGAAAATATGATAATCACAGAGTTCTTGAAAAGACGGTACAACAAGGGCAAAGATAACCGCTTATGTTTTTTTAGAGATCGAACAGGAAATGAAATTGATTTACTTTACCCAAATGGTTCTGAATATATTCCTATTGAAATCAAATCAGGTAAAACCGTTTCAAGTAATTGGTTTAAATCGTTTGGTGTTCTAAATAAGACTTGGACACAAAAAAATGCCTCAAATGCAATTGTTTATGGAGGCGACGTTCTTCAGAAAAGAAGTGACTGCACAGTAGTTCCATGGCGAGAATTACATGTGATTGGGCCGTAAATGTCCTGTTTCATTTGATATAATTAAATTATGAAAGATCGCATCAGTTTAAAAGAATATTAGAATGAATTTAAAATACTCGTTGGATCAGCTTGTTCGAATGATTCAAGCTTTGGCTTTTAATGGAATTGAAAAAAGTAAATTTCATTGCTTCATTGGTTGTTTCTGAATTGTATTTGGAGCAATAAACACACAAATCATAACGATGAACCCCTATATTCCAGATGAACTGCCAGTTGTTGGACTTAACTATGAGCAATTGTTTGG
>CAWUTK010000096.1:0-20377 GCA_963924785.1 uncultured Opitutales bacterium
AGAATATGGGCTCCGCGAAATTAATGCGATGTTTGGATTGGCTAACTTAGAAAAATCAGGTCCTACTGGGACAGGCGTGATACCCATTAAGGAGCATAAGCACTATTTACATTTAGTTACTTTTAGAAAAGAAGAAAAGGATTTTGCCCCAACAACTCGATATAAGGATTATTTAATAAATCGAACACACCTACACTGGGAAACTCAAGCAAGCACAACTCAGTTAAGTGGGCCTGGTCAAAATTACATTCATTTTAAAGAAAGAGGCTATACCATCTTGTTTTTTGCCAGAATTAACAAGAAGACTCCTTGTGGCGAGACTTCTCCATTTTTATATTTAGGGCCAGCTTCAGATCTTATCTCATATGAGAATAATCGTCCTATATCTATGACATGGAAATTAAAAGAAGCAGTTCCAGCTGCATTTTATGAAATGGCTAGGATCGTTTAATGTTTGTTGAATGATCAATTCGAGAAACTTAAGAGGTATCTCGGATTGTTGTTTTTTAAGTTTTACTATGAATTGTTATTGTATCACCGATATTGATGCCGGCGTAGAGGATAGATGACTGGCTATTCTTCTTTTCATGCATCAGCTAGACCTTGGGGTGTAACCTTGTTGGACCTTTCGAAAGCAAAAGTGTGACTATAATCATGAATTGAGGTTGTTGACATTTTTGCATTATTATATATATTTTAATTATGAAATCTACGTATAGTGTGACGGCGACACAATCGCAGCTCCCAAAGTTATTAAAAGAAGTTCAGTTGGAGCCTATTGCGATTACTCGCCATGATGAGACGGTTGCTTATTTGATATCTAAGGATCGGATGGAGGGTATTCTTGAAACGATGGAAATTTTGACAAATCCAGAAGCTCTTCAAACTCTCCAATTGGCAAAAGCGGGTAAGTTGAAATATCATTCTCTTGATAGTTTAGATTAATGAAAGTTGAACTTTCTGATCAGGTTTTCGATTTCGTCATGTCTCAAGCACCTGTTCCAAGAAAAGGTTTGAGATCTGCGTTGAAGGGGTTGTCAAAAGAAGAAGGTGATATTAAGCCTCTGGAGAAAGAATTGGATAGGTGTTTGCGATTACGATATAGGGGTTATCGAATTATTTTTCGATATGAAATCGTTAATAAAAAACGTAAAATACTTTGTGACTTTGCTGAAAGGAGAGGCTTGGTGTATGAGATATTTTCAAAGAATATTAGGGATATACTTTCGGGTAGTTAGAGCTAGAGGAACGATGCGTATGTTCATTATTATAAATTAATCAAATTAGCTGCGACTATCCCGGAGTCAATGGCTTCGAATAGGAGGGGGAGTCGGCTGTTATCGACTCCTGCGTAGACTAAGTTAGGGTTGGAACGGGTTTTGTTTTTATCGTTTAGTAGGTAGTTGGGAATCGGGATTGGCATTGCGTGGCCCATTGCGTTGATAAATACTTTTTGAATTAAAGGTTTAAGATCCCTGTTGAAATAGGATTCTAAATGATTGATTGCTTGGGTTATGATTTTAGAAGAAGTGGTTTCGATGTTGGCGAGTAGATTCCTGTCCTTTGGGGGAAAACAGTAGTATAGGGTTAGGATTCTAGATGTATCTGGTGTCGAATATTGTGCGTTTGAATCGACGAAACCGAGGAAGGATTTTTGATCGGTGATCATTTCATTTTGCCAAAAACCACTTGGATTGAAATTAGGATCAATTACGAAATTCATGGTTATCCATGGGGCATAAATGTTGTTGGCAAATAGGTCTCTATCTTCTGGGTAAATGTATTTTAATGCATGTTTTTGACCAGCGTAGATGACTTTTTTAGAAGTGACTTTTTTAATGGAGCGATTTTCGACATCGATGATTTCTGTTTCAAAGCCTCCTTTTATCGCCTTAATGCGTTTGACTAGATGTTGGGTTAAGATGGCTTCAACGGGAAGTGCGTTGGAGAATTTTTTGGTGAAATAAGCATTGCCTTCTGGAGGTGAGAATAAAGGAATGGGCTGTTCATCGTAGGGGCGGCACTTGTAGTAATGGATTCCGGCGAGTGCAGAAACTTGGTTAGCTTTCGCTCCGTAGTCATCCATCATGTGGTAGTCTAGGCCTTGGATGAATTCGTGAGTCAGCGATAGGAAGTTTTTCAGGTAATCAGTGAAAGTGATATTGTTTAGCTTGTGAAATGTTGGGTGGATTTGCGATGACGGCATTGGCATCTTGCCGGAATATTGCTTGAGGTGTTGATAGAATTTTTTTGTTAAGGGTATGGCTGGTAGGGCGTCTTTTCTAAACTCTCCATCAATCATACAACGGCTTTCGTTACTCTCATTAATGAGGTATTGTTTGTCATTGAACTCCCATAGTTGGCTAGAGGGATTCCAGTGAATGATGTTGAGTTTTTCTAAGAAGCTGAGGCCGTTTTCTCCATAGTTTTGGGGGTAGGCGAGTTCATAGTGGGCGCCTTGAGTGAATGTGGTATTGTTGAATTCGTGGCTCGCAGAGGATCCTCCTAGTCGGTCTGATAGCTCACATAACAAAAAATCTTTAGACTGGAGTTGGTTGGCGGCTGAGAGTCCTGAGATTCCTCCGCCAACAATAAGTGTTTCAGTAGTGAGTGTTTCAGAGAGCTTAAAGGATTCGCTTTCAAAAACCAGATGCCCTGCTTTTATATCACTGTGGATTTCAATGTCGTATTTGGGGGGAGCAGTTTTTTTGTGGCAGGAAGATAGGTAAAGCGGGATGGCTGCGCTGGCACTGAGTTTTATGAATTTACGTCGGTTCATTTTTTAGGGGATTAGGCTTTAGGCTGTTAGTTAAAGTGTCATAGTGATTTGATAATACGCTCTGTTTCAAAATGGGCTAGGATTTAAAGATCTTTTTCATGTAAGGGTTTTTCGTATCATTTTTCCAGATAAATCCGTCGAGGACATAGTGGGTTGTTTGAGGGATTGTGAGGATGGCGATGCCTAGTGCTTGTAGGTGTGGGTTGCTTAATGCGTTTAAGGGGTATGACATTAGGTGTTCAAAAAAGGCACTTTTTTCTCTGTAAATTAACATATCCCAAAAGTATTCTTCACCAAAGGCAAAGAGCCAAATGGCGAAAACGATCCCAGCTATTTTAGGCACAAATGAAATCCCCTCTTGTTTCTTTTTGGTAGGATTTGCTAAGGCATCTTTTTTGTTAATATAGAAAATTACTAGCACGATGTAAGGGATTCCGTGGGCGACGACATTTGTTATCGAAAATACTAGATCTGAGTTAAAATAAACGATGCCTAAATACCAGTTTATAGCAGTTGATAATAGCCAAAGGATTTTTCCTATAGGAAGGGTGCATTTGTTGATCAAATGGATATATGTTTCCTCAATGAGCCATGCCGTAATAATGAGCCAATAGAGCCAATTAAAGACGGATAGAATATTTGAAATGTTATGTATTGGGATGCCTAACTCTGAGGGTAGAATAAAATCATTTTCCGAGAACCATTCGAAGTTGCGATCTTCTGTGAGGTGCCAAAATATAATAGGGTAGAGCATTGATAGGTAAATTACCCATTTGTCACTGAAGTATTTCTTTGGATTGAATTTAAAGCGTGTTTTATAAAGGGATAGAAATCCGAATTGTTGTTTTATGAAGTGGAAGACTGCGAGGTAAGCAAGAATACGCCAAAATAGATCAGTCGAGTAACTTGCAATGCTAAAACCAAGTGTGAGGCATATGAAGGGTGTCCATAGGAGTAGGGATCGATGGTTATGTAATTCTTCTTTATCAAAATATGTTCGAAAAAGTGTGCTCCAGACATGGCTAACATCAAAGCTCAGGATAAATATCACCCATATCCAAAGGGGTATGGAATTGCTTAATAGGTCTTCAGGGATAAAGAAGCAAATAACCCAGCAAACCCATACTGGGAGGAATAGGCAGCAGAGGTCTACTGGGCGAGAAATTAGCCAAGTTTTATTCATGGATGGTATCAGACCGGTACAATGATTTTATTTTTTGGAATAAGCGTGCAAAATTCATCTATAATTAGTTATCTTATAGCGACATAAGTAAATGGCTAGCGAGAAAAGATTATAGATATGGGTTTGAAATTAACATTTAATGCACCGGTGGTATTGGGATTTTGTTTAATCGCATTTATCGTGAGTATTGTTAGCAGCTTATCCATTCCGTTGAATTATATACTATCCTTTGATGGCTTTAGTGTTTTGAATCCTTTGAAGTTGGCAACATTGCTGACATATCCATTTGCTCATGCCGATTTCACGCATTTATTCGGGAATCTAATGTTTCTTTTGCTGCTTGGACCTATTTTGGAAGAAAAATATGGAAGTGGGAATTTAGCCCTAATGTTGGTTTTGACGGCTGCTCTTTCTGGGGTTGTGATGGGACTCCTTCCAGGTGGGTCCGTTATGGGAGCGAGCGGGATAGTGTTTATGTTCATTATGCTTGTTTCTATCACCGGGTGCCGGGATGGCGAAATTCCTGTAACATTGATATTGGTTGCCTTAGTATATTTAGGTCAGGAAATACTTAATTTGATGGATAGTGATAATGTGTCGCAGTTGGGGCACTTACTAGGCGGAGTATTTGGAATTGCCTTTGGATTTATTTTTAAAAGAAATTAAGAAATGATACAGAAGTCAGAAAAGAAGCAGGAGAATCGAAATGCGAGTATTGTTCTCGGTGTTACGATATTTATCATGGGTGGCTGTGGATTGGCCTATGAGTATACCTTTAGTAAAATATCATCGGATGTGCTAGGAAACTCGACTCAGCAATGGGCGATTATTATTGGAGTAATGATGTTTTTTATGGGAATTGGATCTGATTTACAGAAGCGATTTAATGATGATGGCTTGGCTGATAAGTTGGTATTCGTTGAGGTTTTATTGGGCTTATTGGGTGGCTTTGGGGCATTGATTATGCTTTATACCTATGGCCATTCTCCTGAAAATTTTGCGATAATTCAATATGGGCTTATCGGTTCGGTCGGTATGATTATTGGATTTGAAATTCCTTTGATCGCTCGAATCAATCAAGCTTATACTAAGGATTTAGGAATCAATCTTGGGAGCATTTTGAAGATGGATTATATCGGTTCTCTTTGCGGAGCCCTTTTATGGATTTTTTTCCTCCCTCGTTACTTCACTTTGATTGAGTCCGCTTTTGTACTGGGTATTGCGACGTTGATTACAGCGGCTTTTACAGCGTTTTATTTTCGATCGTTGATCCATGCGACATTTAAATTATGGATTTTTATTATTAGTGGTCTTATTGCGTTGATTTTGGGTTATACACAAGCAAAGGATTGGACGCTTTTCGCTGAACAATATCTATACGCAGACAGAATAATTTTGTCTGAAACTACGAAATTCCAACATATAATCTTAACTGAATCATCGAGAGGTGAAGTGTTTTGTTATATTAATGGCCATTTGCAGTTTAACAGTTTCACTGAACATATTTATCATGAGAACTTGGTTCATCCGGCCATGGCGATTGCTCCTCGCCGCAATAAGGTTTTGATTCTCGGTGGAGGTGATGGACTTGCGATGAGAGAGGTTTTGAAGTATAAAGATGTTGAAGAGGTTACCCTTGTTGACATTGACCCTGAAATGACACGCCTTGCGAAGGAGAATCAGTATTTCGCGCCTTTAAATGAATATAGCTTGTCTGATAGTCGCGTAAAGTATGTCGAAAATGGAGCACTTGTGGAAGGTGAGGTTGAAGACATTTATGAAGTGGATCAAAGCGATCGTTTTGTGAGAACTACAGGGAAAACGGCAACGGTAACTGTATTGAATATTGATGCGGTCAATTATGTAGAACAGGTTCCAGGATATTTTGATGTGATAATTTTAGATTTCCCAGACCCTAATTCGCCTGAATTGGCAAAGTTGTACAGTGAGCGGTTTTATCAGCATATGAAAGGGAAATTGAACCCTCAGGGGATTTTTGTTCAACAGTCGACTTCTCCTTATCATGCTAAAGAGACATTTTTGTGCATTGGGCGAACGATTGAAAAATCTGGTTTAGTTGCAGTGCCGTATCATGATAATGTCCCCGCATTTGGAGAATGGGGTTGGTGGATAGGGGGTCGTGATGATTTTTATCAAAGGGATGCTATATCTGATAAAATGGAGGCTATTGATAGAATTTTTGTAAAAACTCGATATATTACCCCAGCTTTGATTAAGGCTTCAACTGAATGGGGTAAGGACGTTCTGGCAACGACTTACAACGACACAACGACAATCTCATCACCGAAAGCGTTTGAATATTATCTCGATGCTTGGAAATCTGCAATGTAGAGATTTAAGTCCAGAATGGGGAATGGGCGAAAGAATGTTGTTCTGATTAAAGCTTATGCAATTGCGTTGCTTATAATAGTACTGTATTTGTGTCCCTTGATTGAATAAAAACAATTTTTAATTCTCCACTTTCAATTATTAATTAAAGAAATTTTATGAGCGAAAAGAACCTTAAGTTATGTTGCTGGATAGTGATTATCGTATCCGTGATTGTATTAATTCCATTATTTTTTGGAAATGGTGGAAAGACT
This sequence comes from uncultured Opitutales bacterium, assembly GCA_963924785.1. Classification (GTDB taxonomy): domain Bacteria; phylum Verrucomicrobiota; class Verrucomicrobiia; order Opitutales; family CAJWYM01; genus CAWUTK01. Next base: position 6,566 of record CAWUTK010000096.1, read on the forward strand.
AATGTTAACATTCAGAACCTGAATTCGGCTGCTGACGGCTTGAATTTGAAAGCGGTTGGGGAGTTGGCTACTAAATGTCCAGATGTTGAGGATTTTGAAAAACGCTTAAACTCTAAGTCTGAGGGTGTGAATAACCTAGATCTTAATGAGGATGGTAAAGTTGATTATATTAAGGTGACTGAATATGGCAGTGGTGAGATGCGTGGATTATCCTTAACTGTGGATGTTGCCGCTGAAGATGAGCAAGAAATCGCGACGATTGAAATTGAAAAAGAAGCGAATAATCAAGCACAAGTTCAAACGCACGGCAATTCACAGATTTATGGTCACAATCACTACTATCGATCACATTTTGGATTTACAGATTATTTATTGTTGAGCTACATGTTCAGTCCTCACTCGTATTACCATTCGCCATGGGGATATGGTCGTTATCCGGGTTCTTATTCTTCATATGGAACGCAATCTCGATCCTCTTATACGAGGACTGTTTCTCAGAAAACAGCTAATTCGAAGTTCCAAGGAAGTAATGCTAATAGTTTGAAGTCATCGGCCAAGTCGCCGAATGCAGGCAAGGCGGCAAAAAGCATTAAGGCTCCATTGAAGAATCCGACGACGAGTCAGAAGAGTTTTCAATCAAGGAATCCCTCGAAAACAATTAGATCGGGAGGATTTGGGAGTTCTAAGCCTTCTGTTAGAAGTAGTAGTTTTAGTCGGAGTGGTGGTTCATTCGGAGGTAAATAAATTTTAAAGGAGAATTGATATGGAACAGTTAATAGAGACATGGTTGAATACAGAAGATATCGAGATTTTACTCGACCCTCAAGCGCTAGTATTCTTTTTCTTAGCGATTATAATTTTCTTCATTGGTAAGGCGGTGAATAACTTCGTTGCCCCTTATAATCTAAATGATCAGTTAACAAAGGAAGACAATAAGGCGGTAGGTCTATCTTTTGCAGGGTATGTTTTTGCTTTAAGTATTGTGATTTCTGGTTTGTTGGCTGGCGAAAGCGATTTGGTTAGTTCGGGTGATGTCAGAAAAGACTTAATTGCGGACTTATTAAACACAGGGCTTTGGGGAATAATCGCGATTGTTTATTTGCAAATAGCTAAAATTATTAATGATAAGTTGTTACTGAGTCGTTTTGATAATGTAAAGGAATTGATTAAAGACAAAAATGTAGGAACAGGTGCTGTTCAATTTGGCAGTCTTGTTGGGTCGGCACTGATCATCCGAGCTTGCTTAGGTGGTGAAGGATCTGAGTCTTTCTCAGTGACCTTATTAGATACAAGTGTCTATTTTGTTATTAGTCAGATTGTATTTATTATATTTGGAGTGCTTTATCAGAAAGTGACACGATTCGATTTACATGATGAAATTGAAAAAGACAATGTTGCCGCTGGTGTCGCATTTGGCTTGAGCTTGATTTCTGTATCGATCCTTCTCTCCGGTTACATTTTGAAATATGAGTCTTTTATTGGATTAGCAATTTGGACAGCGATAAGCTTCTTCCTATTATTAACAGGTAGATATGTGGTGGATAAAGTTATGTTGCCGGGTTCTCTGCTTGATGAAGAAATTAGCAAGGATCAGAATTGGGGAGCAGCAATCGTTGAAGGGGCCTCTGCAATTGGAATCGCTTTAGTCTTAACGGCGGTTTTTTAGAAATTAGGTTTTGGGAAATGGTTTTCACCACGGAGGCACGGAGGAATTAAATGCTAGAAGAGGAGTTAACTGAGAAAATTATAGGGGCAGCAATTGAGGTTCATAAATATTGGGGACCGGGTTTGTATGAGGAAATATATGAGAAAAGTTTATGTAAGGAATTATCAATACAAGGAATTGTTTTTAAACGACAGCTGCGTTTGCCTTTAACGTATAAAGGAGAAACTATAGGCGATGATTTGAAATTGGATATATTAGTGGAAGAAAAAGTGATAGTCGAAAATAAGCATGTAAGAGAGCTTTTGCCAGTTCATGAAGCACAGTTGCTGACATATATGAAGCTGACTGGAAGCCGAATTGGCTTATTAATTAATTTCAATGTGCCTGTTGTCGTAAAAGGTATTAAGCGAATGGTTTTATAAATTTTTCTCCGTGCCTCCGTGGTAAAAAGGGGATGCCGAAGATTTAAAAGAATAATTTAACTTTATGAAAGAATATACAATCACTGAGGAGCAGAAGCAGCAATTTTCTGGCGTTTATGTTTTAGAATATATGGTGAATCGGCCGAAAGCGTTTTCATTATTGCTTGAAGGGGGTGATAAGGACCTGGAAAGTATTCTAGAGTGGTTGTTGATGATGGAGTATATCGAAATTCATCAGAAGGAGAAATATATTCCAACGGAGAAGGGGCGTAAATTAATCACACGTTTCCTTGGACGTTACACTGAATTTTTAAACGTTTTTGATATTTATTGTGCAATAGACCTGCAAGTAGGTGAATTTGCATTTGAATCTTACTTTGAAATAGAAGAAGAAAATGAATGGCTTAAATTGCTTCGACAGGAAAATTGGGAAGACTTAAGAGTCGCAGTCGCGGAATACAAGAAGCTGGATCCAATTGAAATAGTATTTATGAGTTTCGTGAGCGAGGGCCGATTCGGTAAAGATGAAGCCGGTTGGCAATTTGATTTATTGCTGGGAAGTGTTTGGGATGAAATTGTTGAAATCTGTAATAATGCTATTCATTGGGATCAATTAGGTTTTGATAGTGAAGCAGGTGCTGTATCAGCAGAGAGTGTCATTGAGGATATCATTAAGCAGGGCGCTGAAATCATGATTGATCTTCATGATAAAGAAGCAACTTTGAGTGAAGCTCTCAGAGAGGATGATGATGACGATTCTGATGAGGAAACTTATGTGGAACGAGTCGTGATTGAAGAGTATGAGCCCGATTATTATCATGGCTATCGTGACCCCTTTTATGTTTCACCCTTATTTATCGGATTACTTATTTTGATGTAATGGATTTTTCGATTCTTATATTACTTTTGTTTGTTCTCGCAGCTGTTGTGGCGCTTGTTGTTCTTTCGAAAAAGAAAAAGCAGGCGAAGGCAGAGATTGATGAAAAGCCAAAAGCTTTAATTATTGAGAATATTGAATCGGGCGGAATGTTAACCTTGAAGGGGGTCGGGCCGGATTTTCTTGATGTTGATTGTATCGTTTCGGAAAAGCATTTATATTCTGAAGGTTCTACTGAATGGTATGAGCTGGAGTGTGAGAATGGAGCGGAGAAGCTATGGCTTGATTTACAAGATGATGGAGGTTTGTCATTAGCCTTAAAGAAAGGTGTGCTTACTGACATCGCTATAACGGAAGTTCAGTTGGATGAGTTTGATACGAATGAAGCCGGTGCGTTTTCTTATGATGGGTTGAATTATGAATATGAGGCATCGGGGCAGGCTCAGTATTATGAAAAATGCAACCGAAGTAACGGGGAGAATTTTTATTATTGGGAGTTCGTTGCTGAAGGTAAAGCCATCAGTGTTGTGCGTTGGGGTAGGTCTGATTATGAGGTTTATTTTTCAGAGTCGTTGAACGCTGTGCAGGTTGAAATATTTTCATTAAAGGGAAACGCTTAAGTCATGTATTTCTTTAAAATGTTTAAACGGTTGTTTTATATCGAGGATTTGGCGACTCGATTACTTCAGCTATTATTTTTAACATTTGTTTTAAATTTGTTTTTTGGTGTGGTTTTTTACTATGCTGAACGCGGGAGTCAAGAAGGACTGACCGTGATGGATTCCGTTTGGTGGGCCCTCGTGACGATGACTACGGTGGGATATGGGGATTTTTATCCGCAAACATTCATTGGACGTTTTTTTGTAGCTTATCCCTGTTTTATCGTAGGAGTTGGTTTATTGGGATATTTACTGGGAATTTTTGCAGAGTTTATATTAGAAAGAATTTCAAAAAAAAGGAGAGGGCTTATGAGTATAAAAGAAAAAGGACATGTGATAATATGTAATTGTCCACATGAGGATAAGGTGAATGCTTTAGTTAATGAGTTTCGAGCGAATAGAGAATATAGGGATGTTCTATTTGTTTTGATTAGCGATAAGTTTGAAGAACTTCCTGACAAACTGAATGGGTCTCATATTCAATTTGTAAAAGGTAATCCGATGGATGAGGCCGTTTTGCATAAAGCAAATGTCTCAGATTGCAAAGGGGTGGTTGTTTTAGCAAGAAATCAAAATGATTCAGATTCAGATGCGCAGACGTTTGTGATTGGAACGATCATTGAGTCAATTGAGAAGGAAATTGGACGCTCCATAAATGTAATTATGGAGCAGGTCGGCAAGGCGAATGATAAAATGATGCGCCGTGCAGGGACTGACGGTATTGTGACTCGTGGAGAGATGAGCAATAATTTGCTTGTTCAGGAATTTATGCACCCCGGTGTTTATGAAATGTTTAAGCAATTGACGAGTAATTTAGTTGGCCGACAATTTTATATATTTGAAACAAAATTAGAGGGATTTACTGTGGGAGATATTCAACACTCGTTTGTTGATTCTGACAGATGCATTCAGTTGATTGGGATGATTCGTAATGGAGAGCATATGTTGAATCCGACAAAGACGACAGTGGTTGAAAAAAATGATCAGTTGATTATCTTGGCCGAGACCGCAGATGATTATGACCATGAACAAGAAGCACTTTATAAAACAAAAAACTAAACATTAAGAGGAATAATATGAAAGAAGTAACAATCAATATACGTAAACAAAATAGTGTGTTAGAATTTTTAGGCATGCATGATTTTGAAGTGGAAGATCTTGGAAATCATGTTTATCGAGTTGCTAGAGGTGATGAACTTCCGGTTTTCTTGCACTTAGATGACAGTAGTGGCCTATATTTCGAGGTTGATTTGGGTAATGTTTCCACAGTGGAAAGCAAGGAGTTGTATTTTAAATTATTAGATTTAAATACAGAGATACAGCCGGTGAGTTTTGGTATTAATACGACTAATCCAGATGACCCTCGCCTTGTGCTTGTTGAAAGCCGTGAGGTAGGTGATTTAAGTGATCACGAGTTTTTAAGTGTATTTGATGCACTAGAGTTGGCGGTTGATAAGGCAGAAAACTTTTTGGCTTCAGTCATTAAGGGATAAGTTGATTTTAATAGAAATAAATAAAGGAATAAAATTATGAGTATTTTTTCACGAATTTTTAAAATAGGGCAAGCACACGCAAATAAAGTAGTAGAGGGTATGGAAAAGCCTGAAGTGATGTTAGATCAGGCGATCAGAGATAAAGAAAAACAAATTAGAGAAGCAAAGCAGTCTATACAAGCGGTCATTGCTACTGAGCGCCAAGCGAAGGCTCAATTTGATAAAGAATCAAAAGAGAAATCTGTTTGGGAGCAAAAAGCAGAAGCAGCTATGCGTGCAGGCAAGGAAGAATTGGCGGTAAAGGCATTGCAGCGTTCGACTGAACATGAGCAGAAATCGAAAGCTCTAGAAGTTTCTTGGACTCAGCAGAGAGCCGCTGTTGATGAAGTTAAGAAAGATATCATGAAAATGGATGATGAAATAGCTGAGTTTAAAAGGAATAAAGACTTCATTATTGCACAGTCTAAAACGGCTGAAGTTAAAAAGAGCATTTATGAAGCAAAAGCTAAAACGTCTAAAAAACATGATGCAGATGATTTAATGGCTCGTATGAAGGCTAAAGCTGAGCGTACCTCCCATGAGGCAGATGCGGCGAAAGAGATGGCTGAGACTTTTGATGGGTCCGATTCACTGGATAAAGAATTTGAAGATCTAGGTTCAGCAGGAGCTGATCCCGCTGTCCAAGATAAGCTGGCAGCATTGAAGGCAAAACTAGGGAATGGCTAATATGCCTAAGCCTTTAGGTTGGCATATGTTACTGGAATTCTATGATTGTGATTCAGAGTATTTAAACTCTGTTGATGATATGGAGGTTGCGTTGGTGGATGCTGCAAAGCAAGCAGGAGCCACCGTTGTTGAAACAGTGTTTCATCGTTTTGCGAAACAGGGTGTCAGTGGGGTTGTTGTGATTGCCGAAAGTCACGTTACTATACATACGTGGCCTGAGCATGGCTATGCTGCGATTGATGCGTTCACCTGCGGAGATGAGCAAATGCCATATCGCATTGAATCCTATTTGAAGGAAAAATTTAATGCAGGCAGAACAGAATCTAAGATGATTGAACGCGGAAACGTTTCAATGGAAACGCCTAAAGTCGCGAGTTTATAATCAGAAAATGATGAAAAATTCAACTATGGAGATCAGGAGAAATAGAAAAAGCGAAATGATTCTATTAATGGCTTTTTGTTTAACTCCGTGCCTCCGTGGTAGAAATCGAAGAATCCATTGTTCGCCTAACCGTCTAATTGCATAAAGCCTAATATCCTAAATATAGAATGATTGAGACTAATAAAATCGCTGATTACTGTTTGAGGGATTTTAGTGAATTAAAAGCTAAGGTTTCTCAACGATATTTGACATCTGAGTTTGATGTTGATTATGAGCTTCGGCTTGTTCTGTTTGTTTCGGGTCATATGAATTTGGGCCATGGTGATGTTGAGCGGTCATTTATAAAAGCTGTTGCAACGGCTTTGGGGTGGTCCTCTATGTATGAGTCGTTATTGCAAAATAGAATTGATAAGCAGCCAGCTTATCAACTGGAAGATTATCGAATAGGTGGTAAGGAGCAGGATTTTGCTATTTTACTTTATCGTTTGGCTTATTGTATGTCACGTATTGATGGTGAGATTGTTGAAGATGAACAATCTTTTCTAGGTAATTTGTCTGGTTACCTGTTTTCATCTGAAGGGAAATCGAAGGAATTGGATGAGGAGCTAGAGTCACTGTTTCAAAACGGTTTTGAAAAGTCTGTTGATAGAGTTCAAGCAGAAGATGAAGAGAGTGAAGAGCTATCACTGGATAGTTGTTTGGCGGAATTGGATCAATTAGTCGGATTAGAAAAAGTAAAAGATGAGATTGATAAATTAATTAGTTATTTAAAGATCCAGGCTATGCGTAAAGAGCATGACCTTGCCCAAGCGAATCTTTCATTGCATATGGTTTTTACGGGTAGCCCTGGGACGGGAAAGACAACGGTGGCTCGTATCATTGCGAAAATATATCGAGCGCTTGGGTTTTTGAAAAAAGGGCATCTAGTTGAAACGGATCGAAGTGGATTAATAGGGAAATACGTCGGTCATACGGAAGCGAAAACGACTGATGTTATTAATCAGGCATTAAATGGAGTCTTGTTTATTGATGAAGCTTACAGCCTTGTTAAGGACTCAGATAATGATTTTGGACAAGAGGCAATTGATACGATTGTGAAGCGAATGGAAGATGATCGGGATTGCTTGGTTGTTATCGTCGCTGGTTATGAAAATGAGATGCAGCGATTTATTGGAGCCAATCCCGGACTTCAGTCTCGTTTTAATACGTATGTTGATTTTGAGAATTACGAGCCTAAGGAGTTGTTGGAAGTTCTTCGTATATTTGCTAAAGCCAATGACTATGAAATCGCCTCAGATGCGGAAGGTAAAGTGATGAAGGTTTTTGAAACTAAAACAAAAGAGGCTACTTCTAGTTTCGGTAATGCTCGTTTTGTTCGTAATCTATTTGAGCAAATTTTGAGAAATCATGCTTTTCGATTAAGTCGCATTGAAGGCAAAATAGAGAAAAAAGACTTAATGTTAATTGAGGCTCGCGACGTTGTCGTTGGGTAATTATAACGGATTTTAAAAAGTATGGCTGTTCTTGATGAATTTAAAAAACTATCTCCTTCTGTTTTCTATGAATTAGCAAACCGGAAGTTGTTGGAAGATGGGATACAGATATTTCTGTCCCAGAAAATATCTAGTATCTCAAAGATAAATGCGAGGACGCTCGAGTTTGAAGTGTTTGATCGAGATGTTCATTATGCCTCATTGTATGTGGAAAAAGGCAAGATTGCTTATTCGTGTTCATGTAGAGGGCTGAATGAAACAATCTGTTCACATGCGATTGGATCTTGTGCGAGTTTGTTTGCTGTTTTGTTCAGTATGGGTTTTTCCAGAAATCCCGTTCCTCCGAGTTATGTCGAAATGTTGAAGGATGAGTTAGATGAAATTGAGAAGGCTGAGCTTCATATAGAGAATGAGGATAGTAGTGTGTTGCAGATGCTTCCTGCGGCTCATCGTGGGAGTATAAATATTGAGGTCGCATATCCATCTGTTCGCATAGAAGTGATGCCGGCTTGTGACAAGGCACTTGTTCGTTACTTGGAATCATTAGTGGGACGTTTTGGAAAGCTTCCTCAAGCGTTTGAGTTACATTGTCCTCATTTGACAGAATTTATTCTTTATATTTATGAGTTTTATGAAAATGCGTTTCCTATAAACGTGCTTTTGGGAAAGCTTTCTATAACGATAGCATCTGCTAAAAACCCGCTTCCATCCTGTTCTCAGCAACTGTCTTTGGGCGTAAAAGGCGGTAAGGCAATGATTTCATTGTTAACGCATGATGTGAAAGGTGATTCGCTGGAGAAATATATTATATTTCCTGACGGTGGATTGTTGACCCCTAATGGCAAATTGCTAATGCTGGAGGATTCAAAGGTTGCTTACTTGTTTGAAGATTTCAGAAAGTCTGATAATACGATAGAGGATAAGAATAATAAATTAGTATGGTATGCAGATGATCTAAGAATATTTTTGGATACTGCGCCGGCGAAGGTTAATCATACGCTTGAAACCTCTGCGATTATTTATCCAGATGAAGTCGCGATAAAGGATTTGCCGAAATTAGATGTTGATAATTATCGGCTTGAAATAGTGAAGGATGAGTTAGGCTCGTATGAGTTGACGGCCTATTTGGAGAATGGTGAAGGGTTGGTCTCATTAACTACAAAAACATTTTGTGTTGAGGCGTATTTGAAGTCTTGTCGTTCTTGGAGTCATCAATTACTTGCTTCTAAGCCTAGAAGAGAGCTTCTTAAAACGGCGATATATGATTTGTTTTTGCTAAAGAGGGTTTCTGATCGCAACAAGTATATTCAAACGGTAGTGAAAGATCCGCTGTTCACGAAGACTCGTTTGGGAACGCAAGCAAGGCGTTATTTATATGGATTTTTTGATGAATGGGTGGATCGAAAAGATTTTGAAAATGGGCTTATTTTCAGAGAAAATGCGGCTATGCAGTGGTCTCGTTTTAAGTTTCCTTATGCAAAATTTGCCCGACTGCTGTATTTCTTCTTTTATCATGACAGAGATGAAGGTGTGTTTTTTGACCGAAAGGAAATTGTCAGTTGGACTCCAGACGAGCTAACGAGTAATTTGCCTGAATTGTTTAAGCTTTGTAGTCTTTCAGGGATCCGTTTGTTTTTAAATGGAAGTGAACTGAGAAAGACCTCCTTATCATTTAATGTTGATGTCAACCGGGGGAAACGCCAAGACTGGTTTGAGTTGAAGCCAGAAGTTAAGGCTGATGGCTTAGTGATTACAGAAGAACAGTGGGCGCAGATTTTAAGTGGAGAGGTTTATTTTGAAGGCGAGAGCGGCGTTCGGATGATTGAGATAAGTTCTGTTCAGACGCTTCAGAAGCTACAAGGTATACTCGATAACCAAAAGAAGAAGGCGAATGCGGATGATGAGGATGATTTCGTAACGTGTAATCGTTTGCAAATTTTGGATTGGATTGGTCTACAGTCTTCAGGAGTTACGATTAATATGCCTGATGAGTATAAGCACGTAATTCAATCGCTTTGTGAATTTGATCGTGTTCCCGCGGTTAAGTTAACAGGTGTTCTTGAAGGGGTTTTACGTGATTACCAAAAGAAGGGAGTGGAATGGTTAGCCTTTCTGTACAAGCATCGTTTTGGTGCCTGTCTTGCTGATGACATGGGACTTGGAAAAACGATACAGGTGATCGCCTTCTTAGGATTATTGAAAGAAGGTCGGGTTGAATCATTGGAGGACTATATTGATGAATCAGATAAGCACCTAATTGTTGTCCCTCCTAGTTTGATTTTTAACTGGGTGAGTGAATTTAAGAAATTCTATCCATCGGTGAAGGTGGGTGAGTATATGGGGAATAAGAGAGATCTTTCTGTTTTGAAGGATAATGATGTTGTTGTAACCACCTACGATACGGTTCGTCGAGATGAGCGATTGTTTAAAGAAATACATTTTCACGTGGTTGTATTTGATGAAGCTCAAAATTTAAAAAACAACAATGCGGCTAGGACAAAATCGGCAAATGCGTTGAATCGAAAATTCACGATTTGCTTAACGGGAACACCGTTAGAAAACCATGTGGGTGAGTTTTATTCTATTATGAACTTGGCTGTTCCTGGCATTCTGGATGACCCTGAACGTTTTAAGTCTAATATTAAAGACGGGGATACTACTTTACTGGATCGCGCAAAGGTATTTATGTTGCGTCGCACGAAGGGGAAAATTTTGAAAGAGCTACCTCCAAAAGTGGAGAGTAATATCTATTTGAATATGGGGCCTGCTCAGAGGGAGTATTATACGCGAGTGGTTGCAGAGATTCGAGCCGAAGTGATGTCTGCATTTAAAGATAGACCGAGAGCGCAAGCGGGTATTATTGCTTTAGCTGCATTGACGAAGATTCGCCAAGTTTGTGTGACGCCTAGAATGCTTGATCCGAAGTACAGTGAACCTGAACCTAAGATAGAGTATCTTATTGATAAACTCAGTGAACTCGAAAAAGAAGGGCATGCGGCATTGGTTTTTTCTCAATTTACAAGAGCACTGGATTGCCTGGAATCGAAAATGATCGAAAACAAGATTCCTTATGTTCGTATGGACGGAAAGACACCAGTTGCTAAGCGAAAGGATATAATTAGCTCTTTTCAAGATGAAGAAAAAGTGCCTTTTTTCCTTATTAGTTTAAAGACCGGTGGAGTCGGACTCAATCTAACTCGAGCAAACTATGTCTTTCATTTAGATCCTTGGTGGAATCCTGCTACAGAAAATCAAGCTTCTGATAGGGCTCATCGAATTGGGCAAAAGAATAAAGTTTTTATTCAGCGAATATTAATGCGGGGTAGCGTTGAAGAAAAGATGATGGAGTTAAAGAAAGAAAAGCAGGCACTATTTGATGAAATTGTAGAATCGTCTGGGAAAACGACTGGAGGCGGGATGATCACGAAGGATCAGATTAATCAGTTGTTAGGTGTGTAGATTTTTAGGGGAATTCGTTTATTGTCTCAGTTCGGTAGTGAAAACTATGTACTTTAGTGCAAGAGTTTACTTTTAGTTTTTAAAGGACGAGAAATAGAATGTTTTAGTATAATAAATTGATGTTGGTTCTACTTTGGTAGATTTGGATTCTCCCAAAGTGCAGGACGCATTACGAACTTGAATTCTTAGAGGGTTATTGAAAAATCTGCTGAATGAGGAAATTAAGAATCGAGGAAGATGTTCGAAACTATTCCTTAATTCTTAATTTCCTTATTCCAAATAAATTTGTTATTTCTGGTAAGCTATGCGAACTCTGCTCTATTTAAGATTATGGCAATCATGTAGCCAATCGGACTTTCAGTCCGTTTTCAACCTATGCACTTTCAGTGCATAGTGGTTTTGAGTATTTCTGAGGCGGGAATTATTATGTATTTTCCTAGTCATTATGCTAGTCCTTTTTATAATTATGCGTATATAAAATGCTTGTTATGAGCACTATGAATCTATTTTGTTGCAAATAAAGCTAGTTTGTATAATAAGTGATATGTAGAGACAAGGAATGACATATGGCTATATCGATTAGGGAATTTTTAGAAAACGGGCCTGCTACGTCAAGGGAGATTCAGTTTGCGACTGGATTGAGTCAGACGGTGGTTTCGCGACAGCTTAGGCGAATGGGAGCTAATGTTATCAAGCTAAAAGCTGGACGATCGCTTCGGTATACTATGACCAAAAATGCATTTGGTGGAAGTGATCGTTTGCCATTATATGCAGTGGATGCTCATGGAAACAATACGGCAATTGCGCTTATACGTCCGTTGCTTCATGGTGGTTTTTTTGTGGAACCGCTAGCAGGTATGCCAAAGGTTCTTTTGGGAGAAGGCAAGGATGGTTGCTATGATGATTTGCCGTATTTTTTATATGATTTGGCTCCCCAAGGGTTTCTTGGTCGGCAGATTGCTCAGGAAATGTCTTCTCGGTCAGATGATTTTCCAAATGATCCTAGGAACTGGAATGTAGATCATATCGGTCGCTATCTGGTATCGAATGGTGATGATCTCCCCGGTAACTTTAAGTTTGGAGAGCAGGTGTATTTGCGAGTCAGGCGTCAACCTGTTATGGTTATGCCTGATGATTATCCACGGCTTGCAGAAGATGTAATGAGTGGTATTTTGCCAGGTTCATCTGCGGGCGGTGAACAGCCGAAATTTACGGCCTTTTGTAAGGATATTTCAGCTCATGTAATCGTCAAGTTTTCACCTAAAGGGGGTGATTCTGTCGCAAGGCGTTGGCGAGACGTTTTAATTACAGAGTTTCATGCGGCAGAGGCGATTCATGATAAAAGCTTTCCCGCTGCAAAATCTAGGTTATTCGAAGAGGGAGGTCGACTTTTCTTGGAATCGCGACGATTTGACAGGTCAGGAGATCATGGGCGAATGTCTATGGTTTCACTTCAGAGTATTGATGCTGAGTTTACTGGGATGGGGAGCGGTTGGGACAGGGTTATTGACGCACTTTGGAAAAAGAAATTAGTTAGTTGGCAGCATTGTTTCGATGCGACGTTTTTATATGGTTTTGGTTTACTGATTAATAATACGGATATGCATCTGGGGAATTTGAGTTTATCAATAGACGGTGATGTGTTCAGGGTTTTACCTGTGTATGATATGTGTTCTATGGGATTTGCTCCTAAGGGTGGCGAGGTTCTTCCATTTGGGTTTACTCCTCCAAATATTAATGGCTTGGAGAATTTGAAGGGGGTTGTTTATGATGTGAAAGCTGCGGTACGTGATTTTTGGCTTAGGGTAGAGGGCGATGGTCGGATTTCAGATGAATTCAGAGCCTATTTGGAAAAGGGGAATCCTGTTGATTTAGGATTATGAATTTTTGGTTATGGAAATTAATTTCTATGAATACGGGTTAATCTACCCGCGAAGGCTTTTAGGGTTTTGCGAGGAGTGCTTTTTGATAAATTTGTTAAAATTGGCTAGATCTGTAAACTCGAGAGTGTAGGCGATTTCCTTAATAGGTATGTCTGTTTCGGTAAGGTAGTAATTTGCCATCTCGTAGCATTTCTTTTGAATGTATTTTAATGGGGTGGTGTTTAAGTGTTTTTTGAAAAGTAAGACTAAGTAATTGTGGGAGATGTTGAGTTCTGATGCGATGGATTTGATGTTTGGGTTTCTGCTCTTTGTGTTGTCCATTAGCGATATCGCATTCTCTAGGATGGGTGGGAGGTCTTTTTCTTTTACGGTGAGGATGTCATTTATTTCCCATAGACTGTTCCAGATGATTGACTCGACCCGTTCTTTGTTTTTTGGCCAAAAAGAGAGTGCTCTTTCATGTTGCCTTAAGATGTGTGGAAAATTTGGGTGGTCTTGGATGAAAATCGGTTTTTGTTTTAGAGATGCATCTTCACTGTTTAAGGAAAAGTGTACGGGTCTCATGACGTAGTCTTTGGGGAAGTGGAACACGCGTGATGTTCCAGGAGGCAAAATTGTAATTGTTCTGATTTTTGTTCTATATGGTTTATTATTTACTATTAAGTATAGCGGGTTTTCTAGTAGGATGAGACTCCACTGGTGTTTCATTGAGTATGTGTTTACTCTCTTTTTATCAACAATATATGTGTTTA
>CAWUTK010000097.1:0-21682 GCA_963924785.1 uncultured Opitutales bacterium
TGACAGCGGCTTTTGGTTTAGGTATGCCTGGGTTAGCGTTGTTTCACCTTGTGACACACGCATTTTTCAAGGGCTTGTTGTTCTTAGGTTCAGGTTCGGTGATCCATGGTTGTCATCATGAACAAGACATTTTCAAAATGGGTGGGCTTTATAAGAAGATGCCAATCACTACATTGACATTTGGAATAGGAGTTTTGGCTATTAGTGGAGTTACTGGACTATCAGGATATTTTAGTAAAGATGCTATTTTGATCGCAGCGGGTGCTCATGATCAAAAGATTTTTGTCGTATTGATGATTTCTGCGTTAATCACTGCTTTTTATATGGGCAGACTTTACTGGATCACATTCTTTGGAAAAGCTAATTCAGAGAAAGCGAGGAAGGCGAAAGAAAGTCCGATTACAATGACGTTCTCTTTGATCGTCCTGGCAGTTGGTGCGATTCTTGTAGGCTATCATAATTTATGGCCTGAGGTGTTCAAGCTTTCTGTTTTGGGAGACTTGAATCTGATTCATGGGGTAACTGAAAGCAGTGATAGCGAAGCTTATGGAGCGACTCATCATTTGCTGCAGATTATGGGAACAGTTGCGTGGGTGCTTGGCTTATTTGGATCAATGTTGTTTTATGGAATGGGTGCGAAAGAAGACCGTTTCGAGAAAACGAGTTCATTTACTTATGGCTTTCTTCAAAAACGATTGTTTTTTGATGAAATTTACAATTGGTATGTGGCAAAGGTTCAGCAGAAAATTGCTGATATATTGAATCTGATTGATCTACTACTTGTTTCAGGCCTGATGGTGAGAGGAACTGCTGGATTCGTAGGACTATTAGGAATTGTTTCTAGGGCAATCCATACGGGAAAGTTACATGTATACTTGTATTGGATAGCGATAGGAGCTTTAGCGTTGCTTTGGCTTGTAATTGGAAATTGGTCATAACTGGAAAGATTTGAAATGACTGACATAATAAATAACAATTTACTTTTACCTTTAGCGATAGCGATTCCTGCTCTATCAGCTTTATTCATATTGGTGCTTCCTAGGGATGCGAAGGACATAGCAAAAACTTTTGCTTACTTAGGTTTTGGCTTACCGCTAATTCTCTCTTGTTTTCTTTTCAGTCAGTTTGATTTAGAGAATGCCAATGCTTTCCAGTTTGCCTATGTCGTTAATACTGGGCTAGAGGCTTTTGGGATCAACTTACACCTTGGTTTGAATGGTGTTTCTCTACCATTATTCATGCTAGCTTCCATCGTGGGTTTTTGCGCGGGGATGTATGCGATTCATTCTAAAGCAGAAAATCTTAAAGATTACTTGGTCCTATTGCTGATTATGCACGCGGGGCTTATTGGCACATTTATATCGGTAGATATATTCTTCTATTTTTTGTTTCATGAAATAGCGTTGATTCCGACATTTATTCTCATTGGGTATTGGGGAGGACAAGGGAGTCGTTCGGCTGCGATAGAAATGGCGATCTATTTGACATTAGGAGCGATGCTTACCTTGGTCGGCTTCATTGCACTTTCTTATTCTTCTGGATTACCTGAACCGAGTTTCAACTTTGAAGTCCTTCGGGATCATTTTGCCACGAACCCATTATCAAATGATATACAGTCGAATATATTTGGACTGCTCTTGATCGGCCTAGGTATATTGGTAGCGCTTTATCCATTCCACACTTGGGCTCCTAGGAGTTACGCTGCTGCACCAACTCCTGTTGCGATGTTGCATGCGGGTGTGCTTAAGAAATTTGGATTATATGGATTGGTTCAAATTGTTGTTCCGTTAATACCAGAAGGGTTGCTGTCTGGGTGGGGTTGCCTTCTAGGATGGCTAGCTGTTGCTAACATTCTGATTGTTGGCTTCATTACAATGTCTCAGAAAGATTTGAAGCAGATGTTAGGGTATAGTTCTGTGATGCACATGGGATATTGTTTCCTTGGTATTCTTGCATTTTCAAAATTAGGAGCTGGTGGCGCGATTATTTTAATGTTTGGTCATGGGCTTACAGTCGCATTGCTGTTCTTGCTTTCGACAATGATTTATCACAGAAGCGAAACGTTTGATATGAAAGAAATGGGAGGTCTGGCTTCAAAGACTCCGATCTTAGCGGGTTGCTTTGTTGCCGCTATTTTTGCGAGTATTGGGTTGCCAGGTTTCGCGAGTTTCTGGGGAGAATTTACTATCTTTGTTAGCCTTTGGGCGAAATTCCCTATATTTTGTATGTGTGCTGTTGCAGGAATTGTTATTTCAGCCGTTTATGGCTTACGTGCTGTGGCTGATATTTTCTATGGAACGCCAACTGATTCGTTCAAGAAACGTTTCGAATCAAATGAAGTGAAAGATCTTAATTTTTTAGAGCGGGTTCCAGTGTTTGTCTTATTATTGAGTTTAATGGCTGTTGGTTTTTATCCAAAATTGATAAGTGTTCCTGTTAATAACGGGCTTGATTCGAGCTATGCTTCAACGGTTCAAGTGTCTCGTTGTTCTAAGGCGTCTGTAAAAAGTTGTTCTGTTCCTTTCATTTCTTCTTTTTGTTCAGTTGAAGCTTCACCTCAGCCGTGTTCGGCTTCAAATAGCTGTCCTTTGGTGAAACGGGATTCTTGCGAATCATGTTCTAGTAAAGATAAAGAAGTTGTCTCAGGGAAAAAATAAATTTTAAGTATTAATCATGGATCTATCCTCATTCAGTAAAATTGCAGAAACGAATAATTGGGCAACGATTCTGCCTGAAATTAGTTTATCAATTTTAGCATTATTTTTGTTGCTGATTGATTTGATGAGTTCGGATAAACAGAAGAAGTTTGTTGAACAAATTGCTATCGCGGGGCAGGCAATCATTTTGATGATATTTTGTCTTACGGCTTCTTTTATTGATGTTAAAGTGACAACTGACCTTTTCGGTGGTTTGATTCAACAGTCTCAGTTCAGTCATTTTGGAAGGTTGTTTTTTATGGTTTCCTCTATACTCGTTTGTTTCTTAGGTTCTATTTTCTTTCGAGTGAATAAATTGCCGCGGACGGAATTCTATCATTTAGTAATAGTTTCTACTGTAGCCTTCATGCTATTGATACAGAGTAATCACTTTGTCATGTTGTTTATGGCTCTGGAAACCGTTTCGATTATTTTCTATATTCTTGTTAGTTATCGTAAATCAAGTAGTGCTTCATTGGAAGCAGGATTGAAATCGTTAATAATGGGTGCTTTTAGTTCTACCATTTTACTATTCGGAATGGCTATTGTTTATGGTGTTGCGGGCAATCCAGATTTGATTGCTACTGCAAAAGACGCCATGAACTTTCAAGACTTGAGTGTTTTTGTTCAGGCGAATACAGAGAATAAGTTACTACAAGTGGGGGTATTGTTTATTGTTTCCGGTTTACTCTTTAAAGTGGGTGCGGTGCCATTTCAGATGTGGGTTTCCGATGTTTATCAAGGTGCTCCGACTCCTGTTACAGCTTATCTTGCAGTTGCCTCTAAGGCTGCGGGTTTCTTGTTATTGATTTTATTAGTTGAAGGTCCATTTAATTCAATGGATGGTCTACTCGTTCCAATACTTTCTGTTGTTGCAGGAATTAGTATTTTGTGGGGCAACATTGGTGCGCTGACACAACCAAATGTTAAAAAGATAATGGGCTTTTCCGGGATTGCTAATACTGGCTATATGTTAGTCGGGGTGGTTGCGTTGTTTTCAATAGAAAATGCCGCCTATGTTATCATGTTTTATTTGTGTACTTACTTATTAGCCTCTTTTGCTGTTTTTGGCGTAATGAGTGCGGTTGCAACGAAGGAAGATGAGATACAAGAGATTTATGACTACGAAGGGTTGTTGAAAAATGAACCGCTTTTAGCGTTTATTTTGACGGCTGGATTAGGTTCTCTTGCAGGAGTACCGCCTTTGGTTGGGTTCATAGGAAAGACCTTACTTTTTATTCTAGCCTTTAAAGCTGGGTTGTATGGCCTACTTGCCGTTTCCGTTGTTGGAGCCGTTGTATCGGTTTACTATTATTTTGGATGGTTGCGCTATGCTAACTTTAAGGTATTTAAGTTTAGTGATGAAACCGAAAAAACGTTTTCTATCAATGCGTCTGCTTTACAGAAAATAAGTCTTTGCGGATTAGCTGTTTTAACCATTATTTTTGGTTTATACCAAGGCGTGTTTTCTGTATTTTTACAGGGTTTATAATCGCTGTAATTAACCTCAACGGGAGATGCTTAATTTCCTCTTTGAGGAGTTAATGTATCTTAAGTTTGTGGTATAAAATCACCTAACGATGGTGTGGATATACATCGATTCTACCCCATGATTCAGGTTGAGCAGACTAATGTTCAACACCCTTTTTATTCGGTAATTGATTTCCTATAAAGGTTTGAAATCATTTCATCCCTTGCATCAATAAGGGAGCAAGTGTTTTTGCTATCTCTGCTAGAGACAATTTATAGGTGGATGTTAGGGTCGCATTTTCCATATGCGCTTCAAATGTGGCAGGAGGTATGTTTGCCGATTCTAACTGTTTAAAAATGGGGCTAAATTGTTTTTGTAACATTGGATTCGCCATTAATATGTTTTTGTAATACCGAACAAAATCTATTTTTCCTTGAAAAACGGCACCTGGTTTCGGTTGTAAAACTGTCACTAAGCTTGTTTTTGCACCACCAGACTGAATGTTTTCGATTAAGGTTGTTAGTCCCTGTTCAGATGCACTGGATAAATAATAACCTTCGCAAGCGGCTATGTAGTACGTTTGCTCTTGATTGGGAACTGCAATGTTGTCTGGCATCTTTACATTGAGACTCATTTTATTAATCGGGATACCTTTGATTTCTTTTTCACTAAATTGAACTTTATATTCATAGTTTATCGCAAACTTCATCCCGGCGAATATTTCTTCTATAATTGAGAATGTGCTATTTGCTAATTTTTCATCGAGTAGTGCCTCAAGTGATTCTTGAGTGAAGGTTCCCTCAACGACTTGATTCATGTTGATTGCACCAGCGGTTGTTGCATTCCCTGACACAGCAAATGATCCAATTAAGTATTTAACGTAGTTGTTATAAAGCGTTCTGTATTGACCAATAATTGGCTTGTTTTCTTCGGGCATCAATGGCTGAAACCGATCGCATAGATAATTGAAGTAGTTGAGTGTCGCTTCTGGATTTATTCTTCCAATCATTTCGATGTCCTCACCCGCATCGACGAATGTTGATGCTTTGTTTTCTAGTGGTATTTCTTGTGAGAATAAATTTCCTAGAGTAGTTCCTTTTCGAGCAGATAGGGTTGTTGAGAGTAGAAAGTTAGCCTGGCGCAGATTCATTCCAAATGAAACTTCTTTTAAGTGCTCAATGTCTTCAAGCACATGTTCTGCTAATTTTTTGAGTTCAAATGCATTTTCGTTTTTCAGTTCTTCTTTTGCAATTTCTTCGAGAATCTTTGACTTATATTTCTGCAGTGATTGAACATAAACTTTGCCAGAAAAATCATAATCTCCTGTTTCATTGGCAATGGTTAATAGGTGATCGATGTTTTTAACCAGCGAAATGTCTGTGCCTTTCTGAGTGATAATAGACCATTCTCCATTATTGCTTACAGAGAACCCAGTATTCTTTAGTTGCGTTAAGAGGGGGCCTTCTTGGTTATTCAGTTTAGCGGCAATTACAGTGATGGGCTTTGATTCAGGATTTTCGTCTTTAGCAATAAAGAAGGCTGTGATAGGGGCAGTATCGGAAAACTCTTCGAAGTTAGGGTATCCGTAACCACCAAGCATCATCGGAACCATGGCTGAGAACGCACCTGATGGATCGATTAGTTTAATCCATTCTCCTACTTCTTTCCCTATTACGACTGGTGCAGGGAGTTTTACGTAACCGATGCATGGCGCTACTTGAATAGGTTCTATTTTAACCGCTTCTTGTTTATTCGATGGTGAACATCCAAATATGGACAAGAGTAATGTCGCTATGATTGGGAATTTCGTCTTAGAGAATGATAGTTTTTTCATCACAAAAAATTGCTATAGGCAGGTGCTTAATGCAATGAAATAAGCACCGATTTCATTCAACTAATAGAAATTGACAGACGTAGTTTTTTCTTGGGTGTAAAGAGTATTTCGTAACTTGTTTGAGTGCAGTAGACTAACCACTTTAATTCATCTTGCTTTCAAGGTATTTTTGAATGCCCCGTTAGATCGTATAGAGAAAGCATTCCTCTATTTTAGAAATTGGCCATTCTGTAAGAAGAATGCCAACTATTGCATCTGCAATAAATGATCTGATGTTTTATGCGGGAAAGGATATATTAGATTAACCGAAAGATGTCCCTATAGGTGACGTATAACATAACTGAAATGAGGAAGACGACGAAAATTCCATTAGAGAGTTCAATGAAACGTACGGGTAGGGGTTTTCCTCTAAGTTTGGTTAAAAAAGCAAATAGTATGTGGCCACCGTCTAAAACAGGGAATGGCATTAAATTTAGGATGGCTAAATTTATATTGATAAAGGTTATTAGCCATAAAAATTGATAGAAGCCTAGTTGAAAGGAAAGGTAGGATGAATGCATGATTCCTATAGGACCACTCATGTTTCTAATGTTTACATTCGAATCTTTGTGAAATAAGGCAGTGATCGTTTGTTGCATCATTGTCATCATCTTTGAGAGTTCTTGGATGGGGGTGTAATGAACTTTCTTTTTCTCATATTCAATTCCTACACCTATGAGGGCTTGGGTTGATCCATCTTCAAATGTATGGATAATTGGTGTTATGGGGAAATCCTGGAGCGCTCCTTCTCTTTCAATCGTTACGTTGATTGCACTCTTTTGATGGTCATTGAGGTACTTGTGCATGTAGTTAATGGTGTATACTAGATTTCCATCGAGGGCATGAATCCTGTCACCAACCAATATTCCCGCTTTTTCTCCAGGTCGGTCTTTTTGCAATTCACCAACCAATATTTTTGCTGCTGGCCAGATTTGAATTTGCCTAATTTGTTCTTCGGTATTGATAATAGGGTGAATAGGTATGTCGATGGTTTCTGTGCCAGCGGGAGTGGTTCGAGCGACTGAAAATATAGTTAAAGGCTTGTTGTCATCGGTCCTTCCGGTTCCCGTTAATACGATGTATTGGATTTCCATCCAGTTGGTGACAGGTTCACCGTCGATTGTCAGGATTTTATCACCAACCTGCAATCCCGCTTCGTAAGCAGGTCCTGGAACAATGCTTCCATCCATTAACTCGATTTCCGTGGACATGTATCCGACTTGAGTCGTTCTTTCTTGGCTAACTTCATCTTTGCCAATTCCCCAGAGGGCCATTGATAATACAAAGGCAAAGATGACATTGAAAACTGGACCCATTATTGAAACAATGAACTTGTCTGTGAATGATAGGGATGGAAGCGGCTTCGCTTCTTTGTCGCCACCTTCTAGTTGCCCCATATCTGCTAATTGGGGTAGGGCGACATATCCGCCGAAAGGAATCATTGATAAACGGTACTCGATGCCGTCTCTCTCCCATGAAAATAATTTTGGACCAAATCCAACTGAAAATCGTAGGATTTCTAACCCCCTTTTTTTTGCTGCGAGAAAATGACCTAGTTCATGAATGAAAATTGATCCACCGAAAAATAGGATGATGAGTGCGAAGGAGAATATGTTTGTTACGATTTCCATTATTTTCCTATTTCAAATTGATATTCTGTGAGTTGTTCAAGGTAGTTAATTTTTTGGTTAATGAGTGAAACTTTTCCGTCCTCAAGTGAGCTTTGACTTCTTACTAATTCGAGAATGCCAATTTCTCCATTTTCCCAACGATCTTTGTATAGTTCTATTTGTCGTTCGTTAAGGGAAAGGCGTTCTTCTTGGAGGATGATTGATCGTTTGAGTTCATTTAATTGACGGCTTAAGCGAATGATGCTTTTTGTCTTAGATTGAGTTAGAGAGTAGTAACTGAGTTCATTTCTCCGAATAGCATTTCTTGCGATTTTATAATTAGCTCTTTTTCTAGCTCCACCAAATTTCCACGAAAAGTTAAGGCCAATTGTATGTTCTGCATCACCCTGTAGGTTTATTTCATCGCCCTTGCTAAGTTCTCTGTGAGACGCAGAAGTGCTGACATCAGGCAGAATGTTTTTTCTCGAAATCTTATAATCATCCTGGAGTCGTTTTAATTCAAGGCGATTGTTCAGTGTATCTTCATGGTTGTTTAACGAAAATTCAATATCGGAGGCGGTATTGAGTTCAACCGATTGAAAGTTGAAAACTGGATCAATTTCCAGGGTTTGAAGTATTGGCATGCCTATAATTTCTTTTAGGTTATCCAATCCATTCTTAATTTGTTCCTCCGCTTGAAGTAATGCCAGTTCATTTTGTGGAATCTCAATTTCGGCAGTAATGATGTCAAGCGGTTGTTCCCTTACTTTAGCGTGTTCAAGTGTTTGTTTTGACATTTCAAGTCGTCGTTCGCGAATCCCTAGTGATTGAACGTCACGGATGACTCGGTAGTATGATTGGCTGATTTCTTGCCGTAGTTTTCGTTTTGCTTTTCGAATATTGTTTAATGCGATGGTTTCTCCAACTAAACCCTCTCTTATTGCCTCTGATGACTCTAGAAAGGAGCTGCCGCTACCAAGAAGTTTCTTTGAGAGTGTGATGGAAAGAGAGGCGTTATCTGAGTCAGATTCATTATCGTAGTTTGCGGCACCAGCAGCAGAGACATTTATTCCTCCAATGATGTCTTGAGATAGAGATAGGCTGTTGTTGTGTTGCTCTTCTTCAACTTGGTAATCGGTTGAATAGTTAATGTCAAAAATGTATCTCGCTTTTGCGATAGCGGTTTGAAGCATTCGATCTTCGTGAGAGATCATTGCTTGTTTAAGGACTGGTGAGTTTTTTAGTCCATATTCAATGCATTGTTCTAGCGATTGCTGCTTTTCAGTTGATTCTGAAAACAAAAATAGAGGTTGAAATACCAGCAATGTATAAAGGGCGAAATGGAAATGTTTAAAAAAAATCATTTGTTGCTAGTGGAAGCATAATATGAAGGTGTAGAGATACTTATACAAGTTTAAATGCGTACTAATAACCTACTTTTGTAATGAGAACATAACCGGTAGGCGAAACTGAGTGGTAACCTTCATTCCGTCTTTGATCGGTGCTTCGTATAAGGTTTCTTCGGCACATTTTATTGCTGATTTATCAAAAGCAGCATGGGTTGATTTTAACACTTTCAAGACTTTAACTCGACCAAGAGGGTTGATCTCGACGAGGAGTTCGACCCTTCCTTCGATTTTCTTTCGTTTCATCTTGTACGGATAGTTCAACGCACCTTGCTTTACTGTTTTGGGCGTTTTATCCAGTTCGTTAATTTTGAAAACTAGATCTTTCCAGTCTGGCTTCGCAAAATTTAGTTGAGAAATGAGATTATGGTTCTCTTGAAACCCCGGCTTTGTCTTTAGAGGAATTGAGAGTGAGTCCAAATTAATGATCGGTTTTTTCTTTGGCTCCGCAATCAGGGTCATTCTTGGCGTTTGCGCTTGTTTTATTAATTCCTTCGCAACGCGTGTCGGTGTGGTCAATGACACTTCGTCGATTTTAATAACTCTCCGTTCATGCTCGGCATGAGGGCTTAGCTGTTGGGTAAAGGGGAGTATTAAGAATATCCCGAGTGTCATCGCAATTGAAGAGAAGAATGCGATGATTGAACCCTTTAATAGTGTTGGACTTTTATATATCAAAATATTCTGTAATTAGGCTCTGATTAGGATTATTTGTATTAAAAGCGTTCTTGGAGAATGTGCAATTGATAAGTATTCGAATGAACTATTGTTCTTTTTGTCATATGATTTGCTGAAATGGCATAAATGTGAAAAAGGGGTTGATTAATTAATCTCTGTTCATTTTTGAATCTTGCTTGTGTTGTGTAAATTCATTTGCTTGAGAGTGTAACAATTTATATACGACACACAGATGAGAGCAGAAATGACACCATTAGAAGAGTTGCGCCATTCAAGCGCACATGTTTTAGCTACAGCGGTACTTCGCTTATTTCCAGATGCTAAGCTGGATATCGGACCGCCCACGGGTGACGGATTTTATTATGACTTTGATCTAGAACACAGATTTACGGCTGATGACCTCGTTTCTATTGAGGCTGAGATGAAAAAGGTCATTAAGGAGAATCAGCGTTTTGAACGTATTGAAGTAACGAGAGCGGAGGCCACTGAGTATTTTACTTCTGTGAATCAACCTTACAAAATTGAACGTTTGGCTGATATTGCTGAGGATGATGTTGTTACATATTACAAAAACGGTGATTTTATAGATCTTTGTGCAGGGTCACACGTGAAATATAGCAAGAAGATTAAAGCGGTTAAATTGTTGAGTATCGCTGGAGCTTATTATCGGGGTGATGAAAAAAACAAGCAACTGCAGCGTATTTATGGAACAGCGTTTCCTTCAAAGCTAGAACTTGAGGAACATTTAACTAAGTTGGAAGAAGCCCGTGAACGTGATCATCGTAAAATTGGTAAACAGTTGGGCCTATTTCATATTGATGAAATGGTCGGACAGGGATTAATCCTTTGGACGCCAAAGGGATCTTTGATTCGTCAAGAATTGCAGAACTTTATTTCAAAACACTTAACAGAGCAGGGGTATGATCAAGTATTCACCCCTCATGTTGGTAAGCTTGAGCTTTATAAAACGTCGGGACATTTCCCGTATTATAGCGATTCGCAGTTTTCCCCAATTTTGGAGAGAGATACACTTAAATTGTTATCTGATGACGGGTGTTCTTGTTCGGATCTTGCTAATAAATTAGAAGAAGGCGACATCGATGGTTATTTGTTGAAACCAATGAATTGCCCAATGCATATTAAAATTTTTGATTCACAGGCTCGTTCTTATCGTGATTTGCCGATTCGTTTGGCTGAATTTGGTACAGTTTACCGTTGGGAGCAATCAGGTGAATTAAACGGCCTGACTCGAGTTCGTGGGTTTACGCAGGATGATGCTCATTTGTTTTGTATGGAAGATCAGATTCAAGAAGAGATTAGTGGTTGCTTGAAATTGGTTAAAACAGTTTTTGATACGTTGGGAATGACGGATTACAGGGCTAGAATTGGTTTACGTGATCCATCTTCCCATAAGTACACCGGGTCGGCTGAGAACTGGGATAAGGCCGAGAATGCGATCCGTTCTGCAGCTAAAGCTAATGGTTTAGATTGTATAGAAGAAGAGGGTGAAGCCGCTTTTTATGGTCCTAAAATTGATTTCGTGGTGAAAGATGTTATCGGCCGTGAATGGCAATTGGGAACGGTTCAAGTTGATTATAATTTACCTGAGCGTTTTAAGTTAAGTTACACGGGGTCTGATAATAAACCGCATACTCCTGTTATGATTCACCGTGCACCATTTGGATCGATGGAACGTTTCTTCGGTGTTTTGATTGAGCATTTTGCAGGAAATTTCCCAACATGGTTAGCCCCTCAACAGGTGCGAATTTTACCCGTGAAAGATTCAGTTCACGACTATGCATACGAGGTTGCCGCTCGCTTAAAAGCCGCTGGCGTCCGCGTAGTGGTTGATGGTGAGAATGAGAAACTTGGGGCTAAAATTCGTAAGGCTGAATTGGATAAAATTCCTCATATGCTTATCCTTGGAGAAAAGGAGAGAGATGGAAATATTATTTCTTGTCGTTCTCGAATAAGTAAGGCGTTATCTGGCGATTCTTCGATTGATGAATTCTGCGAGAAAATCGTGAGTGAAATCGAAGAGAAAACATTGCCTGACAGCTTTAGTGAAAGTGAGTAATGGGGAAGTTTATAGCGATATTTTTGATTCGAATATATCAGCTATTTATTTCACCCCTCAAAATTTTTCTAAGCGGACAAGTTCATTCTTGCCGATTTCATCCGAGTTGTTCGGATTATGCAATGGGATGTTTTAAGAAGCATTCATTCTTTAAAGCCATGGGCTACACCCTTAAAAGATTAGTTAGTTGTCATCCTTTCCACGATGGCGGACACGATCCAGTTCCCTAGTCTTGCTTTGGTAGATTCGCCATCAATTATAGCGAAATAGATGAGTCGTAGATTTGTTTTTTACTCGCGCAGAGACGCTGGGGCGCAGAGTTTTTTAATATCAATGGATTAGGTTACTGGCCTTATATTCAAAATTTTTTTCCAACGTAAAAAATATTTTGTGAAAATGGTAAGATCATATTGCTTAGTAAACCGATTCTTAACCAATATGTAAATCCCCTGCGCCTTTTCGTCTCTGCGCGAGATCATTTCCCAAAAGTATTAATAAGTCCCTACATCGATATACTTCGACTAACTTGAAAGATGCTGCTGACAATGCCTAGTGCAATCAGTGCGACGAGGGAGAAGGCTGTCAGTAGGGCCACTGTTGAAACCAGAGTTGTTAATAGTTGGAGTTTTGCGGTTAGCTCATTTCGGAAGCTTTTGGCAATTTCGCTTAAGCCGTTGACTAGATTTCCGGTGTTTTCGCCGATGGCGAGAATGTCATTTGAGAGCGAAGGGAGGAGTTCGTTTGCTCGAAATGCATTGGCGAGACTGGCTCCTTCAATGACTTGCACTCTTGTTTGTATGAAACGATTCCGGAGGAATACATTATCGATTGTTTTCTCCGTTAAACGAAGTGCATCTGTCATTGTAATGCCACTAGAAAGAAGTGTCGAAATGAGATTGGCCATTTGGTAGATTGAATTGTAATAAAATATTTTACCAATAAATGGGATTCTAAGTACGTTTTTATCGAGAGTTGCTCGACCTGTTTTGGTGTTTTTCCAACTCATCATGGCAATGCCAATAACAACTAATCCTGCGAGCACAAAGGGGCCCGCTGTTAATATAAGATTCGCTCCATTGATTAATATTTTTGCACTCAATGTGAGTTCACCGCCGAGAGAAGTTAACATTGTTTGAATTTGAGGTAACAGATAAAAGAGGAAGAATAACACGACCGTGAAAGCTACGCAGCATATGAATAGAGGGTAGGAGAGACTGGCTATGACCTTCTTTTTAATTTCGGCTTTTTCCTCTAAATAGGCGATGATTCTTTTTAAAATGGGAGCTAGGTTTCCTGTCGCTTCACCCGCTTCGATTACTTTTGTTATTGAACTGCCAAATACATCAGGTCGCTTTAACATTGAGCTAGCTAGACTGTCTCCTTTATTTAGATCTTTCCAGAGTTCCATATAGAGTGCTTTTAGTTCAGGGTGCGTGACCTTTTGACTTAAGAGTCGAATCGAGTCGGCCATGGGCATTCCACTGCCGTGAAGCTCTAGTAATTGCTGAAAGAACAATAACCCTAATTTTGTATTTGATTGAAATATTGAACTTTTTGAATTGCTGCTGGGCTCGTTTTTCTTGGAAGCCGCTTTTTCGGATCTACTAGTTGACGTGTTGCTGTTTAACTCTTTAACTGCGAGAGGGCGCTTATTAGAGGATTTTATTTTTTGAAGTACCTGCCTGCGATCAGATCCCTCCATTGTGCCTTCAACAGTTTTACCTGAGGAATCGATTGCTTTATATTCGAAGACGGCCATTTGAATCGTCTCTTACTCTTCTTTTAATTCTGCAAATTGCATGATTTCTTTAAGAGTAGTCGTCCCCTTTTTTGCTTGTTCCCAGGCAGAGTGCTGAAGATCCCTCATGCCTTTTTCAATAGCTTTTCTGTGTATAGCTGCTGCGGATTGGTTTTCGATAACAAGTTGTTTCAATTCATCATCGACCCTAAGCACTTCGCAAATTCCGATTCGTCCGACATAACCAATTGTCCGACAGGCTTCGCAGCCGATCTCATCTTTTAACAATCCCTTGTTGTTTGCTTCTATAGGGTCAATGCCTAGTGAGACGAGGCAACTTTCCACGAAACCGGGTGCAAAATGAGAGAGGGTCTTTGAACAATTTGTGCAAAGTTTGCGAACAAGTCTTTGTGCAATGATTAGTTCAACAGATGAAGCAATGAGAAAGGGTTCGATCTGCATGTCAATCAACCTTGTAAGTGCACCTGCTGCATTGTTTGTATGCAGAGTACTCATCACTAAATGGCCTGTTAGAGAGGCACGAATGGCGATATCTGCCGTTTCTTTGTCTCGAATTTCACCCACCATTATGACATCAGGGTCTTGACGTAGTATTGAACGAAGTGCATTTGCAAAATCAAGGCCAACTTCTGTATTGATCTGAGTTTGGTTTACGCCAGCGATTTCATACTCCACAGGGTCTTCTACTGTTATAATTCTACGTTCAGGGCGGTTGATTCTTCTGATGAAAGCCGAGAGGGACGTTGATTTACCAGAACCGGTTGGTCCTGTTACTAGAATGATTCCGTGAGGATACTCTAAGATTTTATTAATGTTTTTTTCATCATCGGATAAAAAGCCTAAATCACGAATCGAGAAGGGTTGATCCTGTTGTTTCAGTAGACGTAAGCTCACACTCTCACCATACATGGTTGGTATGGTTGAAATACGCATGTCGAAACTATTCTTTCCGATTGTATGCGTAATCCTTCCATCTTGAGGGCGTCGTTTTTCAGAAATATTTAATCGAGCCATGATCTTCAGACGGGAAATTATGGCGTTTTGGTAGCGGGCGAGGTTTTCTGGCAGATTGGCAGGAATGAGTTGTCCATCGATCCTGAAACGAATACGTAAACTGTCCTTGTAGGGCTCGAAGTGAATATCTGTAGAGCGTTCTGAAACCGCTTGTTCAACAACCTCATTTACGAATTTAATAATGGCCGCATCTTGATTTTCAGGGTCATCAATATCGTCATTGGTTTCATCGATAAGGTGATCGTCGTCATCATCGAAAGTATCAGAGCCTATTCCAAAATGTTGCGTTATGGATTGTATGACCTTGTCTGGATTGCCTAAGAACCATTGAGGCTTTTTCCCGCAAGAGGCATAAATCCATTTATTCATGTTTTCATCTGGTGGCCAGACGGTGATGAGGGTAATTAAGTCTTTGTTCTCATGCTGCAAGGGGAGGCATTGATACTCATGGATTAGGCGGATTGGGATTTCGGATTCTGGTTTTTCCGTTAACTTAAACTCTTCCAAGATAGGATATCCCGTCCACTGAGAAACGCCCTCGAGCGTTTCATTGAGGTGCATATCTTTAGAATGACTTAACTGCCTCAGCTTTTCGTTTCTTGGGGCTTCTTCTATAAGGGTGATGTCCTTGACCTCTAAACCTTCAAAAATATTGTATTCCTGCATATGAAAATGAATTGACTGACTCCTCATTACCTTGTACCACAAATGATTAGCGATATGCAAATGAATTCATTAAATTAAGAATATGAGCGATAATAGTGATATAGTTGAATTACAAGAATTAGTCAAAGGCCAGTCTGCTTGGGTTGATTTACTGAAGCGGGAAGTGGGGAAAGTTATTATTGGACAAGAGTATATGGTTAATCGTTTAATTATCGGATTGATTGCAAATGGCCATGTTTTACTCGAAGGTGTTCCTGGGTTAGCAAAAACTTTGGCAGTTAAAGCTCTTTCTACAGCGATACAGGCTGATTTTAAAAGAATCCAGTTTACACCAGATTTATTACCGGCAGATATCTTAGGAACATTGATCTATAATCCTGCAAAAGCGGAATTTACTACGAAAAAAGGCCCTATCTTTTCAAACTTGGTTTTAGCCGATGAAATCAATCGTGCGCCAGCAAAGGTTCAAAGTGCGTTGCTTGAGGCTATGCAAGAGAGACAGGTTACGCTTGGTGATACGACGTATCCTTTGCCGTCACCTTTCTTGGTTCTAGCGACAGAGAATCCAGTTGATCAAGAAGGGACCTACCCGTTGCCAGAGGCTCAAGTGGATCGATTTATGCTAAAGATAAAGGTGGGTTATCCCGATAAGGCTGAAGAACGCCAGATCCTTGATGCAAATGCGGTAACGACACCGAAATTTGAAATAAACCCTGTTGTTTCCCCCGACACGATTCTTGATGCGAGAAAACTAGTTGAACAGATTTATATAGATGATCGCGTTAAGGACTACATTGTAGATTTAGTTCATGCGACAAGAGATCCAGGGCGCTTGAATGCGGATCTGGCAAATTATGTGCAGTTTGGAGCGTCTCCTCGTGCAACAATTAGTTTGGCTTTAGCAGCAAAAGCGGCTGCGTATCTTGAAGGTCGCGCTTTTGTGACACCGCAAGATATCAAAAATATTGGATTCGATGTTCTACGCCATCGTGTGATTACTAGTTACGAAGCTGATGCCGAAGAAATTAGCAGTGAAGACATTATCCAGAAGATTTTTGACTCTGTTCCGGTTCCCTGATCTGCAGTGCAATATCGGCTGGATGAATAACGTTCAGCTTTTTGAGACAGCCTCTAAGAACCTCTAATGAAAATGGTGCAACTCCAATATCTAATATGAGTCATTATTTTTATGATGCACATATGCATTTACAAAGCAGTAAGCTTTTAGGTGTGCGTGACACCTTTTTGGATTCCATGGAAGTTTTGGGTATTCGAAATATTGTTGTTAATGGAACTTGCGAAAAAGATTGGGGTTTAGTTCAACAGTTGAGTTCTAATGAACGAGTGCTGCCCGCATTTGGAATTCATCCATATTTTGGCTATAGGCTTGAAGATGGATGGGATGAACGATTAAAGACTTTACTTGATTCCACTGACTCAACGGTTGGTGAGATCGGCTTAGACAGAGTTGTTGAACATTTGAGTTTTTCGAAGCAGGAGTTGCTTTTTTCCAAGCAATTAGTCATGGCGGTCGAACGGAATATGGCGGTTACTATTCATTGTGTAAAGGCCTTGGGAAAACTGCTCGAATTACTGAAACGAGAAGGCGTCCCTGATAGAGGATTCCTTCTTCATGCCTATTCTGGCCCGAAAGAGATGATTGCTGATTTTGTTAAACTGGGTGCTCGGTTTTCTTTTTCTGGTTCATTCCTTAATAGAGATCATATTTCGAAAATTGAGACGTTTAAATCTATACCGCTTGATCGACTACTAATAGAAACCGATTCACCAAATTTAGTATCAGCAGATAGAGGTAGTTCATATCCTGCCGTTTTTGATGAGCATTCGAAAAAGTATAGTCACCCGGAAAGTATCGTGGATTGCTATAAGTATTTGAGTGAGTTTCTCGAAATCGATATGGCGAAGTTATGCTCGGTTGTGGAATCTAACTTTAATCAATTGTTCTGTAACACTAATGATTAGAGGTTTTCTTAGATTGTTGTTTCTGTTGGAATTTTTTCAACACGTCTGCTCGGCAGTTATTCCACCTATAGTCGACCTTGAGAGTTCGAATAAAATTACAGTGATCTATTTGATACCAACTGATGTCGTTCTTGTTGATGATCACCATAAAAAAATACCAGATTTTCTTTCGTTGATGAATCAATTTTATAAACAACATTTGAATAAAACGAGTGATGCTTGCAAGGGGCTGGATTTTGAGTTTAAGCATTCAGCGGTTGATGTTCATGTTGTGAAAGGAAGTAAACGAGCTGAATCTTATCAGCGTTTGCGAAATAGCAAATATGCACTTTGGGGAAGTGACCCGCAGTTAATAGAACATATGGAGCAGCAATATGTTTTGTTCGTTGCTGGGGTTGATCGGTTCTCAGATGGTTCGTGGGGGCGTGGCAATATGGTTGATGATGATTATGGCGGAGTGTTAATCGCTGGAGGGCTTTTAGGCCGAGAGGACGTTTCATTGAGTTTGTTGGAGCAAATTAAACGGGAGCGGGTTCTCTTTCCGAATGAGGTTAAAAAATGGGATCGTTTTCCTGTATCCCATTTTTTATTTACGCTGATTCACGAGGTTGGGCATTCGTTGGGATTGTTGCATGAATATCGTACTGGGCCCGATGTTATGGGGAAGGCTGATGTTCGGGTCATGTTTGATTTTTTCCTTAATGAAAATATAACTCAAGCATTTGTTTCTGATGATAATCTGCAAGTATTGCGACGATCTCCTTATTTGAATTTTAACAATAAGAGTGTTTCTAAAAGTGAATTACCTCCTATGGCTAGCATCGATATTGAAGAGCAGTTGGATGAACCTTATTCTGTTTTACTTAAAGGTAATGTTGAGGGTGGCGGAGGTTCTTTGTTGCTTCAGTATTATTTAGATTTGAGATATGAAGTGAAAAACGAGACTGGCCGAACTTTCATGAAACGAGATACAGGATTGCTGCAGACTGAATTAGTAACTGGAGTCGATAATGTTTTAGAGAAGCGATTTAAGCTGGGAGCCTTTATTAATACTACTTCGGTGAGTGGTGATGACCGGAAATTAAAAGCTTATGCGATTCACTTGCAGGTCATCGATGAGCAGGGAAGGATTGTTCGTGCGGATGCCAATATAATTAATGTTGATTAATGAATGCCCGTAATTAGGGTTCTGAAATGAATACCGTTTCTACTCTAAAATATGTGTTATCCTTTTTTTGTTTAATCTACTTTTCTGCGACGCTTGCGGCTCAGCCCACCCGGCCGAATATTGTTTGGATATTTTCAGATGATCATTCGTATCAGACTATCGGCGCTTACGGGGGTCGTTTAAAGGACTTGAACCCTACGCCGAATATTGATCGATTGGCGAGTGAGGGGATGGTTTTTGATAAATCTTATGTGGCTAATTCGATTTGTGCGCCGAGCCGTGCTACGTTGTTAACGGGGAAGCACAGTCATTTGAATGGGAAAATTGACAACAGGGGGTCTTTTAATCACGACCAACCTCAGTTTCAGAAACTTCTACAGAAGAATGGTTACCAAACAGCGATGGTCGGCAAGATTCATTTGAGTGGAAACATGCAAGGGTTTGATTATTGGGAGGTTTTACCTGGTCAGGGGAAATACTATAATCCTGACTTTATCAGTGATAAGGGAAAAATTAAGCACAAAGGCTATGTGAGTGATATTATCACAGATCGTTCACTTCGATGGTTGAAAGAGGGGCGTGATGAATCAAAACCATTCATGCTGATGATTCATCATAAAGCCCCACACAGAAATTGGCAACCAGCGGAAAGGCACATGGAGAAATATGCCGATATCAATATCCCAGAACCCGATTCACTGTTTGATACTTATGCCAATCGTCAAACAGCCGCGAATGAACAGGATATGACTATCGATAAAACGATGCGATTAAATCAAGATTTAAAAGTTACTGGTGAAGCTGGACTGAAGGGACAGTATTCAAGCCGCAATAAATATTTCCTTGAAAATAACCCTACGGGGAAAGATTTAGTTAAATGGAAGTATCAGTTATATATGAAAGACTTTCTACGTTGTGTGTGTGCAGTGGATGAGAATATTGGACGAGTTTTGGATTATTTAGAAGAATCGGGTCTTTCGGAGAACACGGTCGTGATGTACAGTTCCGATCAAGGGTTTTATATGGGAGAGCATGGGTGGTTTGATAAGCGGTTTATGTACGAAGAATCGTTCCGGACACCACTGATTGTTCGTTGGCCTGAGGTAGTTAAGTCGAATTCTCGAAATACCGACCTTGTTCAAAATATAGATTTTGCTGAAACATTCTTGGATATTTGCGGGGTCCCGATCCCGTCAGATATGCAAGGCAAAAGCCTTGTCCCGTTGTTAAAAGGTGAGACTCCAGAAGATTGGCGTAAGACTCTCTACTATCATTACTATGAATATCCTGGTGCTCATAGCGTTCGTCGACATGAAGGCGTCGCTGGAGGTCGTTATAAGCTGATTCGTTTCTATGGGGTGGATGTTCCTAACGGGGAAGAATGGGAGTTGTTTGATTTGCAGAGCGATCCTTCAGAGATGAACAATCTTTATGCAAACCCTGAGTATGATGCGAAGATAGATGAACTTAAACAAGAACTAGCAGCTTTACGGACTCAATATGAAGTTGTCGAAATAGCGCAACCCCCTTCGAAAAAGAAAAGATAGCTAGGATGTTTAACTGTTGCATAGACTCCAGTCGCTTTATTAAGGACTATGTTTCTGTTGCGGGTGTATCACTCATGTTTGAAAAAAATAGAAAATGAAAACCTATTTGCCAATTATTGGTAACTTTTGCTCATTCTATTACTGTTTGTTTGGTGGGGTTCCGCTACTGGTTTTTCATATGAATTTAGGAGGGAGATCTATAAATAGTTTTTGTTGGTTTAATGTTTTAACTTCTCCAGTGGGTTTTCTCATTTGTCTTATTGGTTTTGTTGTCTTGTTTTGTTCAGATAAAGCATTGATGTATAAATTGAAATTATATCCTGGATTGACCTTGGGTTTGTTTGTTACAGGTTTTGTCGGCTGCTTTGCTATAGATTTTATCATGTCGAATGATGGTTAGAAGTGAAAATGCTAGTCCAACAATTCAGAGATTGCGTCGTGTCTTCACACTGACATCACGAATAACTGGGACCATTCTTTCATGAAACAATCAACATCATCTCTTATCGAAGGTCAGAAAGATCAAGCCCCTTCCCCGGCCCGGCTCCGCGGGCGCGTGCTGAAGTTATGCGTCGTCATTCTCGCACTGACGATGGTGTTCGCCCTGAGCCTGTTCCGGATCTACGGAGTCGATACGCACCATGCAAGCCGCGGTAGTATCTGGTGGCCGGAGAGGGGCCGGAGTACCGCTACCGAAATCACCATGCAGTGGGACTTGCTTGATCACTACGCCACCTACACGGTATCGGAAAAGGACCTCAACGCTTTCCTTGACAACCGCTTCGCTAGCGATGGAGAGGCACTCGATTCCTTCAGCGAAAGAGACCTTATAGACCCCAGAGACATTGGGAACGTAATTGGCCGGCTTGAATGGATCGTGAGGGAGGATACCGTCGTGTATCACTTCTCTCCGCGAGTAACGGCGGTCTTCACACCTACTATCACGACCCTAATAACGGGCGGACCTACCAGAGCTCTGCGCACTGGTAGATCTTCATCGTTTTTTTTCGCAGTTGATGGAGAGCCGGAATCTTCAGAGAAAAATAAGCCCAAGGAGGGGTCCAAAGGAAGTAGTATTATTTGTAGCATTTTCAACATTAAACCTAAGACTGGCCGAACAAAGGAATGCAGAGAGACGGCCTGAAGGCCGCTCCTGATTCCCAGCGTTCTACGGAAAAAATTATGGATATAGAAAAAACACGAAATGGTATACTAAGTTGTTTACAGAAAAAAGGTGGCACGCTGGCAATGTCGGCATTACATGGCTATAGTAAGTTAATTCATCAGGTTGCTCATCAAGAATTTTCAGAAGTTATGGAGGGATTGGTAAGTGATGAATTAGTCGTTTTTGAAGATGATAATTTCATTCTAACTGAAAAGGGCTTATACTTCATCACAAGTTTATAATTTTTGCGTATACTAGCACTATATTGTGGTTGTTTTACTTCATCTATGTGCTAAACGATCTATATAGACCGAAAATGGTTGAATGAAAGCCTTATAAGATTCGCCCGACAAAAAGAGGGTTTTGAATAGGATCTCAAGCTGTTGCTGTACAATAATTAATAAATTCATCCATTTGGCTTAAAAAAAAATTATTAGCACATTAATTGCTCTGTATCAATAAGATATGAAGAAAATAATAAATCCGTTGCAAAACTGGCTTTTTGACCCTTTTGAGGTGGCACTTTCAACACAAGCAATAAAACTTTTGCGAGAAGGTTGGAGTGGTGT
>CAWUTK010000098.1:0-35429 GCA_963924785.1 uncultured Opitutales bacterium
CACCGTAGTCGGTCAATGCTATTGGAAATGATGCTTCACTGTGGTGACTATTGTCTTCGTGTCCATTGGATTCGGTCGATGCATCCCCTGTTTTTTCATGCGTGGTGGCATGTTCAGAATGCGCTTGGGTCTCAGATGAAGCCGCTGAAATACTTGAAAGAGGGAAGAAGATTATCCCTAAAACAAGGAATAATAAGATGTTTTTTTGATATGAATTAATCATTGGTGTGTCGATCGCTGATCTCTATATGCAGTATAAGTATGTGAAAGCTTAAAATATAGGTTATTGCCGTAAAATATCAATCTATAAAACCGTCTGAAAGTTCCATGAATTTCTCTATGCCTTGTGGCGTTAAATCTCTTACTGGAACAGAAAATGTTTGTTTAGTGGCTTTATGGATAACTTCTCTTTGGTTTTCTTCGTTTGACGCCGGTATTGATTTGAGGATTTTTTTACGCTCTAAATGAAGCGCAAGTAGCATTTTTAGAGTATCGACGTCTTCTTCGTATCGTTTTTGAATTTCTGGGTTATCGTAGAAAGAGGAAAATAAGCTTTCGGTTGAATCAATATGGCTGATGTCTTGTTTTTCTTCTCCGTCAGGCACCTGGTTTTCCCAGCGAGCAATGGCTTGTTCTTTTTCAGGGAATTGAGATTCCTCCTCAACGCTTAGATCCGCTCTTAGCCATTCGCCTTTATCGGCCTTATAAATGAAGGAAATAACGTTTTCCCCCGATTTGAAATCGTTTCCAGAGAGTGTTGATTTTTTAGCAACAGATTTTAGTTTCCAATCCATATAACTTAACCTAGAGTTTTAATGGACTTTGCAAAGCAAAAACACCAGGTTTTTGATAAAAAAGAGATTTTTTGAAATTAGTATTATATTGATGGTTTTAGTGATAAAAATAAGTGGATTCATTGGCTCATTGTTACCAGAGTGTGTTCTTTGTTTTTGTTGTGAATGGTTTGGTTCAATAATCTATTTATTGCCGAATAAAAGAAAGGCATTGTTGTTGTCGAATCTCCATCATGCCTATCCAGACATGATGGATGTTGACCGTAGGCGGCTTGCAAGAAAGAGTTATCAGCGGTTGATTGAAATGGGCATTTTCTCATTGGTTGCCCCGTTTTTGTCGAAGTCTAGATTGGAAGGTATGATCGATTTGAGTTCAGATATTCAGGTCTTATTTCAAAAATTAGTGGAGGGGAAAGAGCCTGTTATGTTTTTATCCCCCCACACGACATTGACTGAACTGGGTTCTTTTATTCCGCTTAAAATAAAAGGTGAATTGCCAGAATTAGCAGCTGTTTTTAGACCGCTGAAAAATGAGGGGTTGAACACTTATGTGAAAGCAAGTCGTGAACGTTTTGGCGTAAAGCTACTATCTCGTTCTGATGGATTTAAGGAGTCAATGGCTATTTTAAGGCGAAAGGGTTGGTTGACTGTGCTGTTTGATCAGAATGCAGGTGACAAGGGAACATTGATTTCGTTTATGGGGCGTGTTGCCTCAACGACAGAATTGCCTGGTTTATTAGCTAAGCGATTTAAAACAAAGGTTTGTTTTATGTATTTTGAACGAACGTCATTTTGGAGAGGGGAATTGAAAGTGAGTCTTATTGATTGTAATCCTCTAAATCCTGAAGATGTCCTGTTTAAGGTGAACGGGGTGTTGGAGGGATTACTCAAAGGTTCCCCTGCTTTTTACGAAAATTGGTTGTGGTTACATAATCGTTGGAAGACTCAAGATGTTCCTATCCGCCGATTAGGCCTGTCCCATAAAAAGATTTTGAAATCACAAATCATACGGAATAGTGCAAGTGCTAAGATGAGCCGAACGCGTATTTGGATTCGAATGTCGAATTGGCTAGGGGATGTGATTATGGCGATACCTTTGATTTTGGCTTTAAGGAAATCCCGTCCTGATGCTGAAATTACATTGATAGCGAATGAAGGATTCATTCCACTGCTTAAGCAATTAGACCTAGCGGACTCTTTTATTTCGTTATCAACAAAAGGATTGAGCCGTTTTTTGCAATTTAGAAAATTGAAGTCTAAATACCCTGATGTGTTTGTTTCTTTAACAAATTCTATTAGAGGGGATATTGAAGCTTTTTTGACTGCTTGCCCTCAACGGTTTGGAATATTGAGGCATGGGAAGAAGCGTCCATTGCTAACTCATAGATGGAGTTTACCTGTCGATTTTAATGAAAAAGAGACTCATCAGCTCTATTTGTGGAAGCAGTTTTTTCAACATTTTGGCCTATTAGAACCGTTATGCTATAAACCGCTTAATGTTTTCGGAGGAAGGGATACGAAGAGCGTAAATCGTGTTGGGTTGATTTGTGGGAGTGAGAATAGTCCTGAGAAGCGATGGAGTGTTGATAAATGGAGTGAGTTGATTTGTCAGTTACATAAAGAGCAACCAAGTATTGAATTCGTGTTATTTGGGACTGCTACTGACGGGGTTATTACGAATCAAATTATTAATGAGGCGGGATCGAGTA
This sequence comes from uncultured Opitutales bacterium, assembly GCA_963924785.1. Classification (GTDB taxonomy): domain Bacteria; phylum Verrucomicrobiota; class Verrucomicrobiia; order Opitutales; family CAJWYM01; genus CAWUTK01. The sequence continues at coordinate 2,504 of CAWUTK010000098.1, forward strand.
ATGTTTCTGATCGAGCAGGCAAGACTGATTTATTATCCCTTTCTAGGGAGTTTTATGAATGCTCGCTCATTGTGAGTAATGATACGGGCGGCGTTCATTTGGCGAATGCCTTGGGTGTTCCTACGCTCATTGTTTTTGGACCAACGAACCCTGTTCGAACTCGGCCCGTTTTTGATGCCCCAATGGCGATCGTTCAGCCAGAAGGGTCGCCACGAACAGGCGGAGGGGATATTGATGCGATTGAGGTCGCTGTTGTTGTTGAGAAGGCTAAAGAGATATTACTTTAACCTAAGGCGTAATTAGGCTTCTGTTGCTCCTTCTTCAATTCCATCAACAAACGTTTTCTTATCAAGAACGGTTCCATCGGCATCTCGTTTCTCCATTTCTGCAATCCATTTTCCTTCTTTAAGTTTCATTTCTGATTCTTCAATAATGGTTTGTTCAGATTGGGAAAGCGTTTCTTCATTTATGACGAAACGTTGCTCTGTGATTCGAATCGTTATGAGTGACCCTGTTGAATACAGATTCATTGCAATATCGGGAAATATTCGTTGGTTGTCTGGCCCCACTAAACCTTCGACTGTACCACGAATCTTGATAATGTGCCCCTCTTCTTCGAAATCGTAATGTTGCATTTCAAATTTTGAAAAACCGCCAAGTTTTAAATATTCGTTGAGTTTTTCTGCGGGAACGCCGAATAGTGGATCAAGTTCTATAGCCATTGTTTTCCTTTGTATCAGTTTTTAAAAGTGAGTTTTGAAATGGCAGATTTGCCGAGTGCCCCCATGTCATTGTCTACGAGTTTTTTGAATTGAGAGCGGGTTATATCTAGTAATGGAAGCGTTAAATTATGTTCTGCTGCTAATATTTTAGCTAGATTCGAGACTTTTTCAGATTCGATACAATCGTAGAATGAATTATGTTCCCCTGATTGCATGTTGTCGGCATCCGTTTCCAGCACTGCGGAATTTGACTCTGTTTTAGATAGGGCAGTTTTTAGGATCGCAGGATCAATATTAAGGGAGTTTCCAAGGGCTAATGTTTCCGCAAGAACCGCAGTATTCATTGTTATCGCCATATTGATGATAACATTGATTTTTGCAGCTTCACCTGCGGGACCGACGTAAGTATAGTTATCGCACATTTCATCGAGCACAGTTTTGACTTTTTTAAAGGTAGCTTTTTTACCGGAAATTAAAAAGTATGCTTCTCCTTTTCTGGCTTTAACAATCGTTTTTGGGAGACAACATTCAAGTGCTTCAGCGCCGACTTTTACTGCGGCATTTTCTACTTTAATATGAGTTAATGGAGAGGCACTTGTGCAATTTAGGAAAACAATTTCAGTGTTCGTCATGAGTAAATTATCTCCTTTATTGAAGAAAATATCTAACATGGATTCACCCCCTTGAACGGCTGTAATTATTATATCACAATGTTCAGCTACTTCTTTTAGTGAACGAGTTGATTTTGCGGCAATTTCAAAAGAGATAACTTCGGCTTTATTTGAGTCTTTGTCATAAACATAAGCGATATTATATTCGTTTTGTTTAAGAAAACGAGAAAGATTCGCTCCTAGTCTGCCAACGCCGACAATGCCGATTTTAGAGTTTTTGTGGCTCATAGGTTAAGTTATGTATGTTGTCATGTTACTAAAAATTAGGTAATTCTTATTAAAATAGGCTAGTATCAGAATCTTGGCTGTCAATAATTACTATTGGGGCATTTGTGTATGCGAATCAATGAATAATTCCTGTGGGGAATAGTGTGACACACGAAGATTATTGAGACACGTTATAGGGTGCTTTTGTCTCACTTGTTTCCTTGTTTATTGTGTGTGGTTTTGAGGATTATTTTTAAAGTACTATTTATAAGATCTTTATGGATAGTTTTGTATATGGCATGGTTTTTGCAAAAGGGGAGCCGTGAGTAAAGTAATAGGAATAGACTTAGGAACAACCAACTCGTGTATGGCTGTTATGGAAGGCGGGGACCCTGTGGTTATCCCAAATTCTGAGGGAGCTAGGACAACACCGTCTGTTGTCGCTTTCACGAAGAATGGTGAACAATTGGTTGGGCAGGCTGCAAAACGTCAGGCTGTGACCAACCCTCAAAATACGATTTATTCGGCAAAACGATTGATTGGCAGAAAGCATTCGGAGGTGGAAGAAGAAGCAAGAACTCTTCCTTACGAAGTGGTTGATGGCAAGAATGGTGCTGCGTATATCAAGTGTGAAGGTGAGGGAGGAAAAGAAGAAACTCTTTCTCCTGAGCAAATTGCAGCACATGTTTTGGGTAAATTAAAAGCTGATGCTGAGGCATATTTAGGTGAGCCAGTTACGAAAGCTGTTATAACAGTACCGGCTTATTTTAATGATGCGCAAAGACAGGCGACTAAAGATGCTGGAACAATAGCAGGTTTGGAAGTGCTTCGTATTATTAATGAGCCAACTGCTGCAGCTCTTGCATATGGTATGGATAAGCAGCAAGATGAGACGATTGCAGTTTATGACCTTGGCGGCGGAACTTATGATGTTTCGATTCTTGAAATTGGGGATGGCGTTTTTGAAGTAAAAGCAACTAATGGTGATACTCATTTAGGTGGAGATAACTGGGATACACTGCTCATTGATTTCTTAGTTGAAACTTTTAAATCAGAGCAGGGCATTGATTTACGTAATGATGCGATGGCGTTACAACGTTTGAAGGAAGAAGCTGAAAAGGCTAAAATCACACTTTCTTCGGCACAAACGACTGATATTAATTTGCCGTTTATCACCGCTGATGCCAGTGGGCCAAAGCACTTGAATGTGACTTTGAGTCGTTCAAAGCTTGAGCAAATTTGTGATGATCTTTACCGTAGAACAAAGGGGCCATTTGAGTCTTGTTTGACTGACGCAGAACTTTCTGCAAGTGAGATTGGAAACTTGATTCTCGTTGGTGGGATGACTCGTAGTCCGAAAATTGTTGAGGTTGCAAAGTCTTTAACAGGTAAAGATCCTCATCAAGGAGTCAATCCTGATGAAGTGGTTGCGATTGGTGCGGCTATTCAAGCAGCGGTTCTTCAAGGAGACGTTAAGGATGTTCTTTTATTAGATGTGAGTCCGTTGACGCTTGGTATTGAAACAGCTGGTGGAGTCTCTACTGCTATGATTGAGAGAAATACTACGATTCCGACAAAGAAATCTCAAGTGTTCTCAACTTATAGTGATAATCAAAGCGCTGTTGATATTAAAGTTCTTCAAGGAGAACGTCAAATGGCAGTTGATAATAAAATTCTTGGAGACTTTCGCTTGGAAGGTATTCCTATGGCACCAAGAGGAGTTCCTCAAGTAGAGGTGACTTTTGATATTGATGCGAATGGTATCTTGAATGTTTCAGCGAAAGATCTTGGTTCTGGTAAAGATCAGAATATCACTATTTCGGGTTCTTCTAGTCTTGATAAAGATGAGGTTGAAAAACTGAAAAAAGAAGCTGAGAAGCACGCTGAAGAGGATAAGAAGAAGAAGGAATCTGTCGAAACTCGTAACGAGTTTGATAATCTTGTCTATCAAGCAGAGAAGCAGATTACTGATTTAGGAGATAAAATTCCTGAAGATAAAAAGACTGCATTAGAGACTGCGATCAAAGAGAGTAAAGCTCTTTTGGAAAATAAAGAGGCTACACCTGATGAGTTGAAAGCAGGCAAAGAAAAATTGCTTAATATCTTACAAGAAATTGGAAAAGATGTTCATGCTCAAGCTCCTGAAGGAGATGCTAATCCTGAAGCTGCAGAGTCAGATGCTTCTGCTGCTGGGGAGAACGCAAAACCTGGAGATGACGCAAAATCAGTCAATGACGATGATGTTGTTGATGCGGATTTTGAAGTCGTAGACGAAGATAAAAAATAAATTTGAGAGCATCGGCAGTTAGTCCAATCTGGGCTAATTACCGAGATTCTTTTATTCAAACAAATAACATATAAATATAAAAATATGAGTATAAAAATAAAGCCTCTAGGAGATAGAGTTCTAATTAAGCAGGTTGAAGACGATAGCGAACAAGTTCGTGGTGGTATTATCATTCCTGATTCAGCAAAAGAAAAACCACAAGAAGCAGAAGTAATTGCTTTGGGTACAGGTAAAAAAGATAAAGATGGAAAGCTTTCTTCTTTTGACGTAAAGGTTGGCGATAAGGTTATCGTTAGTAAATACGGCGGAACTGAAATTAAGTTGGATGATGTAACTTACCAGATTCTAAGAGAAGACGATATTCTTTGTATCGTTGGATAAATAAATAAATTAATTTAAATTAAAAAATAAAAAATATGGCTAAGCAAATTCTATTCGATGAAGCTGCACGTAAAAAAGTTTTGAAAGGTGTTGAAGCACTTGCCAGAGCAGTGAAAGTAACATTAGGGCCTAAGGGGCGTAATGTATTAATTGATAAAAAATTCGGTTCACCAACTGTTACTAAAGATGGTGTTACTGTTGCTAAAGAAATTGATCTTGAAGATCCGTTTGAAAATATGGGAGCTCAGATGGTTCGCGAAGTATCTTCGAAGACTTCTGATACTGCTGGTGACGGAACAACTACAGCAACACTTTTGGCTGAAGCGATATATCGTGAAGGTTTGAAGAGTGTTACTTCTGGAGCAAATCCAGTTTATATGAAACGTGGGATTGATAAAACAATCACAGCAGCAGTTGCTGAATTGACTAAACTCAGCACACCTGTTCGTGGTCGTGAAGAAGTTCGTCAAGTTGCAACCGTTTCTGCTAATTGGGATACTGAAATCGGCGAAATCATTGCTGATGCAATGGACAAAGTGGGTAAAGATGGAACAATCACTGTTGAGGAAGCAAAGAGCATTGAAACAACATTAGATGTGGTTGAAGGTATGCAGTTCGATAAAGGTTATTTGAGCCCATATTTTTGCACAAATAATGAATCAATGGAAGTTGCATTGGAAGATGCTTACGTTCTTATTCATGAAAAGAAGATCAGTAACTTGAGTGAGTTGCTTCCTCTTCTTCAAAATGTAGGTAAAGCAGGAAAACCTTTATTAATCATTGCTGAAGATATTGAAGGTGAAGCTTTGGCTGCACTTGTTGTTAATAAGCTTCGTGGAACATTAAACGTATGTGCTGTTAAAGCTCCAGGGTTTGGTGATCGTAGAAAATCAATGTTAGAAGATATTGCAGTTCTTACTGGTGGTCAGTGTATCACTGAAGATCTTGGTCTTAAATTGGAAAATATTCAATTGAGCGACTTAGGTTCAGTTAAGAGAATTACGGTTGATAAAGAAAATACAACTATCGTTGAAGGTGGTGGTAAATCTTCTGATATCCAAGGTCGTGTTAAGCAAATTCGTCGTCAAATCGAAGAAACTACTTCTGATTACGATCGCGAAAAGCTTCAAGAGCGTCTTGCAAAATTAGCGGGTGGTGTTGCAGTAATTAATGTTGGTGCAGCAACTGAACCAGAAATGAAAGAGAAGAAAGCTCGCGTTGAAGATGCATTGCATGCAACACGTGCTGCTGTTGAAGAAGGTATTCTTCCTGGTGGTGGTGTAGCACTTCTTCGTACTGCTAAAGTTATTGAAGCTGTTGAGCTTGAAGGTGACGAAGCATTAGGAAGAGACATCGTTCGTCGTGCGATTGAAGCTCCTCTTCGTCAACTTTGTACAAATGCAGGTGTTGAAGGCGCATTAGTTGTTCAAGAAGTTTTAAATTCTAAGAAAAACATGGGTTATAACGTAGCAACAGGTGAGTATGTTGACTTAGTTAAAACGGGTGTTGTTGATCCAACTAAGGTAACTAGAACTGCGTTGCAAAATGCAGGTTCTGTTTCTGGGTTGTTATTAACTACAGAGTGTATCATTACAGACCTACCAGAAAATGGTGGTGGTGGTGGTGCTCCTCATATGGATCCAGGAATGGGTGGCATGGGCGGAATGGGTGGCATGGGCGGAATGATGTAATCATCGTTTCGGCTGTATTTAGCCAAACATTATTTAAAGGTGCTTCTCTTTCGAGGGAAGCACCTTTTTTTATGGGTAAGTTTAAAGGGCTATTTCCTTTGGTTGTTGTCAGGATCCACTGAGCTGAATGGAGTGTCTTCTTGAACATTTAGTTCTATTGAAGGCAATAGTTGCTTTTTAAAACGAATTTTGAAATGGGGCAAGAGGGTCTACTACTGACCCATATGATGCTTTGATTAAATCTTCGTCTGAGGCTTTTTCTGTTAACATTGTGTCAAGGGCCGTTTTTGAATAATAAACCCAGTTTTGGGTAGGGTATATCTGATCCATTTTTTGAGTAAGTGCTGCTCCATCCTTTAATAAATCTTCATTTGTCTTATTAAAGGTGGTCATCATGTGCGCTCGATTTTCCTTACTTAATCGAATGTGTTTGGCTTGGATGATTAAATAAAGATTTTTGTTAGATTCGGGCATATTCAAATTAATATTCCATGTCCGTTTTTCGTTTTGTTTAAGCCGGTTATCATCGATTTTCTTGGCAGGATTCCATTCCCAAGTTTGGCCAATACGGTATTTGCTTTTGTCTAAAACTTTTTCACCGTTCGTAAGAAATGCTTCAACGAGTATGAACCGTTCGGGGTCTCCAGTTGGTAGATAATGGCCATTGCTCTCATTCGCGATTGATATCTCTGCCGTTAAGGTTGTTGGGGATGTTTTAATCTCTATTATATTAATTTTAAGGCTTGAAGTATAACCTCTTGCTTTGAGTTGTTTGTAATCTTCTTTTCTTTTAGGGATTCCACTGCCAACCCAATGATGGGCGTGTAACTGTCGTTTCGGTAAATGGGGGAAGTTATCTGCTAGATGCTGTTTTGATGGTGGCATGTGACAGTCAACGCAGTCTTTCTGTTCCTTTTTGGGAGACTCTAATGATTCAGCATTGGTGGTGAACCAGCAGAGTAGATTCTCGGTTAAAGCTTCGCCTTTTGGGTCATGGCATCTTAGGCACGTGTTTCGCAGGAATTCTATATTTTTAATAGTGGGGTGGGGGGCATGTTCGGAACCATAAGGACCGATGATAGTATTCTTTCCTGTTTCCGGATTAATTCGAATATGACAAGTTGCACAGGTTATCGCTTCTTGTTGTAGGTTTTTATCAAAGTCTTTGTTTGGAATGGTTGTGGGTTCTAACACATTCCCTTTTTTCAAGCCAGTTACCGTATATTCTCTTTGGCGATGTAAGGGGATGTGGCAATTTAAGCACAGCCACTTTGGAGAATCATCTTTTGTTAGCTCTGCTTGAAATTGTAAATCTGAAAGAGCTTTGGCGTGTGTAGACTGTTTCCACTGCTCATAAATCGTTTGATGACACTCTCCACAGTGTTTGGCAGTGATGCCATCTGTTCCTTCTAAGGTTGCCCCTGTTTCAATGACAAATGCAAAGGGTTGTTTTTCTTTTTCAAATTTATCTTCAAGGGAAGAGTCTTCTTTGCTACAGCCAGTTAGGGTAACGAGTAGAAGGCACAGGATTACTTTAAAATATTTTCTGTGTGAGTTGATAAGCTTCATCGATTGAAGTTTTAAATTCGATGTGTTGAGTGTAAAAAATAAAAGCGTGGAGCCTACCCCTAAGCTCCACGCTACCCTTTATTTCTACCTTATATCTCATGTTCTACAGCTACCCCTAACTGTAGAGGCTTTTAAGAATGCATTTATTGATGCTAAATGCAAGTAAAATTTTAAAAAATGTTAAAATTCCAATGAAGAATATTTAACTAATTCATAAGATGTTGTTTATTAATTAAATATGGATTAATTCATCTTGGTTTAAATTTGAAAAATTGAACCCTTATTGCCATATAGGGCAACTAGTTCTCTGGCATGAACTGTTTTTTTTCAGTTTTTAATATTGTCTGTTAAATAAAACTCCTATTTTTTATGTAAAACATTATTATGGAGAATGATAAAACACAGCTAACATGGGGTGGACGTTTCGAAGAATCCCCATCAGATTTAATGCTTGAATTCAGTGAGTCGGTTTCTTTCGACAAACGTTTAGCGCATTATGACATTAGTGTGGGTAAAGCGCATTCTACAATGTTGGCGAGTGTGGGTTTGATTTCTCAGGAGGAAAAAAAGTCCATTTTTTCTGGTTTAGATGAAATCGCATCTGAGATCAAAGCCGGTAAATTTAATTGGGATATAAAGTTGGAAGATGTTCATATGAATATTGAACAGGCTTTAACAACGAAGACGCCAGCTGCGGCTAAGCTACATACGGCTAGGAGTCGTAATGATTTGGTGGCAACGGATATGAGGTTGTATTTCAAGGATGCTTGTCAGGGATTAATCGATTGCGTGGTTGAAACGATGCATTGCTTGCTTGAAAAAGCAGACAGTTGGAAGGCCGTTTACATTCCTGGTTACACTCATTTGCAACGGGCTCAACCTGTTTCTGCGGCTCATCATTTGTTGGCTTATGTTGAAATGTTTTCAAGGGATATTCGCCGACTTAAAGAAGTGCGTGAGCATGCAAACGAATGTCCGCTTGGTTCTGGAGCGATAGCAGGAACGACACTCGGTATTGATCGTTTAATCGTGGCTAAAGAGTTAGGTTTTGTTGACTCTGAGGGGAATGGAATTGTTACTCAAAACAGTATGGATGCTGTCAGTGACCGAGATTTGTATATTGAGTTTTTAAATGCGTGTTCGCTTTGTGCGTTACACATCTCTCGATTTTCAGAGGATGTGATTATTTGGAACACAGCAGAGTTTTCATTTGTTAAGCTACCTGATGCTTTTACAACGGGTTCAAGTTTAATGCCCCAGAAGAAGAATCCAGACTCATTGGAACTACTTCGCGGAAAGGTGGCTGGGATTGCCGGGAGTTTACAGAATCTGTATATGTTGGTGAAGGGATTGCCACTTACTTATAACCGAGATTTACAAGATGATAAACCGCCAGTTTTTCGTTCTCATGATCAATTGGAGATTTCATTACATGTTTTATCGGGAACAATCCGAGGCATGGAATTGAATAAAGAAAACTGTGCAAGGGCAGTTGCTGATCCTGTTTTATTGGCAACAGATCTAGCTGATTATCTTGTCGAAAAAGACGTTTCATTTAGAGATGCCCATCATATTGTAGGATCATTAGTTGCGAAGGCCGAAGAGAAGAATATTTTATTAAATGCAATTAGCGACGAAGATGCACTTGCGATTAGTGATGTGCTTAGTGGTGATTGGCGTGGCGTGTTTGATATTTCGAGGGCGATGGCAAGACGAGAGAACCTTGGTATGCCAGGACCGAAAGCAATTCAGTCTAGATTGGATTATTGGAAAAATAGCTTTCTCAAAACTTTTTCTTAAATTATCTGAAAAGTCGAATTTATGCCTGAGCTTCCTGAAGTTGAAACGATTGTTCGTGAGCTTAAGCAAACACTTGAAGGAAAACGGATCTCCCATGTCGATGTTTTGTGGGAGCGTTCATTTACTGATGCTTCAACAGAATTTAAGAAGAAGGTTGTTGGGCAATCCTTAGATTCGATTTATCGCAGAGGTAAATATATTTGTTTTCAGTGTTCTGGTGATGTTTTCTTTACGGTTCATTTACGCATGACGGGGAAACTTGTTTTTGATCCGACAGAAAAAGAGCAGAATCATATTCGCGTGAAGTTTGTGATAGGAGAGGATCGCCTCTATTTTGTGGATGTTCGAAAATTTGGTAAGATTACTTTGTACGAGACACCTGATGTTTTAGATGAAAAATTGGGCGTTGAACCGTTGAGTAAGGCTGCAGTTTTTAATGTTTTGAAGAATTATAAGCGGTCACGTGCCATAAAAACGGTGCTTTTGGATCAATCGATTTTAGCTGGATTAGGGAATATTTATGTCGATGAGTCATTGTTCTTGTCGAAGATTCATCCCATCACTCCTTTTTCTCAGATACCGATGGAAAAGATGAGGCATTTGTCGGGCATTATCCCAAAGGTGTTGAAGAAATCAATTAAAAGCATGGGAACAACATTATCCGATTACCGGAATACGAGTAATATTGCGGGGCAAAATCAGAATTATCTCATGGTTTATGGACAGAGTGGGATGCAGTGTAAGGATTGCGGTTCAATAATTGAAAAAATTGTTTGTGCTCAACGTGGAACTCACTTTTGTCCAGAGTGTCAAAAAATTTGATGTAACTGGAATAGGAGATGTCTATTTAAGGCTTTAACATACGCTTGATTATAGTATTTTAAGAACAATGAATTTAACTTTAGTTGTTTTGGCTGCAGGAATGGGCAGTCGTTATGGTGGGATAAAACAAATGGAATCAGTGAGTTCATCTGGTGATTTGATTTTAGATTTTTCTGTTTATGATGCGATACGTGCTGGGTTCGGTAAAATCGTGTTTGTTATTCGAGAGGCGATTGAGAAAGACTTTAAGGAGCTTGTTTCTAATCGCTATGGTGCGGTTGTTGAAATTGTTTTGGTTAATCAAAAACTAGAGGATCTACCCAATGGTTTTACTGTGCCATCAGATCGAGAAAAACCATGGGGGACAGGGCAAGCTACTTTGGCTGCATCACCAGTAATTGATGGGCCTTTTGCTGTAATTAACGCAGATGATTTTTATGGAAGATCCGGGTTTCAATTGATTGCAGATTACTTGAATGGATTGAAGAAAGATGATTCGTCAACGTATTGTATGGTGGGATATGTGCTTGAAAATACGCTTTCCGAGCACGGATCAGTTTCGAGAGGTGTTTGTTCTGCTGATAATGATAGTTTTCTAATTGAAGCGAAAGAGCACACTGAGTTGCGAAGAGTTGAAGATGGTTCCCTCAAAAGCTTTTCTAAAGAGGGATCGCCTGCTGATATGACGGGTAAAGAATTAGTTTCGATGAATATGTGGGGATTTACTGCCCCGTTTTTTGTTCATTTAAACCATTTGTTTGTTGAGTTTTTAGAAGATAATAAAGAAAGCGCTAAATCGGAATTCTATTTGCCCTTTGCGGTTAATTCGCTGCTGGAGGCTGGTGAAGTTAAGGCGAAGATATTGAAATCGGATGATTCATGGTTTGGAGTCACGTACCCAGATGATTTGCCAAATGTTATTGAATCTATAGAGGATTTAAAATCAGGTGGAGTTTACCCTGATAAATTGTTTTAATTAAGAATCAACATGGATAGTAAATCTAATTATCACCACTTAGAAACTTGTCAGTTTGTTATTGATAATTCAGGTCTAATTCTTGACCATAAAAGTGAGACGAATCGTTGGATGGGGTGCTTGTCTCATGAATTGAAGGGGAAAGATTACGTCGAATTGATGGGAGAGATTAATCCCTCTTGGAAATCGATATTACCGACGAATTTAACCGACGAAGAGGGGTCGCTGTTTCTTCCCTGGGAAAATGGAAACGATGAGGACGATGACTCTCCCGTTGGCTATACGATGCATAGATTGGGTCATGATGAACTCTTGTTTGTCACTTTAACTCCAGCCCTTGCGCCTCAGGCACTCTTGAGAAATGCTTTTGTTGGTGATATCCCAATGCAACCAATGGTGATGCAACGAATGTTTTTGCGACTTCAAAATGCAGAAAGTCGTTTAATTAATTATCTTCATCATTTTCCTGGTGTATTTTTCAATCAAAGGCCGGACCTATCCTTTAGTTATTTAGGGACAGAGGACGGTGTCAAAGATTTATTGGGTGTGGATGCCAATTTGCTTAAAAAAAATGGAAGCCTGTTTCTCGATTGTATTGATGAAAATGACCGTCGTGAGTTTTTAGATAATTTAGATAAACTCAAGGATCGTCCGCGAACCAGAACATTTACGTACCGCATTAAATCTCATAATGAAAGAGGCTTCAGGTATATTATGGATGTTCGGACTCCGTTTACGACTCCTAGTGGTATGCTGATTTGCTATGAAGGTGTATGGTTAGATATCACGAGACAAGCGATTGCAGAGCATCGACTTTCTGATTCGGTTTGGAAAGAGGGTTTAGCAACAATAACCAATGGCTTGGTTCACGATTTCAGTAATTTAATGGGAGGCATTTTTTCATTGAGTGAAATGTATTCCGGGATGATTGCAGAAGATGATCCAATGAGTGAGGGAATGGGGCAGATCAAAAAGAGTACCATGCAAGCTCAGCGATTAGTGCGAAGAATTATTGATCTACATCGAGATACGGATCACCAGCGTAGTTTACAAAACGTATGTTTTTTGATTGAAGACCAACTTGAAATCATTCGGGTTTTGATGCCCAAGCAGGCAACGATTAATACTGAATTTGCTGAACGCAGCGTTCCTGTGTATATTGATGAAGTTTTATTTCGTCAGACTTTACTTAATTTTGCATTAAATGCCAGAGATGCTATGAGCGCTAATGGAGAATTTAAGATAGAGGTGAAAATTATCCGAGAAGGAGAGTCATTGATGAAAGAATGTGTTGGCGAAACTCTGGTCGCAGAGAAGGATGGAGCACTTTTGATGTTTTCAGATAACGGAAAAGGGATTAAAGAGGATCACTGGCCAAATGTTTTCAAGCCATATTTTAGTACGAAGCCAAGTAATAAAGGGTCTGGTTTTGGGCTTTATAACGCACGTTTATTTGCGGAAGAATCGGATGGAAAAATTGATTTCTTTGCAAAAGAAGGTGAAGGCGCCACGTTTTGCTTATTCCTACCTTTAGCTGAAGACCGCTGTTAATCGTTTAGGATCGGTGAGTTTATTGAATAAGGAAATTAAGAAATCAGGAACATATTTGAAATTATTTCTCTTTTCTTAATTTCTATATTCTAAATTTTTTTTTGATTTCTGTTACAATACGTGAAATCTGCTCAATGTTTTCAATCGGACCTACACTATTTAGGGCACCTAACTAGATTGGTTTCAAGGTTGACTGAAATTTTGGTGTTTCCCCGTTGGATCAAGTGAACAAAGCTGTTCCAACTTGATAACAAGCGACACTGGCAACCCATGCGAGTAGGGTCATGTAGACAAAAGAGAAGGTTGCCCATTTCCAGTTACTTTCTTTTGCAATTACAGAAACCGTTGCGCCACATTGCATACATAGGGCAAAGAAAACCATGATTGAGGCGACAACCGGGATAGTGAATATTGGACTTCCTTTTCTAGGACCCTCTTCCCAGACGGCCTTTTTCATGATACTTCTAAGCCCTTCGGATTCTTCATCTGTATCCGAGCCTAAATTATAAATGATACCAAGAGTGGCTACGATGATTTCACGTGCAGGGAAACTACTTAAAAGGCCAACTGTGATTTTCCAGTCAAAACCGGCGGGTGCAAAAACAGGTTGGATTGTTTTACCTATTCGGCCCATGTAGCTTTGTTCGATATAAGCGGAAGCAATGGTGTTATTGAGTTCGATCGAGAATTCAGATTGGTTGTTTTCCAGTTCTTGCTGAATATAAACTGGGCTTTGGGAAATGGCTTTGGCTTTTTGTTTAACAAATTGTGCCGTCGTTTCAGTTTCAACGTTTGTATTATGCGGAAAGTATAACATTGCCCAGATGATTATGGAGAAGGCGACAATTACTGATCCGGCCGTTGTCACAAACTCGCGACCTCTTTCCCACATTCTCCAGAAGAGGTCTTTAACCTGTGGGACATGGTAGGCTGGCATTTCTAAAAGAAAATTCTGAGGCTGTGTTTTAAATAGAAATTTATTGAAAGCTAATGCGATGGGGATTGCGATAGCGAGCCCGAGAAAATGCATTAGAAAAAGAACTGTGCTAGCTACCGTAGTTCCGTAAATAGGTTCAATGAAAGCCCCTATTAATAAAATGTATACTGGCAGTCTCGCAGAACAACTCATTAGCGGTGCGACTAAAATTGTCGTGAGCCTAGCCTTATTGTCCTGAATGGTTCTGGCAGCCATGATGCCTGGAATCGCACAGGCGTAACTTGAAAGTAATGGGACGAAGCTTTTTCCGTTAAGGCCACACCAACTAAAAACTCTGTCCATTAGAAAGGCGGCTCTTGCCATGTAGCCTGTGTCTTCGAGGATACCTATGAATAGAAACAGTACGAGGATTTGTGGTAAGAAAATAAGGACCCCTCCCACTCCTGCAATGAGTCCATCTACAACTAAACTTTGCAATGTCGGCATTGTGTCAAATAGGGGTGAAACGGCATCTTGAACAAAAGCTGTTGCTGACTCGATCAGATCCATCATTGGGCCTGCCCATGTATAAACCGATTGAAAAACCATCCACATTAATCCGGCAAAAATGACTAATCCCCAAACTCTGTGTGTTAGTAGGGCATCGATTGATTCCGATCTGCGTTTAATTTGTTTGTCTGGTTGTGCCACGACATTACTAAGGACGCTTCCAAGATGTCGGTATTGTAGCACTGATTCTGCTACGGTAGGATTGAGGCCCTCTTTACTGATGGCATCCCTGTGGACAGTGAGAGCCTTTATCCTATCCTTATCATTCCAGCCAAGGCTATCCGCTATAACAGAGTGGTTGTCGAATAAGATTCTTTGGGCTTCTATGTAACTCAGTGTTCTATCAAACTTTTCTTTTACCGTAGATTGGATTTTTGAAATAGACTCGGTAATACTTTTGGGCCATGCGATTCGATTCATCTTTAATGAACCTTCATAGCTTTCAATGGCGGCAGTTTTTAGTTCTTCTGTGCCTTCGCCTTTTGAGGCAGTTGTAAAAACAACAGGCACGCCAACTCTTTGTCTCAACAGTTTTGTATTAATTGAAATCCCAAGCTTTTCGATGACATCTGATTGGTTCAAGGCAATGATTATCGGAATTTCTAATTCTGCTAATTGTGAGGCTAAAAATAAATTACGGTGAAGATTGGAGGCATCCACTACGCAAATAATTAAATCAGGTAACGTCACATCGCCGATGTTTCCTAATAATGCATCGACTACAACATGTTCATCTTTTGAAGAGGCTGCTAAACTATAAGTTCCAGGTAGATCGATTAAATTAGCCGAGTATTTTTCATTGAGGGAAATTTCACCGGTTTTCTTCTCAACCGTAACACCGGGGTAATTTCCAACTCTTTGTTTTAAACCTGTGAGTCGGTTGAAAAGGGTGGTTTTCCCTACATTGGGATTGCCTACTAATGCGATATTTAATCTATTATCAGTCATTGTAAAAGAGGGTGATGTTTAACCTAAAGTTTCGACGCAAATTTCTTTTGCATCCAGTCTTCTGATACTGATTCGTTGTCCGAGCGCTTCAATTGTAATCGGATCTCCCATTGGCGCCACAGCAACAACTCGAAGTTCTGTCTGGGGTAATACTCCCATAGAAGCCAGTTGCTGAATAATATTACAAGAGTCTTTAACCTCAGTTATGATAGCAAGATCGTCCTGCTTGAGATCGTTAATTGTTTTCATTCCCCGTTTTAATGAAACTGAGTCTCAAAAGCAAGAGCAATGTTTTGATTGAGAATAAGTTTAGGGGCAGTTTAAGGGGTATTATTGCCTGTTTGTTGACGTAGTTGCACTTGAAGCAGTTAATTTCAGCAAAAGGGAAATTTTTTATCAATACTAAATATCTATATCGATTTGATGCTACAGAATAGCATCAGACGTTTATAAGTGGTATTACCCAGCAATTTTCAATTGCTTACGAAGGGTCAACTTGTGTTTAAGGAGTCTCCAGAAAATGACGATGAAGGCGGTGAGGGGAATGGCGAGTATCATTCCTAATAAACCGCCGAGTATTTTACCCCAGAAGAAGAGGGATAGCATAATTGCCATGGGGTGAAGGCCTGTTCCCTTTTTCATTACGGTTGGGGTTAAAATAAAGCTTTCGGCTAGTTGGACGACGACGAATGTTATGGCGACACCAATCAACACTGAGCTACCGCCGTCTGGTTGAAAGAGTGAGATGGGGATGACTGTTGAAAGACCAATGATTGTTCCGAGGTAGGGAACAATGTTGAGGAGACCGACGCTGAGTCCGAGTAAAATTCCGGCTTTCAATCCAGAGATGGTAAACCCAATTGCAAACAAAATGCCCATCATTAAACCGATGGTGAATTGTCCGCGAAAGAAGGATATTAGGATGGAGTTGAATTGGTTGAAAAGATAAAGGATGTCATGTTTCAAGTTATCACTTAGAAAAACCATTTCTTCACCGGCATCTTTGATGATGTCGCGTTTTGTTTCGAGTAGATACCATAGGTAAATTGGTATGAGTGATAGTCCGGCTATGAATGAAAAGAATGTGGAAATGCCTGATCCTGCAAATTTGAATGCAGAGAGAGACTTTTTTAAACCGTTTTGAGCGGTGCTCATTAGGGTAGAGGAGTAGGAGGATATGGTTTCCTCGTCAACGTATTCATTGAGTAGGCCAATGTTTTCTTTATAATGCCCAATGGCAAAGTCTCTTGCTTTTTCAAAAAGAGAGGGAGCGTAGCTTATTAGTTGAGATACCTGTGAAATTAATAATGGGAAAATGTAGGCGAAGAGTGCTACTAGAATAAATGAGAAGAGCACATAGAGTAGCACTATGGATGCCGTTCGGCCTAACTTGCATTGATAGCAAAAGAAGTTAACGAATGGCCTAAGCAGACCCGACAGGATGGTTGCGACTGCAACTGGCCACAATACGTCACTTAGATACGTCACGATCTCGCGTAGCCCAAGTATTGTGGCAACGAGCACTGCTAAGATGAAAACACAGGCAGCTAAAATTTTAGCAATGTTAACGGGTTGGAAAGATTTAAGCATGCTAATGATTGTTTAAAGTTGTTGCTAAATATTCAGTAAGGTAGCACGGACAATTTTGTCTGTGTCTATACTTGAGGAGTAACCAATCTTACACAGACAGGATTGCCTGTGCTACTCTCATTTGCCAAAGTAGAATTAATGTGTTTCATCGAAAGGGGCTCTAGCAGTTAACGCTGATTCGAAAAGGTTCTTTGAGCGATTCGGCACGTGAGAGACGAACGAGTTTTTCTTTCACCATAGGAGTGGCTTGTTGCCCCTTTCCTGCAATTAACATGCCCGTAGTTGCTTCAACATCTTCGTCAAGAATCATAGCGGGCGTTAACTCTTCCGCATAGACGGATTTTAAAAGAACTTTCTTTTCGAGATCATCATAGGAATCAAACGTCTCTAATAATTTACTATTAAGATGATTGTTTGATTTAAGTAAATCATGTGAGGCCCCGTATACTGTTTCACCGTGAATAACTTTATCATCTATTCCTAGAGCAATTTGCAGTAACTGTGAACCCATTGCGATATACTCACTTTCGCAATCAGGGGCTAAGGATATATCGCTTGAAATGGGTTTGTTCTGGTTGAGAATAATTTCCGAGATACTGCCTAAGCGTGGAATTTTTGAAATCAGTGTCGATGCAATTGCAGGGTGTGATGAAAAAGCTTCTTGCTCGCTGGTTGTTAGAGGTTGGCCAGAGTAAACTTTTTGAATAATAGTGGGGAGTAATGTCACTGAACCAATTTGAGAGAGTGATGCTGCTACTTCATAGCGCCAAGTATCCTCTAATTTGAGAGAGCTTGTCATGTGTTTGATGTAGCGTTTAATTCGCGATGTTCGACTGAATGCCGTCGGACTAACAAGACTTAATATCTCTGCCAAGACGTCGATTGAGCCACTGAGTGTTTTGGCGAGCAATTCTCTTTCTGCAACGACGAGTTGGTATTGTTTATACGCAGCTTGAAATGTTTTTGTTAAAGAATCTGAGCTGTATGGTTTTGTGAGAAAACGAAAGATTTGCCCTTCGTTTACTGCTTTCATCGCTGTCTCTAAGTCAGCTACTCCAGTTAGTAAGATTCGAATACTATCGGGTGAGATTGACTTTATTTCTTTTAACAATGTTGCTCCGTCCATCTCTGGCATGAGCATGTCGGAAAGGACGATGTGGAAAGTCTTTTCTTTAGCAATGAGTTCTAGTGCCTCTTTACCGCTGTGGGCTAATGTGACATCAAAATTTTTAACTAAAGTTCTCTTTAGTGCTTTTAGGACGAGTGCTTCGTCATCAACACAGAGAATGCGAGGAAAATTGGATTGGTCGCTCATTATTGAATAAATGAAATATCTATGGTAGCTTGTGAGGCGGCAATTGCTCGCCACTCTGGAAGACGATCAAGCACACCTAGTCTTTCAAGGTAGGCTTCGTCGATTTTCGGACAGTTAAATGCCTGACCTTTGATTTTCGTATTATGTACTTGTTCGTAGGCCAAAATATTGGAGACATAAACGGCACTCATGATGTCGAAGATGTTGTGCTCTACATGATTTGGGTTGTTGTAAAAAGCAACGGCTTCAATGATGGGGTAAGGCAATCCCCATATTCCGAGTAGGTAAGCCCCGATTTCTGCGTGTGTGACGTTGTATAATTCTTTTTCTGCTTGGTATAGCAGAATACCTTTACTTTCTGCTAAAGCTAGAGCTGATTTGAGTTGCTCTGGCATATAGGTGGCAAGAACTAATTTGCCTATTCCGTGAAGCATTGCTGCCGTGTAGGCGGTTTCAGATGCTTGCGGATCCTGAATAAGGGCCTTTGCAATATGAGCAGAGGTGAAAGCGTGCTTTTGTTGAAATTCTAAGGAAAACCCTGGGATGTCATCTTGAACTTTAAATGTTTGAAACACCTCAAATCCAAGTGCCAGACTTTTTAGCATATTGGTTCCTAGATAATTCAAGGCACTCTGAATAGATGTCATTCGTTGAAATGAGCCAATGAATGCACTGTTTACCAGTTGAAGAATTTTTGCACAGAGACTCGTATCTTGTTCCACTACATCCAGCACGTCATTCATTGATGCGTATTCACTTGAAAGAACTTTGTTTAATTTAGCATTTGTACTCGGGCGAGTTGGCAAACTGCCCACTTGTCCCAAAATAGCTAATAGGTGCTTGTTGTTTAATAATAATTGGAGATCAAGGGCTCTATTAATGACTTCTTCCAAGACATCTGTTCGACACGGTTTAACGAGAAACTGGTGAGCAACTGCGACTGTTCTCATCGCAACTTCAAGGTCGGTGTGGCCAGTTAGAACAACTCGTATCGTATTTGGGTGTGATTTTTGGACTTCTTTTAATAGAGTTGAGCCATCCATTTCCGGCATTCGCATGTCGGTAAAAATGATATTGTAGGCCTTGAGGGACATGAACCCCAAAGCTTCTTTAGCAGAAGTCGCATAGTCGATATCCCATTTATCTCTATTTTGATAGAAGTTTCTTTCAAGGGCTTGAAGAATCCGAGGTTCATCATCTACGAAAAGTATACTTTTAGATTCACTCATTTTGTGTTGGTTGCGACTTTAGATATAGGAATTTTTATAGTGAAAAGAGATCCTTCATTCACGGTGGATGAAAATTCAATGGTCCCTTGATGCTGTTCTATTATTGAAAAATACACGATTGGTAGGCCGTGTCCAGATTGTTCCAAGCAATCTTTTGTGGTGAAACTTGTTAAGAATATTTTATCAAATGAATCTTCTGGGATGCCAATGCCATTGTCTTTGATTTTAAGGGTGACAAATCCTTCATCGTATTCTGTTTGAAGAGAGATGGTTCCAGCACCCTTATTAGTTGGATGGGCCTTTATTGCATCGGCAGCATTTAGAATAAGATGCAAGAATGCTAGTTGGATCTCTTTTTGATCACAGGCAAATGCGGGCAAGGAGGGATCCAGGTCCTTTTCAATGGTTACATTGTATTTCCATTCGTTTGTCGTGATATTAAGCGCATTCTCGAGCAAGCGGTTCATGTTGAACGCACGCTTGATGTTTGTTTCGCGTGGGTTGTATGAGTATTCACTAATGGCATGAACCATCGTTGAGACACGTTCAAGTCCTTGTAGTGAATCCTCTACTGCTTGTTGGATTTCTTCTTCTAGGAAATCTAAGCCGGCCTTATCCTTGATGGCCTTAATTTGATCAGCGAGAGCCTTATCTGGATGCGCCTCCAGATAGGTTTCTGTTGTTTTAATAAGTTCTCTCGGGATTTTAAATAAATCGTTTAATGAACTTTGTACAAAACGAAGATTGTCCCCTATAAACTGGGAGGGCGTATTGATTTCATGTGAAATACCGGTGCCAAGGAGTCCTAGTAAAGTTAACTTATCGGTATGAAAAGACTTTTGTTCACTAGCTGTGTATGTATGTTCCTTAACGGTATAACTCATCGCATAACTACTTCCTTGTTAGCAAACTAGCACCTCTGGAGATTTAAGTTCACACTCGTTT
This sequence comes from uncultured Opitutales bacterium, assembly GCA_963924785.1. GTDB lineage: Bacteria > Verrucomicrobiota > Verrucomicrobiia > Opitutales > CAJWYM01 > CAWUTK01. The sequence continues at coordinate 22,694 of CAWUTK010000098.1, forward strand.
TTTGCTTTAGTTCTTTCCCTGTGTTCATTGGGGTCAAGAGGGTGAAGGCCGAGTTTTTCTAGTAATTTGTGATCATCTCCAGCATCAGGGTTTGGAGAGGTGAGTAGTTTTTCTCCAAGAAATACACTGTTTGCTCCAGCGAGGAAGCAAAGCGTTTGCATCTCATCTGACATTTCTGTTCGTCCCGCAGATAGTCTGACGATACTGCTTGGCATAATGATGCGTGCGGTTGCGATGACTCTTACGAATTCAATTGGATCGACCGGCTTAACGTTTTCAAGTGGTGTTCCTTCTGTTGAGACTAAGGCATTGATTGGCACAGAATCCGGTTGTGGATCTAAATTTGCTAATTCCCAAAGAAGGCCAATCCGGTCTTCTATCGATTCTCCCATTCCGAGAATTCCACCTGAACACACTTCAAGGCCTGCTTTTCGAACATTACTTAAGGTCTCTAGGCGATCTTCGTAGGTGCGAGTGGTAATGATTTCTTTATAATACTCTCTTGATGTATCAAGGTTGTGATTGTAGACGGATGCACCCGCATCTTTTAGGCGCACGGCTTGATCAGCTGTTAACATTCCTAGAGTGATGCAGACATCCAGTCCCATATCGCTAACTTCAGACACGGTGTTTAAGACGGAATCAAATTGACTGTCATTCGGGACTTTTCTCCATGCCGCACCCATGCAGAGTCGAGAGGCACCAATGTCCTTTGCTTTCTTGGCGTCACCCAATATTTTGTCGGTGTCGAGTAAGTCTTCAGACTTAATATCGGCAGAGTAGTGACCTGATTGTGGACAATACTTACAATCTTCTGGGCATTTCCCTGTTTTGATAGACTTCAGGGCGCTTAATTGTACACCAGAAGGATCTTGGAATTCATGATGAATTTCTTGAGCTCTGAAGATCAAGGTTGTTATAGGGAGATTGTAAATCTCTGTAATAGCTTCTTTTGTATATTTCATTATTATAAAGTCCGATTTATGACATTCATTAATTTGTTTTGTTCAAGAGGTAGTCCAACCCAGCCGGATGCACCTGCCCAGTGCCCCTCGATTTTCTTCCTACCAGTATTTTCGCTGACAAGCATGATTATCGGTGTTGCTTTTGAATCAAAGTTAGTTCGCACGTTGTGTATGAATTCGATTGAATTCTCAAAGTTCATATTTGTTATTACTAAATCCGGATGTTGCTCAATATTAATGTTTTCCCCGATCTGAGTGCAATCGGTTTCGAGAACCTCGTAGTTAAATGCTTCAAGTGAATGCTTTAATTCATTTCTTAAAATATCACTGTTTTCCACTACTAGTATTTTCTTGGCCATAAAGATTTTATAAATGCTCTAGATGAAAGAATGGAAGAGGAATGGTATTAAATCAATACAGAAAATTGCATCCCGCTACACTTAGAAATAGGATTTTATTGATTTTTATTTGCGAAAATCGTCTGGCACATTTCACAGCGTTTTCCGTCGCAACCTCTTGCTTGGCAGTATTCTCTACCATAGTAGATGAACTGTAAATGGAGGTCTGCCCAATCTTTTTCGGGGTATAGTCGTTTAAGGTCCTTTTCGGTGGTTTTCACATTTCTGCCAGAAGTCAGTTTCCACTTTGTTGCGAGTCGATGAATGTGGGTATCGACAGGAAAGGCAGGTGTGTTGAAAATTTGGATCATTACAACTGAGGCTGTTTTATGTCCTACCCCGGGTAATGTTTCGAGTAATGCTAAGTCGGCTGGAACGATGCCATCGTATTCATTAACCAAAATTTGTGACAAAGCTTTAATGTTTTTACTTTTTGTCGGCGAAAGTCCGCAGGGGCGTATGATTTCACGAATTTTCGTGACAGGCTGTTTCGCCATGTCATGAGGATTATCTGCCAGTTTCCATAAGGCAGGTGTGATCTTGTTTACTCGAACATCGGTGCATTGTGCAGAGAGTAAGACGGCAACTAGTAACGTGTAAGGGTCTTTGTGGGTAAGAGGAATGGGCGGTTTAGGGAACTTCTTTTTAAGATCTTTCCCTATGTATGCTGCCCGTTCTTTCTTAGTCATTTAAGAGGTTCTTTAAAACTAGAAATGTGAATTGACGATGCTTTCAGCTCGTCGACAAAGTTCTTTGCCATAATCTGTCCAAATGCCTTGTCCCCAGTATCTGTAGCAACTTGTTTGAGAGGCCATTAAGTGGAAAAGCGCATTGCGGTACTCATTGGTATTAGTTGGTGCGTTTTTACTTAAAACTTTTTCATTAAAAACGGCACTCGCTTTTTCCATGGGTCCAATCACGTTATCATAACCTTCAACCCATGAAATATCATCTGTCCAACTACCACCATCCATGTGAAATTGGTCGTCTTCTTTTTTAATGTCTTCAATGGTTTTGTTTAATTTTTCAGCTCCGTCACCTGAATTAAATCGATCCCAAATGATTTTTTGTTTGATCGGTTGAATAACCGGAAGGTCTGATTCTTTGATTCCCATTGCAAAGAGGTGCTCTAGGTATTCTGAGCCTGCCATGAATGGGGTATCTGAGTTTGTCGCTTGATGAGTCGCTTCGTGTAGTTTTCCAGGGAATTCATTCATCATGACGCCACCGTTCTCACCATCTGCGATTTGAGAGACGATTTGAGGGGCCGATTTGCCTGCTATTTCAGACCGATTTAAGCTTTGTGCCTCATAGAAGGGTTGCATTTGAGCAACAAGTTTAGTGTCGCTGCCCTGAGTTTTAATTAAAGCAATAATACTGACTTCTTCGCCTTTTGAATTTTTGCAAGTTAGACGATGGGGCAAATGGCTTTGATTTGGACAGTGACCTGTTACTGGGTTTTCAACGGTATGTTCTTGAATTAATACCCACTGGAAACCACAGTCTTTCAAAGTCTTAACATATTCATAGGCAACATCTGGGTGATTTGGCAAAGCCATTTCTGAGGGAGAAAATCCACGAACGCGTTCGAGAGCATCAAATCCAAATATTGCGGCAAAGTGATGTTGCCAAGCCTTCACATGGAGTCGATAATCTTGGACAGGCGTTGATGGAGCAACGGCGTGCCCCCATGGGCAACCTAACCACTCCACACCTCTTCTATAGTTGGGATCGCAAGTGACTTTTTTAAGATCGTCGATGACATCATTTAATCCCATTTGCCTTAAACCGTGTAGAAGTACACCACTGTATTCAAGCATGACTCTGGGTTCATGGCCCTCATTGATGAGGTTCGGGACAAATTCACCGATACGTTTGTAGCACCATTGAAAAGACGGAGCATTATGGTTATCACCAATATGCTGGTTATCCATCATGTACTTTAAATTGCTGATGATCTCGGCTGTTTCTAGATCATCTCCACCGGCAGGTATCAAGGGCTGTTGCATGTGGAGTGCAACAGCACAACCACTTTTGACTTGAGAGAAGTCAAACTTGCTTTCAGCGCGAAACAATTCTTTCTTTCTACCTTCTGCAATGACTTTTTCAATTTCTTTTTCTGAACCTGAAATATTCGGGATATTATCTATATATTCTTCCATAACTTAAAATTTTGGACACTTGTAACCTATCAGAGTGTAAATTTAAATCAAAATTTCATAAATTTGATTGAATCTTATAATATCCCGATTCAATGTTATATTTATGGCTTTACCGCAGACAAATGACGCTTGGGATGTTTTGAAAAAAACATTTCACAAGGCTTGTTTTTTTCGATTAGAAGGAAAAGAGCAGGAGGCGTTAAAGATTATGACAGAGCAGGTCCCTCTTTGCATCGGCAGGTGGGTGAAAGGGAGTAATTTAAATGCACCCGCCAAAAAAGCGACACTCATGGCGATGTTCCAAGAGGAAATGCAGAAGAGTGATGATGCAGCGATGGTGATGGACCTCACGATTAAAAAAATGGAATCCATTATTGACCAACGTGTTGAGCATCAAGTTCGTAAAGCATTAGGCCTTAAGCCAGCGGAAATAGCACCTCCTTCTTTGTTGTCAAAGAAGTCACAACCAGATTTGGCTCTTGAATCAACTCCTATTACCACTGAAGCAGAAGAAGTTGAAGAGGAAGCGCTTGTTGAAGAAGAAATTGAAGACGATGAAGTCCTTCCAGAAGAAGAAGTTGATGATTCCGTAGAGGAAGTCGTTGAAGATGAGGAGACTGTTGAATTTAGTGATGAGGAACTTCTTGGAGATCCTGTGGATGGCACTATTGCGGTTGAACCAGAATTAGATACTGGTGGCGAAATTGTTGATTTAGAAGAAGCGGATGCTGATGAGGTTGAAGCAGAGGAAGTGATTGAGCCAGAACTAGAAGGTAACGGAATTCCTTGGCCTGGAGATCGTCCTGGGGCTGTTGATTTTAGTGATATTGAAGCAGTGATTGATAAAATACTCGCTTTGGATCAAGTTGATAGGAAGAATTGTGAATAAGTTGCTTATTTTTCATTCGACAAGCAACCTGTCTTTTTTAGATTTTAAAACTGAACCCACAATGAGCAAATTGTGAGGGGAATAATGAATTTTTATTAATAACTCTTAATTAGCAACCAGTAACGAAAAATGAGTGAAGTAACTGCCCAAGATAACTCTAATGTAGCACCAGTTGAACCAGCTACACCAACGCCCGCACCAGTTCCGCCCGCACCAGTTCCGCCAGTAGCAGTAATACCGGTAATAGCACCTGGACCCGCAGTTGCAGCGCCAGTGCAAACCGTGCCGACACCAGTAGCACCTGTTTCCAATGGTAAAGAAATTGTTTATGCAGGAATGGATTTGGGGACAAACTCTTCATGTATCTGCATTTCGTTGAATGAGAATGATGAAAACGCAAGTGAGGTTGTTCCATCAGTTGTCGGTTATGCTGAAGAGGGTATCTTGTCAGGAATATTGCCAGGTGATTCTGCTACGCTTTATGGTAATGATGCTATTCGGAATGAGTTACATTTACGTACTGTTAGACCTTTAAAAGATGGGGTGATTTATGATTTAGAGGCTGCAACTGGACTCGCTTGTCACATTCGAGAAAAAATTGATCCAAAGCGTGAAAAAAACATTAAATGTGTTGTTGGTATTCCCGCAGGGGCCAGTGATGCCGATCGTGAAAGCCTTCAGCAGGCAGTGGGCAAAGCTTTCGATTCCTACCTTTTTATTCCTGAGCCATTTTTGGCAGCATTAGGGTATCGTGATGAAACACAGTTGAGTAATCCTGATTACAATGATCCTGTTAAAAACTCTTTATTTATTGATATAGGAGCCGGAACGACTGACTTTTGTATTATCCAAGGCTATTATCCTACAGATGATGATCAAATGAGTATACCGTTTGCTGGTGATAATGTAGATAAGTTGATTGCAGTGGGTATTCAAGATGCTTACCCAGAAACGAGGTTGTCTGATAGCATGATCCGTAAATTTAAAGAAGAGCATTCTTATATCGGGGAATTAAAATATGGTCTGCGAGTAAAAGTTCCAGTTGGTGGAAAACCAAAGAAAATCGATATCGGTAAGCAAATTGGAACAGCTTGTAACGTTTTATTAGACGAATGTTTTAGAGCGATTCAGAAAGTAATCAGTATGGCGTCATCAGAATCTGTATTTGAAATGTTGCAAAACATTATTATCACAGGTGGTGGAAGTCGCATCAAAAATATTGCACCTGAACTGCAGCGCCTACTTCTTGAAGAAGGTTATGAAAATCCTCAGATTCAAGTAGCTGGATACAATTATAAAGAATATGTAGCTAAAGGTGCTTTTAAAGCAGCTCAAAGTACTCGCGATAATCAGTGGGAAAGCGCAAAGTAAAAAAGCAAAATTTTAAAATCAAAGCCCTGTTACTTTTAGTAGCGCGGCTTTTTTATCGACACATTTTGTTGTCAGTCGAAAAGTCCGTTGTCGTAAGTGAAATAAACCGTGTTCTCGTTATGGTTACATCGGTTTGGCATTTGGGAATAGGGGGATTACCTTATGTGGCCTCAGCTGTTTAAGATAAAATAATCGGAGATATTTGATCGTAGTTTCAATTATTTCCCATATTTTAAAAGCGAGTTAAATCGATTAATGTCAGGGTAGTTTGAATCACCCAATGTTAACTCTGAAATGCTTAACTATTATGAAAAATTCCAATACTCACCATTATTCTATTTATAAGTTTATCATTGTTCTTTTGTCGTTAATTTTCTGTTTAAATGTTGCTGATGCGAAATCAGGAAAAGGAAAAAACGGTGATGGAGGATATCATGACTTTTATGGGCCGCTTGCCGCTTCGCAACCTAATGGGTTCACTCTGGATCGTGTGGAGAGTGTTATTGCTAGAGCAGAAAGCGTTAAGGCCGATGTTGAGATGAGAGGTATCGGAACAGATTTTGAAATGATGTCAAAGTGGGCTTCGGCAATGAATAAGTTGGAGAGAGCGAAATCGTATTTAGATATGGGAGATGAACACAAGGCTTATGAAAAAGCGGTTAACGCTTTAAGGAAATTTAATAAGATTGTTCGTAAGTTAGATGGTTTGCCAGAAATTAAAGATGATGAAGATGATGATTATGATGATATGGATGATTGAGTTATTTTGGAGAAATTAAAAAATATTTTAGAAAGTTAGACGGTTGTTGTGTAAATCACAGCAACCGTTTTATTTTTTCTTTTTCTTCCGTTGTTTCTTTTTTTGACGTTGTTTGGAATGCTTGCCTGTTCTTTGCGAGTGAAGAGGTTCTTCTTTAAAAGAAAATTGCTTCTGGGTTTCTTGGACGCTTTTCATTATAGCATCCATGTCGCTTAAATTTTCGTTATCTTCGTTATGGTGTTCAATTTTTTCTGGGCTTTCAGTTTTTTGTCCAGCTGCCATCCTTAGTTCATCTTCTTTTTGTTTGATCTTTTGAGCTATTTCAGATTTTTCCCATTTCAGGAAATCTTCATCAAATTGCATGTCTCTGAGAAGCCGGTCTTCTTCAAATAAGTATTTCCAGTCGGCTGAAAATCGTCGCAATTGGTAACGGGTAATGGGATGATTGAATTTCTCCTTGAACCAGATTTTTACTGTATCAATTGTCCAAAAAGGTTCATCGTAACCATTGTCTATCGGTTGTGACGTTGTTACTAATTCGTGTAGTTGTTGTTCTTCTTTTTTGCTAATGGTTTGCTCTTTCGGCCTACCTTGCTTTTTTTCGACAAATAAGGCTTCTCCAGCGTCATCAAAACGTTTTTTTAATTTAGATACATATTGTCGCGAGACACCAAATTCTCTGGCGAGCCCCGCTTGAGATTCGCCGGATTTGAGTCTCTCAATAATGATCTCTTTTTTGTCAGTGCTAGCCCCCATTTCCTTTTATTCTTCGATGTAAATATTAGGAAACCAGCTTCTTAATTGAGTAAGAGATTCTTGTGGCAATAGATTTTGACTAACATGAATTGTTTTTAATGAGGTTAGGTTTTTAAGATTCGCGGGAATGCTTGTTAGTCTGTTTCCACTGAGGTCTAAGTATTCGAGGTTTTCTAAATCACCAATTTCTGGTGGGATACTGGTTAGGTTATTGATGCTCAGATCAAGGTGTTTTAATTGTTTTAATTTGGAAAGTTCAGGAGGAATTGTTTTAAGGAAATTGCAGCTAAGTGTGAGTTTCTCTAAGGATTTTAAGCGCTGAATTTTTTCAGACACATCGGTTATCCAGTTCATATCGCAGTCAAGTTCTCTCAACTGATATTGTTGGAAAATCCAGTTTGGAATTTCTGCTAGTTCGTTATAATCTAACGAAATCAAAAGGGCTGAATGGTCTTTTAATGATTTGAAATTTAATTGAGTTAAGGCGAATATACTGAAGTCAATTCGATTCGGTATGCGAGTTAAAAGGGGTGGAATGTCGGCAATATCGATGTCGGTGTTATTTGCCTTTTTAATCCAATTAAGTGTTTCGGTGTTATGCTTTGGTATGAGTGTGATCTTTTCTTTACGATCTATGCGCATTAAAGTGTTCCGTTTTATAATGGCGTGTGCTCGTACCATTTTAGCCCGTTCATTAATCGATTTGATGTGTGGAAATAGTTTTTTAGTTTCAGTTCGCAGGTTGGAGGATAAATAAATGAAGTCCAGTTTCTCAAGGTGTTTGAAATTATCAGGAAGCCTTTTAACTCTCGCGCCCTTGAGGTTCAAGATATGCAAGTGTCTTAAATTGCCTAATGATGCTGGCACATCGTTGATTTCAGAGTATTCGAGTTGAAGGTCGGTGAGGAGAGGTAGTAGGGAAACATCATCTCCGACATTTTTGAGATTGGAATAATTAACATCAAGAACCATGAGTTTCTTCAGCTTCTTGATGGAAAGAGGTAGTTCGCGATATCTACCGTTGCCGATAGAGAGAATAGAAAGATTTTTATATAAACCAATTCCTTCAGAGAGCTTATCTATATTACCGCTTCTAAAATCGATAACTTTTAAATTTTCGAGGTCGTTTGGATCGGCGACAACAGGTTCTTCGCTGTGGCTTAATATTTTGATGATAGCTAAGTCTTCAGCAGAAATATTTCTTTTTGCATTTCCTGCATGTATGCTGCCAATGAAAGCAACAATGAAAAATAGAAATTGTATTATGTTTTTCATTTAAGAGTTACGGGTGTATTTGTGTGGATAGAGTGTAAGCATTCTTTTAGGATTTCATATCCTCTTTCTGTCATTGATGATTCTGGATGAAATTGACAACTGACAATATTGGGTCCCTGGATTGCTATAATTCTTTTTTTATCATCATAGAAAGCCTCAAATCCTTTGGGGAGATCAGCATCTAATGTTGGAGAAAATGAATTGTAGAACCCGAGTTTTTCGCTGCTATTAAAAATCCTTTCTAAGCGCTGAATACCTTGCGTGCTTTGTTTTTGTTTTTCAATTTTACACCCTATATGTCGAGTAATGGTTTGGTGCCCTAAGCAGATTCCTAGCATTGGCTTATTCGCTTCATACAGTTCTTTAACAATGTTTCTTAGTAGAATCATTCGTTTATTTGCATCGTCATTAATATCTCCTGGCCCTGGACCTATAAGATATATTGAAGCTTGGTCGTTGTCTGCATCGAATTCAAATGTATCGACAACTTTACAACTACCGCCGAGGTGGATGATCATATGTTCGAGAATATAGGCGAAATTGTCCTCGTTATTGATAATTGTAACGGCTATACCGTTTAAACGCTTCGAAACATCTAGATTAGACTGATTGTCGAAATGAAAAGTAGAGAGGCTTTTGTTTCTTTCTTCAAGTTTAGGCTGAAGCGTTTTCTCTGTGAGGGCATCTAGAAATGTCCCCGTTTGCTTCGATTGTCCTTTTAAAATATTTAAGGTTCCAGTCGCTTTTGCGAGAGTCTCTCTTGTTTCTGTTTCTGGGTTTGATGCTTCAACGATGCCTGCCCCTGCAGGGACTCGAACCTGTCCTTTTCCTGATATATAGGCAGTTCGAATGAGGATGGCACTGTCGAGAGTGTTATCTTTTCTTAGAATACCAATCTCCCCGCCATAATAACCGCGAGATTGGGTTTCGTATTTCGTTATAATACGAGCAGCGCTTTCGAGTGGGCCACCAACTAGGGTTGGGGCGTGCATTGTGTAACGTAATGCATCAATAGGATGGAGGTGCGAACGAATGCCTGTCAATTTATATTCTGTATGAATGACGGCACCAATTTCTCGAAGAAGGGGACCTTGAATTGTCCCTCCTTTTGGGCAGATACAGGCCATCATTTTGAGTTCTTCATCAAGAACCTGAAGGAGTTCGTTTATCTCTTTTGGGTCATTGATGAAATCGTTTATTTCTTTATCAAAGTTTTCCTGAGTGCTTTTATGATAAGAGCCAGCAATTGGCATCATGATCGTTTCTTCAGTATTTATTTCTAAATGTCGTTCAGGGCTGGCCCCTACAACATACGAGTGATGGTTAGGGTTTTCCTGTGATTTATCTGCAAAGCAGAAAGTCATATACTGTCCGGTTGTTTGCAACAGTTTGAAAAATAATTCATGGATGATGCTTTCTGAGAAATTTTTCAATGAAACATTGAAGTCTCGGGAGAAGATCACTTGTGCCGCGTTGCCTCCGCTGATTTCTTCTTGTTGGATTTGAGCGACTATATTTGCAAATTCTTTATCTGATACGGATGGAGTGATCTCACTGTCCAATTCAATTCGTTGGTTCGAACTGGATGCGATGAATTCACTTTTTGAATGAACTGATTTTTGTGTATTTATAAGAACTTTGATGGGGTCGTCTCCCCTAGCTTCAAACCCGCGCTCTCTGATTGCGCAGAAAGGATTTAAAAAAATGATGTCGTTGTCCGTTGTTTGTTGAAGGCTTTTAAGTTCTTCCAAGCAATTAAGCTGTTTGATTTCACCTTCGTAAAGCAGAACGCTTTCGCCTTTGCAAATGAGAGCATAGGAGCGTTGGAGTTTTTTTAACGTATTCATGGCTTGTGACGAATGGAAATTATTTAATAGAAGGGAATGTTTGCGTTTTAAGCTCTTTTGCCCCTCTGGTTACAGTGGCAATGCCAACGCCTAGTTTTTCTGCAATAAGTCTTTGAGGTGTTTTATCTTTAAGCATTTTAATGATTTTAATGCGTGTAGATATACTCTCTAGTTCATTCGGGCTAAGAATGCCTTCGAGGAATTGTTCCATTTCTTTTTTAGATCTTAATCCGCAAAGATGTGAAGCGAGAAATATTGTCTTTTTATCCATGTATCACCATACTAGTTCAGTGATGCGTATTGTCAAGGAATTTTCCTTATAATAAAATGGGTATTAAATAATAGAGAATAGTTTGAGCTGTTCTTTGATTTTCTCTAAATTGACCGGTTTTGTGATGTAAGCATTCATTCCGGCTTTGATGCATTTTTCTTTATCCCCAACCATTGCATTTGAAGTTAGAGCAATAATGGTTGTCGAGTTATTATGTTCCAGCATGCGTATTTTTCTTGTGGCCTCATACCCATTCATTATAGGCATTTTGATGTCCATAAATATAAGATCGTAGTCGTTTCTAGCCTGCATTTTTACCGCATCTGCTCCATTAATGGCAACGTCGCACTCGACCCCAATTATTGAGATCATAGATTTGGCAATTTTAATATTCATTTGGTTATCTTCAACCAGGAGGATTCGTTTTTGGTTACCAGCTTTTTCTGTGATGGCTGGTTTTTTTGCCGGCTCTATATCGCTCGTTTTTTCTTGTTCTATTACAACTTCATCCGAGGTTGCCTTTTTGAAAGGGATTGTGAATTGGAAAGTGCTACCTTTCCCTGCTTCGCTTTCTACTCCGATGCTCCCTCCCATTAATTCGCACAATTTTTTACAGATAGAGAGTCCGAGTCCTGTTCCACCGAATTCTCTCGTGTGGGATTGATCGACTTGTGTGAATGGAGCAAATAACTCATCAAATTTATCATGTGCGATACCTATACCGGTATCGATTACCTCAACGCGTATAGTGACCTCTTCTTTTGTTTCGTTCAATAGCTTCGCATTTACTGTAATACTACCTTCTTGGGTGAATTTAATAGCATTTCCAATTAAGTTATTGAGGATTTGCTTTGTTTTAATTGGGTCCCCATTGATTATTGATGGCAGATCAGGGCTTGTATTACATGAGATGCTCAGTTTTTCATTTAGAGCTGCATGGTGTTGATTTGAGCTAATTGTTTCATTTAGTATACCTTGAATACTGAAATTAAGGTGATGCAATGCGATGACACCAGCTTCAAATAAAGAAAAATCGAGAATATCGTTGATAATGGACATTAAGGAATCACCTGATTTTTGAATGGCATCTATCCAGTCAGATTGTTCTTCGTTGAGCTCAGTCATTCTAAGGATTTCTAATGGGCCAAGGATCCCATTCATTGGGGTCCTGATTTCATGACTCATGGTTGACATGAAATCGCTCTTTGCTTGATCTGCTGCTTGTGCTTTGGATAAGGACTCTTCGAGTTCAGCTGTCTTCAAAGCTACTTTTACGTCTAATATACGGATTGTGTCTATCATCGATAGGCGCATTGCAGCAATGCTTTCCTGCAATATACTGATTTCATCCTCTCTATTGATAACAATTTCATTTTCAAAGTTACCTTGGGTGATTTGAGTAGCACTAATCGATAAATCGTAAATGGATTTAATAATAGATAGGGTAGCTTTTGATCCTAGGGTTATCATCGTGATGATGATAATACTGAGTAGGATAAACAGCTTATTGAAGTGATTCGATTCCTTGGTGATTTTAGTTAGTGTCATCGCAAAGTTATCGTGTTTTTCTTTACGGTATTCTTCTATTTGTGATTCTAGTTTTTGTGAAAGTTCTTGAATCTGGATTAAATCTGATTGAATGTTATCTAGGCTTTCATCCTTGAAGAAATTGGCGAGGATTCGTTTTGTTTGGTTTATGTATTCGAGAAAGTCCTTTCGAATGAGATTGATTTTGGTTTTTGCTTCACAGTCATCCCACAGATGACTATTTGAGAAAACAGACGTGCTTAAACAGTGGTTTTGATCGCCTTATTTTGGAAAGTCAGTTTGGTGATTTCATGGGATCGGCTTAAAATCAAGTGATTTAACCTTGTGCTATCCCATAGATTATGGAGAGAAATCAGGCAAATAGGCGGTTTGTGGACTTGAGCACATTCGCCATTTACCTCGTGCTGTCCCATAGAATTTCGTCAGATCATAAAGCTCAAAGCGATCCCATATAACTCCTCGAATAAGTGTAAGCATTCGCACGAAACTATGAG
>CAWUTK010000099.1:0-2632 GCA_963924785.1 uncultured Opitutales bacterium
GGGAACGGCCGAGGTGGCTTTTGGTTCGGTCAATGGGGAAATGCAGATGGTGACCACTGCTGGAGATCGTAAAATTAGCGGTGTTTATCCCCACCTTACGACCTATTCCCAAAGCCGTAAGGATGGTCGGTTTTTTAAGAAGCATCATGAAGAATGTGGCATAGGAGGTATTATTCCTTGGGCAGAAAAACTCTGGATGATAACTTACGCGCCTCATAAACCGCGTGGGTCGGATCATAAGTTGTATTCGATCGACAGCGAGATGAATATGACGATTCATAGCGAAAGCGTTGGTGGAACGCCTGCCGCTCGGATGATTCATGAGGAGTCGCAGCAGCTTTTCATCGGACACTATTCTGTCGATAAGGAAGGAAATATTCGTGTGATCAGTCCAGAGAAAATGCCAGCTCGAGTGACTGCTATCATGCGACACTTAACTGATCCGGAAAACTTCGTTTATTTATATGACATGGAAAATATGTTTTATGAAGTGAATGTTCATACTCTTGAATTTAAAAAACTCTTCGAAGATCCCATTCCTGGATACCACGGCAAGGGCGGTTTTACCGCGCAGGGGAAAGTGGTGGTGAGCAATAACGGTGAAACGAATGGTAAGTTAGATCGTTACAAGCATTGGCAGGTCTCGAAGGACTTTCAGGAAAAGGGGGCAGAAGACCGGGGTTGTCTGGCCACTTTCGACGGTTCGACTTGGGAAATTATTGAGCGCCGGCAGTATACCGAAGTAACGGGGGCGGAAGGAGTACATCCCACGGCAGATGGTAAGGATGATCCTGTTTGGGCCATCGGTTGGGATAAACGTTCCTTGCGTCTGCAGGTAATGGAAGACGGAGTTTTTTCTACATTCCTTTTACCTAAAGGTTGCTTGAACAATGATGCGAAACACGGATGGTTCACTGAGTGGCCACGAATTCGCGATATCGGGGAAGCTGACTTGATGATGGATATGCATGGCCTGTTTTTCAAATTCCCCAAAAATTTCACTGCCAAAATTTGCCGAGGAATCGAACCGATAGCTAGTCATCTTCGCTACGTTCCCGATTTCTGTGAGTGGAATGGGGAATTGGTATTGGCGACTGACGAAGCCAGTATTCAGGGAAACCCGATGACAGGGCAGCCGCAATCAAATCTCTGGTTTGGCGATGTGGATGACCTAAAAGAATGGGGCCCGCGTAACGCAGCTGGTTCGATCTACATGCAGGACCTTGTCAAGGCAGGTGTGGCATCAGATCCTTTTCTTATGAACGGCTTTCCGCGACGGATTGTGCATCTGGCATCCGATCGACCGGTGCGCTACACCTTGCAGATCGACCGCGAGGGGAAGGGACACTTCATCGACTACAAGAGTTTTGAGGTTGATGGATACCTTTCTTATCTTTTTCCTGAAGATCTTGATGCCCAGTGGATCCGAGTCAAAACCAACCAGGATTGCAAGGCGACGGTTTCTTTCCATTTCTCGGACAACCGTTACCGTGAAGTAGCTGAGGGTGCTGAGATTTTTAAGTCCATTGCCGAGGTCAGCGACACGGATGTGAACAGTGCGCTACTCTTTCCGAGCAAACGTAATCGTCACCTGCGGGTGATCAATGGTGAACAGTTCTATGACTTCACTCAGTTCGGCTTCGAATTCAAAACGTCCGAGCCGACCGCCGAACTGAAAAATAAATTGACCGTGCATCCGGAATTTCAGGTGGATGAGGCTTCTGTGATTCTCATTAGTAAAGAGAGTCGGTCCATTGTCGGACAAAAGGGTAACCGAACTGTTTTACGCTTACCGAAGGGACCGCAGGCATTTGATAAACCTTTCTCTTTTGGGTCCCCGAGAATGCACCGAGAAGTGGAATCAGAACGTCTCATGGCGAATATTCATGGATCCTTCTATGAAGTTCCATTATGGATTGTTGGTGCACCCGCTCTCTATACGAAAATGCGTCCGGTCTGTAGTCACAATAAACAGATTAGTGACTTCTCTACTTGGAATGGTCTGCTTGTTCTGGCAGGACTCAAAGCAGATGCGAAAGAATCCACGCATGTTTATAAATCCCATGATAGTAAATCCTCTCTGTGGTTTGGCGGGATTGATGACTTGTGGCAATTCGGAAAGCCTGTCGGAGTCGGCGGGCCATGGAAGGATTTCGACGTAAAGTCGGGAGTTCCTTCTGATCCGTATTTGATGACTGGATACGATAGGAAGACTCTAGAGTTGAGCGCCGACCACGATTGCATCATTACTGTTGAAGTAGACGTTGATCATTGGACTGGTTTCCATGAATACAAAAGTTTCAAAATTGAGGCAGGTAAAAAGCTGACTTATGAGTTCCCTGTCGGCTATGCTGCTCATTGGGTTCGAGTGAAAGCAGACCGAGACGTTAACGCCACCGCGTGGTTTATTTACGAATAGAAAGATATAGAATGCATATGAAGAAACTTATTATTAGGTATTTTCTAAGGTTTGATAACCTTGAATTAACTCATAACCTGAAAGGGAAATAACTATGGCTATTGCAGACTGGACAGTTTTAATTGCGTATCTTGTCGGTACGGTTTTACTCGGCGTGTTGCTGGGGAGATTAGTTAAAAGCTCCTCGGACATGTTCAGCGCCGGCGGTGAATC
>CAWUTK010000100.1:0-32942 GCA_963924785.1 uncultured Opitutales bacterium
GATGAAAAAACCGGGCATTGGGGTAAAGAGTCCCTTGGATAGCTAGGACGCTACCGCCATCAAATACATTTTTCAGGCATTTGCTCTACTATAATCAAAGCAAACAGTATACGGGATATCCACGGACTAGATAAAGGTTAAAATTAGGGGTAAAATCATTCAATTAAACATCGTTTCGCGGTCTCAATCGATGAACAATCCACCCTCTCAGAAAATTAGCAAGCAGGAATTAGGTTCCGCAAAAAGTCGCTTCGATTTCTTCGTTCGGCAATGGAGCCTGTTTATAGAAATCTAAATCAGGCTGATGAGCATAGGGGTTGCTTAAAACTTGATTCATTTCGTTAAACACGGTCAAGTCTCCTTTAATCGCTCCTTGTATTGCCTTTTCTACTTGGTGATTTCGAGGAATATATAATGGGTTAAGGCTATTCATTTTTTCTTTAATAGCAGCGATGCCTAAAGGCTCATTCTTCAACCGCTCTTTCCACATTAGTTCAAATTTATTAAAATCACTGGTAGGATTAAACAATGAATTCTGCTGATCAACATTAGCTTCCAACAAATCAGGAAGCGTTCTAAAGGAAAGCGTAAAATCGAGTTTTTCTTTTTCTAAAAGTTCGAGCCATAACACGATTAATGCCATATCCTCACTCTTTGTAGCAGGAGTTATCGTAAGCCCCAGCTTTTCGGCCATCCGCCTTTGCCACTCATCTATGAAAAGGTCATTGGTTGCTTTCAATTCTGCATTTAACAATTCAATTGCTTTATCTTGATTCGGATCGACTAAAGGAATCAAACAATCAGCCAATCGAGAGAGGTTCCAAGCAACAATTGCTCTTTGATTTTCATAGCTATAGCGGCCATTTCTATCAATATAACTGTAAACTTGATCAGATTTAAAAGTATCCATAAAAGCACAGGGACCATAATCAATTGTCTCGCCTGAAACGGTCATATTGTCCGTATTCATTACACCGTGAATAAAGCCTAAACTCATCCATTTCGTAACTAAAGAAACTTGGGCTATAATTACTTTTCTTAAAAATAAAACGGCTGAACTTAAGGATCCATCGCTTTCTTTAATAGCTGATTGAATTTCCGGATAATGACGATTTATTGAATAATCTAAAAGCGTTTCCAGTCCCTTGACATCTCTCTTCGCGCCAAAATACTGAAAAGTTCCTATACGAATATGACTTGCAGCGACCCGAGTAAAAACACCTCCGGGCTGAACAATTTCACGATAAACGTCATCACGAGTAGCGACCGCAGCCAATGCTCTCGTAGTTGGCACTCCTAGGTGATGCATTGCTTCGCTAACAATATATTCTCGAATCACAGGTCCTAAAGCGGAAAAGCCATCGCCATTCCTTGAATATTCTGTCGGCCCAGCTCCCTTTAATTGAACATCAACCCGCTTGCCTTTCAAATCAAGGATCTCACCTAAAAGCATTGCTCGTCCATCTCCAAGTCTAGGTACAAAATTCCCAAACTGGTGAGCCGCGTAAACCATCGCAATGGGATGAGAACCCTCGAGGATTTTCTGCCCACTAAAAATATCGGCCAAGCTCTCTTCGCTTTCGGATTCCAGGCTTAAATTAAGTTCTTTCGCTAGACCTTTATTAAACTTTAATAACTTGGGGCTAGTAAATTTATTTGGAGCTGCTTCAGAGAAAAATTCAGCTGGCAGTTTATCGTAAGTATTATCGAACTTCATCAAAACAGATTCTAGTCATTAAATGCACCCTTAATCTTGCGGTGCGTTCTTCTTTAATGGAGCATTACCAGACCAACTGGTATAGCCGATAGCATTGATCGCGAGGTATGTAACCTGTAGAGAGAGAAACCCCCAATGCTCATAGTGTGCGGCGAAAAATATAAAGAAAACATTTCCTACTCCCCAAAGTAAAAATGAATTTCGTTTCCCGCGAGCATTCGCATAAGCACCCACTACAGAAACAATTGTCCCTAACCACTCGATAACATCGATAAGCATGATTATCCTTGTGAGTATCGCGAATCCGCGTCTTCGGCAGATTTTTTCATTTCATGACGAAGGAAAAATTCTTTAAGTGCAACAATATCCGGCTTAATGTCATGATCTACGGGATCGATATCAAAACTTTCATCAAGCAATGTTAATTTTAAATTTCGCTTCAGCAGTTCTTGATTTTCATAAACAATGTTACAAAAACGTTTCGGCTTAAGCATTGCGCTGTGCTGAAAGATCCCATCAATTGTTTTGTAGGATTTTAGCCATTTCGAAGCTGTCTTTGGCCCAACACCAGGTATCCCCGGGATATTATCGGAATTGTCACCCATCAACGCCAAGTAATCGGGGATTTGGGCCACAGTTACGCCAAATTTTGCCAACACACCGGCTTCATCAAGCTTACGCCAGCCTAAACGTGGGTTTGCCGTCGGAGGCGGCAGCATCTGCTTAACATTTGCCTTAATGCATTGAGCTAAATCCTTATCGGAACTGACAATGTAAACCTCATGCCCTTGATCTCCAAGTAACTTAGCATAAGCGCCAATAATATCATCCGCTTCAATTCCCTCAATCCCGACACTGGGAAAACCCATTAATTCGGTGACTTCACGAAGAAGGGGTAACTGCTTTTTTAAATCCTCAGGCGTCTCACTACGGTTCGCCTTATAGGAAGGAAGTAGCGCTTCTCTAGCCGCAGGCCGGCCAATATCCCAACAAACAAGGATTTGATCAGGCGACTCCATGTTTTCAAGCTTCCAAAGCCCCTTAACCCAACCATGAATCGCATTTGTAGGAAACCCATCTGCACGACGCAGTTCAGGTATACCATAAAACGCTCTATACGCTAAATTAAGAGCGTCAACCAATAGATATTTCACTGTTCAGAAAACCGACTACTTCTTGGCTGGAGCAGCAGTTGCTGCTGCTGCTGCTGCGGCCGCATTTTTCTGACTAAATGACTTAATCGTCTCAATATAGTCTTTGAAAAATGGATCTTGAAGTAAGCGTTCGATATCTTTCGTATTCGCCCGCTTAAGTGCTTCTGACAAAGCAGCGTGAGCTTCTTTTTCATTACTATTGGCTAATTGAATTGCCATAGCTAAAATATAATCAGCCGCATTTGCCTTATTTGCATCTATTCTTCTTTGAAGAGGACCAACAATTCGAGAAACTCTACCCCCCGAAATAAATGACATCTGCAATTTATACTGCAAAAAAGCGTCCATGGGGCGAAGGGCTAAATAATTTGTCAAAATTTCCACTGACTTACTCGCTTGCTCTTGCTCTCTATAAAGTTGAGACAAATTCTGAACAGCATCTCTTTGGAGAGGGTCAATCTCAATAGCTCTAAGAAGGCTTTCTTCAGCCTCATCCTTATTTCCTTCAAGCATGTGAAGCGTACCAATCAAAGTAACTGCTTTTGCATTGTTAGGGTAACTCTTCAATTCTTTCTCAGCCTCAATAATGGCTCCCTCGCGATCTTCTTTAGATACAAGAAGGAATGCTAACTGATAATGGGCATTTTCAACATTCGGGTTCAATTCTAACGATTCTTTAAATAACTCTGCCGCACGATCGACTTTTTGCTGATTTGTCGCTTCCATTCCTTTGACAAACAACTGGTCTGCCCGAGTAATTTTAATCAAATCACCGTTCTCATTCGCTGTATTTAACGCATTAAAAGAAGCGAATAGAGCAAAAATTGATAATATTCCGAGGGCTAAGCCCATTAGTAGTGTTGCAGTTTTATTCATATAGGTTAAATTATTTATAATTGAAATGATTTATGCAAACATTTACTATTAATAGAATTACTAAATAAAATCATGTTAAGTTATAGATGTCCTGTTACTAGCTGCTCTAATCATGGAGCCGTCTTCCCCTATGAATCTGCTCAAAAGCTAGATTTCAAATGCTTTATTTGCGATAACGAGCTTGAGGATCCGACACCAAACCTGGAGCCTATAATTGATGCAATGGATCAGATCCCGACAACATTAAAGATCCTTCCTCGCTTAAGAAGGCTCGTTAAAGCAGAAGATACAAACATCAGTAGTATTGCTGATTTAATATCTAAAGACGCGTTGCTTTCTGTCGGTATCATCAAAATTGGCAATAGTAGCTTTTACTCAGGAATGGGACACTGTAACACCGTTGAAGAAGCACTGAACCGTGTCGGGTTTACAGAAACCTACAAATTCATTGGTATCGCTGCTTCAAGTAGTATTTTACTAGAGGAATTAAAAGCCTATAACCTATCCCCTCATGATCTATGGCGGAACTCGCTTCTTGTCGCAACCTTAACAGAAGGATTATCTAAAAACTTATTAAAAAGCCCTATTAGAAAAGAGTACACTCTCCCAGAAACAAGTGTCTCCTATATGGTAGGATTACTTCACTCAATTGGGAAAATCGTCATTGAAAACTATCTAAACACCATCGGTCGCGGACTTGATGCCATATTAACAGATGAAACGGAATCACTCGTCCTTGGCTACACAAACCCAGACGTTGCCGCTATTTTACTTAGAAAATGGAATTTTTCAGATGAACTAACAACTCCTATTCGCTTTCAAAACGAACCCGGTATTCACAACAACAATCCTCTTTCAATCATTCTGCATGTCGCCAAGCTACTAGCGCCACAATTGACAGCTGATAAATTCAAAGACTCCTTCACGCTTGATGATTTCACCGTAGACAATGATCTTCTGGTCAAAATAGGCGCGACCGAAGATGATCTCATCGATATCATCACCGATTGCTACCAAGACTTCTTAGCAATGGCTAAAGAATTCAAAGGCAATCAACACCTTTAAAGAATCCTTCACTCGAATTCTTTAAAAACACCGCCATATTTCGCGATGATCTTTTTAAGAGATGCCTTTCGGGTATCTTTAAGCTGAAATCCTATAAAATGGATACGTGTCTTCCGATTCCCCACTTGTTGCTGCAACGCTTCCAAGTCTCGCGCTAATTCATCCAGATCGATATTATTCTTTCTACTAGGTAAATTTCTTCCAAAGCCCGCGTCTGATATTAAGAAAACGACATCCGGCTTGAACTCAAAAATCTTTTTCAACACACCCTGAACCCCATCAAATGGCTGATCGCCCCCATACACATTCCAACTAGAGCGACTGTTTCCCGAAAAATTAAATTCATCATTCAACCACCCTTTTGCGACCGCCTTATTCCGCTTAGTGCCTGGCACTAAGTAATTTTGGAACAAATCGAATTTCCGAACAAATTGTACGAGTCCAAACAGCGTGTTTGCATTTAAGGCTTCAACCAGCTTTATCGCCTCATCACGTATCTGCTCCATGGGTTTCCCCGACTGTTTTGATTTATTTAAAACGGAGCGTGATGTATCAAAAACAATGAAAATCCTTTCAGCTTTTTCATTTATTCCCATAAAAGAAACCTCTGAGGCTTGAGATCCTAACTGCCCAACAGAATCGAACAAATTTCCTGCACTGAGCAAAACTGACATATCAGCGGCTGAATCCAGCGTATTAGTATCTCTGACAGAGAAATCCGCTACGGGAATATCCGGTAAAGACGGTAGGTTAAAATCTAAAACTGAATCTAATTGAAAACGATCCGGACTAGCCGATGAACCCGATAGTGCCTGAAAATCATTTATCATCTGACTTTCCTCAATGTCCTTCTTTGGAGCATAAACCTTTTTTGCAGCCTTAAACGCGACCACTTCTTTCTCTTTTGGAACAAATACGGTTACAATAATCGTCCCTCCAATAATAAGGGCCTGGATAGCAATAGCCCAAATTAATATTTTAAACTTCATAGCCGAAATATCGGTAATTTTCGACAGATACATTTAGACCCGAATACTGTGGATCGCCGATCTCGCCATATTTCCCGACAAACAACTCTGGGCACTCGGGATCCTCTCCTAGTTTCTGATACGACTCCCAGGCTTCATCAAAAGATTCAATTAATTCCGCCCTATTCTCAAACTTCACATTAGCTACCCATCGACTCGAATACCCACGCAGAACAACCTCCCATGAAACAGAAATTATTTTTGCCAAATAATAGCCGTACTGAACACTCACCTGTATACGGTGCTTAAGTTCCTTTTGATTCTCACACTGTAACGAATCAACTATCTTCAGTAAGGCATCCCACTCCTGAACAGCTTCTTTCTTTTCCATCAAAATAGCCTCAATTGAACCATTTTGAATTATATAATCAAAAACAGGAATTAATTCAGGCAACCCTCCCAATTCTTTTCCCCTTATCCACCTATTGGTCACAGGACCTGACTTCCGGTTACGATCATACACTGCGCAATAAAAAGTTTTTAAAACTGCGCCTTCAGAAAGCACCGACAACTCACGAAACGATACAGCATCATCTCCATCCAAGTTTAAATGATCCTTAACATATTTCCTAAATATCACAGGCTCTGATAAAGTGGGGTCGCCTGCATACTGAGCTAAACTGTAAGCATTTAAATGACTCCACAAACTGTTCAAACTCCCCTCATTCTTAGCAGAAGCCCCCTGTAATATAAAACCATTCCAATTTTGGCTTCCACGAATAGAATTAACTCCTTTCTTCAAAACCATTTCACTAAAGCCTTCGGCAACCGCCTTCCCAACATAAATCGGGAGTGCGCCAGAGCCTTCATTTTCACGGGAACAATCGACTTCAACCAATTGAGAATGGCGAGACATCCCCAGCGATCGATTAAATCCTAACCATCGACTAAAATCACCATCGACATGATGGAAGGAAAATAACAAACGCTTAGAAAATTCCAATTCATTCGTGACCTTCATGTAAAATTCATAGTCATTATGAAATTGGTCAAAATCAGCAGCATAAGTTTGAAAAATTAAGATTTTCCCCCTTTTCTCACAAACCTCTCTAGTCAAATACTCTAAAGTAGAACGAATCGCTTTAGCACAATTCTCCTCATCCAAAGATCGAGCAACACTCGATAATGAAGATTCACTCCAAAAGTCTTTGTTAATAGAAACCGAACCGAATGGAACAACAAAACCATCTAGCAACGGGTAAGTCTCCAGAAGTTGATCCAGTTGATAGCTGAATACTTCACATGCTTTTTCACTCAGTAAAGTATCCTCGTCACCAGGTGATGATAACAAACTCTCCTTTAATTGATTCCAAATCGCCACCGGAACGGCCAATGGATTCAATTGAGCAAAACCACATAAACCCCTGTCCACCAATGACTCATAGGCTATCAACGCATTAGATGCGGCTTCGCTTATAAACTGAGATTCTTCCTTTGACGGATCAATTCCAATAGCTTCATAAAAAGGATCATAGGGAATTGAGCAAAAAGCTTCCTCTAAAATGCATCCAGTAAACCCATTTTTTTCAAAATCAGCGGTATTTAAATCTAACTTTTCTCCGCTTGGAAAAGAACAAGACACCTTGGTCAAAACATGTTTCATCTGTAGCGTAGTCTATAATATGTAGATTTATAGTGATTCGTAGCTTTTTTGCTTTAATAAGTCGCCTAATTTGCTTAAATATCAGCATTTAGCAATATCTAATGGAATCACCACGTATAGTCATCACCGGTGTTGGATTAACCAGCCCGATCGGAAATAATATTCAAGAATTTAGGAAAAACCTCTTGGCAGGTAAACCTAATATTCAAAAGATTGACATGCGCTACATGGGACAAGTCCCTGCCGGTGTTTGCGACTTTGACCCGCTTCGATATCAAAAGAAAAAAGAGGTTCGCATTGGAACACGAGCGGGAAGCATTTCGATCTATTGTGCCAATGAAGCAGTTAAGTCTTCCGGCATAGACTTCGAATCCATTGATCGTTCGAGGGTAGGCATTTACGTTGGTGTCACCGAACATGGGAACGTCGAAACAGAGAACGAAATTTTCAATATTTCAAAATACGACTACGATATAAAATATTGGTCGCATCACCATAATCCAAGAACCGTAGCAAATAATCCAGCCGGCGAGATCTCGATCAACATGAAGATCACTGGCCCACACTATACCATAGGTGCGGCTTGTGCAGCTGGCAATGCAGGTCTAATACAAGGACTTCAGATGCTTATGCTCAATGAAGTCGATGTCGCAATTGCTGGTGGTGTGAGCGAAAGCATTCACACTTTTGGAATTTTTGCAGGTTTTAAAAGTCAAGGCGCTCTAGCAGAGCATGAAGATACCAATAAAGCTAGCCGTCCATTTGATTCTGACCGAAATGGGATAGTTGTGAGTGAAGGCGGTGCGCTCTACACAATCGAAAGACTTGAAGACGCTGAGAAAAGAGGCGCCCCTATTTTAGGTGAAATTGTAGGCTATTGCATGAACTCCGATGCCCTGGACTATGTTTTGCCAAATCCTGAGCGTCAAAAAGAGTGTATTTCCAAGGCCATTAAAAAGGCCGGACTTACGCCTCAAGATATCGACATCGTCAATACGCATGCCACATCAACGCCCATGGGCGATATCCAAGAATGTGAAGCCTTGAAAGAAGTTTTCGCCGACTGTCCTCAGACCCACATTAATAATACGAAAAGTTTTATTGGTCATGCGATGGGAGCAGCTGGCTCACTTGAATTAGCAGGCAATATTCCATTTTTTGAAGATAAGATGGTCCATCCGACAATAAATGTCGAAAACCTTGACCCTAAATGTGATATACCGAATCTCGTGCTTAATAAACCCGTCAAAGCAGAGCGTGCTGAGACTATTTTGAATAATTCTTTTGGAATGTTAGGAACAAATTCGGTTCTGATCTTGAAAAAGTTCAAAAAGTAGTTAATACTCTTTACCATTATCTATGGATAAGGAAGAAATACAAAAAATCGTTTTAGACATAATTGCGGAAATTGCTCCAGATGAAGATACTAGCAATGTAGATCCTTCTGTGGCATTACGCGAACAATTAGAATTAGATTCTATGGACTTTTTAGACATCGTCATGGAATTACGTAAACAGCATGGGATCGAGGTTCCAGAAGATGATTATGGCCAATTAGCGTCATTACAAAGTTCTGCTGATTACTTGGAGCCTAAGTTTAAAGAAAAAGCCTAATCCATAACCTGTTGGAAGTCACAGGTAAACATTTTGACGACGTAATTATTGGTGCTGGCATGGCGGGTCTTGCTGCGGGCATACGTCTCGCCCATTTTGGCAGAAAGGTCATTATTCTTGAACGCCATAACGCATCCGGCGGCCTTAATAGTTTCTATAGCATCGACGGAAGAAAATATGATGTTGGCCTTCATGCAGTTACGAACTTTGTAAAAAAGGGCGTAAAAGGAACACCTTTAGGAAAGCTTTTTCGCCAGCTTCGAATCAGCCGAGATGAATTTGCCCTATGCGAACAAATCGAATCTAAAATCGCATTCCCAAGCCTTCAAATTCGATTCAATAATGATTTTGAGCTATTAAAATCAGAAATTGTAAAACATTTCCCCAAAGAAAAAGATAATTTCCAACAACTCATCCAGCGAATAGATTCCTTTGATGCCCTATCGCTTGGTGCCAAAGACTTGTCAGCCAAGGCAGTCGTTGCAGAATACCTAAAAGATCCCCTACTCCAAAACATGGTATTTTGCCCACTGATGTATTATGGAAGTGCTGTCGAAGACGATATGGACTTCGGGCAATTCGTAATAATGTTCAACTCAATTTACCGAGAAGGTTTTGCCCGCCCCTTTGATGGAGTGAGAACTATCATTCGAACTCTTTCCAATAAATATAAATGCTTGGGAGGTATTCGAAAAATGAAACTTGGGGTGAAACAGATCATTACAGAAGGGGTTAAAGTTTCAAAAATCATATTAGATAATGATCAAGAAATCACAGCGGATAATGTCATTTCAACCGCAGGGATTGTGGAAACCCTAAGGCTTTGCAACGATCAACCAGTCGAGGCTTCAACAGAAAACGAAGGGCAACTTTCATTTGTGGAAACTATTTCAGTGCTCGATAAACAACCGCGCGAATTAGGCTGGAACGATACGATAATTTTTTTCAATGACTCCGACACCTTCAATTATCGGAAATCCAAAGACCTTGTTGATACGAGCAGCGGAGTCATATGCTTTCCCAACAATTATCAATACGAAGACGGCCAGGAACTCGCAGAAGGCATGCTTCGCGTTACAGCAATGGCTAATTACCAAAAATGGAAAGAGTTGCCCAAAGGGGAATACATCAGCCAAAAAGAAAAATGGTATGAAGCCATGAACCAAAAAGCGTTGTCTATTTTACCTCCACTAAAAACCAATTCATTAATTGATCATACCATTGCCCATGACATGTTCACTCCTCTCACCGTTAAAAAATTCACAGGCCATATCAACGGAGCTATTTATGGAGCCCCCAACAAAACAAGAGACGGAACAACCCATTTAGACAATCTTTTCATTAGTGGAACCGATCAAGGCTTCCTTGGCATCATCGGCGCAATGCTAAGCGGTGTTTCCATTGCCAACGCTCACATTCTTTCCTAAAGCCACTTCCGCAAAATTATTTCCACAGAGCTTTAATACTAGAATACTTTAAAATCTTAGTGTCTTTCGTTAAAAGCGTAGCCCCTATCACCATTGCAGTAGCAACAATCATTCGATCGGCAGGATCGCTATGAAAAGGCAAAGGTAATGTCGTGGACTGAAATGAGATTTCTGGCGAAACTCTAACCAAAGAGATTTTCTGAGACTCCAAAGCTTTATTAACCCATGTCAATGCACCGGTTGATATTTTATACCTGCCCATTTCAACTAGTTTACAGAACTCCCACACACTAATATCAGAAAGGTAAAAACTTTCCTCATTCTCCAACAAGCCCTTAACCTTTTTCGACAATTTACTTGATGAAGCGTTCCACCAAATCCAGGTATGCGTATCGAGTAAATATTTCACTTTGCCGACTCCCAGTCACCTGACCCCATTGGAGTCACAACATCCACTTCTTCTATTAAGTAATCCTTCAATCGATCCGAACAGTCAGTATCCTTAGAAAAAAATGGTATAACTTTAGCAATCGGCATGCCTCTTTTTGTTACAATGATTTCCTCTTTTGTTTGAAAAACTTGATCCAAAACACCTAAGGCTTTTGCCTTAAATTCACTCACACTAATTTCACTCATGCCCATAACATACCATAGTCATTTACTATAGTTAAATTAAGATTTTCTAATCTCAAATCGGCCGGGTGGCAACTACTCTGATACTTCTTTATCCTGAAAGCTTTCCCAGGCAACACCCTCTGGTAAAAGCGGTTCAGGATCAAAACTTTCTGAATCAAGATGGCGTTGAATCAAGTTTATACGATCCTTAGTCACGGGATGGGTGGATAACCAACCCAGTTTCCGCTCTAGTTTGCCATATCCGGTTTCTTCTCGCTCTTCATCCTTAACAGAATGATCGGTATGAGTAAAAATCAATCCCTCAAAAAATTCCTTTAGGCCACGAGCTGACACCTTAGCCTTTGATAATTTTTTTAATGCCAAGTAATCGGCTTCACTTTCAAGCTCTCTTGAAAACTTCAATAATCCAACTGCGCCAACCCCTTCTACAACCGTCTCAGCAAATTCAAGTTCTTCAAATCCGCCACCAACTAAATTACTAAAAACAAAAATCGTTCCGAGAGAACGAACAATATTCTGTAACGCATGTTGCTTTTCAATATGAGACAACTCATGTGCTAATATCCCCATTACTTCTTCTGGGCCTTTACTCGCATTTATTAATCCTTCAAAAATAACAATTTTCCGCCCAGGCAAAGCAAACGCATTATTAATGTCGGCTTTAACAATTGTGACTTCAACTGGACGCGTATCATTATCATACTGCAAACGTTTAACCCAACTAGATAACAACAAATTTAAATCCTTTTTTTCTGAAGCACCGAATCGATTCACTATAGACTTATTAATACTTGCTCCCAATTTCTCCTCTAATGAAAAAGGTACAAGCGTGTAAGATGCTGAGAATAATTCCAGTGTCCCCCATGCAAATAAAGGAACAATCAAAATGACTAACGCAAGGATCCAATGCATAGGCAATTGAACCAATTTTTCAGAACTAACAACTTTGGCGCTAAGCCTTCTTTTCCAAACCGCAGCAAACAATGGATCTTCGATCAGCAACTCCCAGCAATTCGCCGTATCTCGATTATGACGATCAACTATTAACTTCAGCCCTTCGGGTGTTTCCCTTGATTCAACAATATCTGAGAAACGAATCAAATCTAAGCCAGCTTGATCAGGGAATTTTAAAAAAACATCCTGACCATCAACAGTCAAGCTTGCCTCTCTTGGCAACGGAGACTCCCCGTCCCAAACCTTACATTCAAAAGCTTCAAGCCCATGAATCTTCTCAAAATCACCCCGCAAAGACTTCTCCTAATGCATCAGCTGCTTCACTCAATCCATCAGCCAACGCAGAGGCACCAGAGTCCTCTTTCCCTTGCACCATTGCAAGATCAGGAGTTCCTTCAAGAAGAGTAGAATCCGCATAAAGTTTTATCAAATTCACAATAGCCCACGGGATGGCAATACCGAGCGTACATATAATCAACAATATATTAGTTAGCGTCACAGTGAAAATTTTGCCACCCGTTATATTTGATTTAAATGAAAAACCTGAAACAAATATATTTCCACAAACATAACGGTGTAACTTAGCTTGAAACCAAAAACTATATATACCCAACGTTAAAATACTCAAAAGAAACCCCTTTAAATATATCATAGCAAAAGCCTTTGACTCACCCGAGAAACTAAAACCCTGATTCCCATAACTGGTTTTATCTGTAAAATAACGTAATTGATTACAAATGAAGAATGGCAAATACAAACCCAGTGTTAAAATAATAAACAAAAAGCCTTTCACGTTAATCTTAAACAATTCCTTATAGGTGCCAACGAACCGAAATCTTAAACTATTCCACGAAGAACGATTACACAAAAACCTCCGTTTCCCAATCGCAATAAATGGCTGAATCACGACAAATGCGACAAAGAATATTATCTGAGAAATAATCCCTGCAACAATAGCGGGTAAGAATAATTCTAGCAGAATTCCAATTCCCACATAAACAGCAAATGCAAGACCGACAACAACCGCTCCTTTTAAAAAAGCACTACAAAGCTCTTTACCTGTCGCATGAAAGTCAAAACTAGCTCCCATAAAAGAAAGCTTATGATATATATACTTACGAACTTTCACCTTTGCCCAAAAACGATAAATACCAAAAGTCACCATTGTTAAAAGTACATTAACTAAATAAATCTTAAACAATTCACCACCGATACCACCAAACTGAAAACCCTGAGGGCCTCTATCTTCAACCGGATCAACAATGGACTGCGACTCGGGATTAGCATTCAAACCGACTTCAGAATACGGCAACCAATCGCTTAACCCATTATTCCAAACACTGGTATCACTATTAACCGTCCCGCCGGCAATAAGCCCCTGAAACGCCTCATCATCAACAGGCCCAACACTTTCTCCTTTGTTATTTACATAATACCAATCCATAACTTACCCCTCACCTTCTAGCGACTCATCAACGACTAACACTCGCCGGATCGTTTGACTAATTTCTTCATAAGAATACGGCTTCATTACGATCTCTGATATACCCATTAATTGAGCCTTATTTCTTGATAAAGTTGTAGAAAAACCCGTTGTAATAATAACGGGAACCCCTGGCTTAATTGCCAAAACTTGCTGACTGAGTTCAATCCCCGACATACCTGGCATTTTCTGATCTGTAATAACTAAATCAAATCCAGCTGGATCTTCAGCAAATCGATTAACAGCCAATTCACCTTTCGTAAAAGCTTCAACAGTGTAACCCAAATCTCCTAATAATTGCTCAACAGGATCAAGCGCACTTTGCTGATCATCAATCAACAGAATCCTTTCATCACCACGAAGCAAAGAATCATTGCCCTCAACGAGACTACCTAGATGAGAAACATCTTTTGCAAGAGGGAAATATATAGTCGTAATAGTTCCTTCCCCCACGTCGCTACGCACTTCAATTTTTCCACCATGATGAGTTACGATTCCATGAACTACCGCCAAACCAATTCCAGAACCTTCACCCTCGCCCTTCGTTGTAAAAAACGGGTCAAAAATCCTTGAAACAGTCTCCTCATCCATCCCATGACCTTCATCCTGGATTTTAAGAACAATGTAATCACAGGCATCAAAATCGAGTAATGCACCAGCAATCCCATCCTCTTGATTAAACCGCTGTAAGCCTATTCTTAATTTCCCTCCACGCTCCTTCATCGCATGCAAAGAGTTCATCCCGAGATTAATTATAACCTGATGGATTTGGGTTGAATCCGCCATCACAAAACCGTCAACATCCTCAATGTTTTTTTCAATCAACACAGATGAAGTAGCTGATACATTTAAAAGGTGAATCGCTTCTTCAACCACATCCGCTAAAACAACTGATCTTAACTCCGCAGTATTGTGGCTACTAAAAGATAAGATTTGCGAAACAAGTGTCTTTGCTCGCTTCGCACCTCTCATGACTTGCTCTAAATCTTTTCGAGCAGGTGAATCTTCCGGTAATCCTCTTTGAGCTAAACGGACATAACCAAAAATACCCGCAAGAATATTATTAAAATCATGAGCAATCCCACCAGCCATTTGACCGACCGACTCCATCTTTTGAGACAAAATAATCTGCTTCTGCAAACTCTTCTTCTCACTAATATCTGTGTTAATAATAAGTACAGACTTGGGCTGATTCTCTTGATCATAAACCATACTTCGGTGACTAGAAACGATAACGGCCGTTCCATCCTTATCAGCATGCTCAATCTCACCCTGCCATTTACCCTTTTCTACCAACAGCTCGTTTATACCCTTAAGCTTATCTCTCTCAGCTTTTGAAGGCAAAAGGAAATCACTCTCCATTCTACCCTTCACCTCATCTTCCTTAAAACCATAAATACGTTCAGAGGCTTTATTCCAATAAGTAATTTCGTAATTCTCATCCAAGACCATAATCGAATCCTGTGCCCCATCTAAAAGAGACGCTTGTTCTTGAATTTTTGCAGTGGCAGCCAATAATCTTTTTTGCCCCTCAATCGACTTCAAAGAACGATTGATCACTTTCGGCAACAACCCAAAAAGCTTTGGATCCTTAATCAGATAATCCTGCGCACCAAGCTTCATCATATCAACTGCGATCGCCTCATCGCCGAATCCAGTCATAATAATGAATGGAATCTCAATTCCATTCTGTGACAGCAAATCAATAACCTCACCCCCATCCAAATCAGGCAAACGGTAATCTAACAACAGCAAGTCATAATTCCCACCTGAGGCTTTGCCTAAAATCTCTAAACCTGTAGTCGCTTCATCCGTTTCAAACCCCTCTCGCCTTAACTTCTTTTGAACAACATGAGCAATAATGCTATCATCCTCTCCAACAAGAATTCGAATAGGACCCCGAGGTTCTTCTTTCTCTGAATATTCAGTCATACTAATACCTCTCGAAGCTCAATTAATTTACAGGTAGTGAAACATAAAACGAGGCACCTTCACCCATACTCGATTTTACGCTAATCTTACCATTATGCCGTTCTACAATTTTTCGGGCAATTGCTAAACCTAAGCCAAGCTTATCATTTGCTCGCTTATCATTTTTAATAAAGACTTCAAACACACTTTTGGTCTTATCAGGATGAATCCCCGAGCCATTGTCCTTAATACAATATACTATATATTTACCTTCTAATTGACCAGACAAAGAAATCTTTATATCCCGACCTTCTCGATTAAAAAACAAAGAATTCTTAACCAATTCTGTAAAAAGCTGAATCAACCGTTCCTCATCACCCAAACAATCAGGGACATTTGCAATTAAAATCTCTGCATCCAATCTATTAATAATTGGCTTAAACAACTTCACCACCCCGCCTAATAAATCATTCATTTTTACAGGGTGCAGGTTTAATTCCATTCGACCTAACCGAGATAACAATAAAAGCCCTTTAAGCATTGAATCAATTTTCTGCACACAAGAATCAATAAAGGCCACAGAATCGGGCATTTCATCATTCAGAATGGGAAGTAGCTTCGCTTTTTTAGCTTCAAAGTCTGAATCCTCTTCTACTATTGCCAGCATCTGCTCTCTGAAATAATCAATTTCTTCACTAAAGCCTTGGACGGCAACCATCGGCGATCTTAAATCATGAGAAACGATGTACAGTAAATCGACAACCTGCTTATCCTTTTTCTCTAGTTCGCCAAGTAATTCATGATAGAGAGCATCCTTTCCCTCATCATCAAGTTTAGAAAAATCTGTAGAATCTCCACCCATAAATGCTATATCTCTTCTTGCCAAGAGAGGTAATTCCCTCAAGATGTGGGTATTAAACAATAACTTTTCAGATAAATAAATGAAAAAAGTTTACGTAATAGAAGATCAAACATTATTAAAGGATCTCATCGCTCGTCTTATTGATGACAATGGGATGCTAAAACTCATTGGTTCAAGTAAGGATGGCCAAGAGGGGCTCAAAGCATGCCTAGATGAAAAACCAGACTTGGTCATCTTAGATATAATGCTACCTAGCTTAAATGGGCTAGAAATCGTAAAACGTTTAAAAAAAGAAATGCCCGAAATTTCGATTTTAACATTTTCAGGGACACCTTCCAAAAACATGATCAAAGATCTTGTTCGTGCAGGAATAAACGGATTTGTTGAAAAAACGGCAGAACTTGATGAACTAGAAAAGGCCATCGATATGGCGGCTAATGGACAAACTTATTTTAGCCAACATATTATAGATACTTTACGAGACATCATGATGTTTCCAGACCATGGAGATAGCCTAGAAGTACTTTCAAATAGAGAAAAAGAAATTCTGCAACTCATCGCAGAAGGGTTTCACAATAAAGAGATCGGCTTAAAGCTCGGGATCAGCCACAAGACTGTTGATACGCACCGCACCAATATTATGGAAAAACTAGAGATCAAAAATGTTGTTGGTCTTACTCGTTTTGCCATAAAAAAAGGGCTAACTGACGTATCAGTTAGCCCCAATCTCAATAATTAGTCCTTTTTCCCACTAGATTTTAGGAAAAGTAGAATCTAGTAAAGATACGTGTATTATACCTTATATTTAGGATAATAAAATAGGGGATTCACCCTGATTACCGAAATATATTCCCTTAGGCTTTCTAAGAAGATTCCCCCTTACCCTTTAAGGAGAATACCGGCCTTAACTCAGAACATTAAAGTCTAAGTTTCCCCGATATACCCGATAGGCGATTTGTAGTATTTGAGGTAAACTATGTGTATAGTATTAACCGACAACCCTGATTCTTAAAATGCCTTCAACTAGAAACATCTTCTCCAAAATATCCCTATTACTGATACTCCTTTCAACCGTTACCCTTACATTAAACCTACAGGCATATAACCTTAGGAATAGTAACCATAAGGCCATCGCAGCCTTAAGTGCAAAAATTCTTAAAAACGCTGAACTAATAAAACTATCAGCAATCCTTCCTACCTCAAAAGAAACGGGTTACGACTACGATTTCAAGCTTCACGGAATGCCCAGAGACATCTCCATTAACTGGAAATCGAAGGTTCTTTAAAATAAAGCACAAAAAAATCCTTAGTCTAGCATCTCTGCCAAACTAAGGATTTAAAGGTTTTTTAACCTAGAAGATTATTTTTTATCTTCCTTTGCAGCTTTCATAATCTCTTCAGATATATTCTTTGGACAAGCCGCATAATGCGAGAATTCCATAGAGAACTGACCGCGACCAGAAGTCATCGTACGAAGTGTTCCAATATACCCAAACATTTCACTCAAAGGAGCTTCTGCTTTAATATTAACACCACTTGTCGCAGGTTCCTGTGACTGAATCATACCACGACGACGATTTAAGTCTCCGATGACATCACCCATATTGGTTTCTGAAACGAAAACATCCACCTTCATAATTGGCTCAAGGATCTGTGCACCGGCCTTAGGCATTGTCTGTCTGTAAGCAGCCTTAGCAGCCGTCTCAAAAGCAACGGCAGATGAATCCACTGCGTGGAAACCACCATCTACCAAGATAACTTTAAAGTCCAAACAAGGATATCCTGCCAATACGCCTTTTTCGATAGAATTCTTAAATCCTTTTTCAACTGCAGGAATAAATTCTTTAGGCACGTTACCTCCAACAACCTTTGATTCGAACTGAAAACCTGAACCAGTTTCTGTAGCCGGTTCGAGTATATAGTCAATTTTCGCAAACTGACCAGAACCACCAGACTGCTTCTTATGTGTATAAGAATCTTCCGTGCGAATAGTGATCGTTTCACGATAGGCAACTTGTGGTTTACCAACGTTAACTTCTACACCATGCGTTCTTTTCAAGATATCAACTTTAATATCTAGGTGCAATTCACCCATTCCCTTAAGAATAGTCTCTCCACTATCCTCATCCGTTTCAACACGGAATGAAGGATCTTCTTGAATCATTTTACCTAAAGCAACACCCAGCTTCTCAGCATGAGCTTGATCTTTTAATGAAATCGCAATCGAGATTACAGGATCAGGAAAAACCATTGGTTCTAGGGTCGCTGGAAATTTAGGATCACAAAGCGTGTGCCCAGTCTGAACATTCTTACAACCAAGCAAGGCAACAATGTCACCTGCCTGCGCTGAATCCACATCCTCACGAGAATCAGCATGCATCTCAACAATACGTCCGATACGCTCTGTTTTCTTAGTAAATGTATTTAAAATAGTATCCCCTTTCTTTAACGTACCAGAATAAATTCTAGTAAATGTTAAAGCACCATACTTATCATCCATGATTTTGAACGCCAAAGCACGTAACGGTTTATCGCAATCAACAATTGCAAACTTACCCGTTTCATTTCCTTCAGGGTCAACCTCAGGCTGAGGTTTAACATCTGTAGGACATGGAAGATAGTCAATAACCGCATCCAAAATCAATTGAACCCCTTTATTCTTGAAAGAAGAACCACAATACGTTGGGAAAAAGTCCAAGTTAATCGTTCCCTTACGAATACACGCTTTAATCACGTCAAGCTCTGGCTCTTCTCCACCAAGATACTTTTCCATCGCGTCATCGTCTTGCTCAACAGCCATCTCGATTAATTTTTCGCGATATTCTTCAACTTTATCCACCATATCGGCTGGAACATCTCCAACTGTATAATTCAATGGATCTCCAGAATCATCCCAGACCCAAGACTTACGAGTCAATAAATCAACCATACCCGTTAATTCACTTTCTACTCCAATCGGCAATACCATCACTAATGGAGTCGCACCCAAAACGTCTTCAACTTGCTTAACCACACGGTAGAAATCCGCACCGATACGATCCAGTTTATTCACGTAAATAATACGTGCTACACCAGAATCATTCGCGTAACGCCAATTCGTTTCTGACTGAGGCTCAACACCACCAGAACCACAAAAAACACCCACACCACCATCTAATACTTTAAGGGAACGATATACTTCGATCGTAAAATCAACGTGCCCCGGAGTGTCAATGATGTTAAAACGGTAATCCTGCCAAAAACAAGTAGTCGCAGCAGACTGAATCGTGATACCACGTTCCTGCTCCTGTTCCATAAAGTCGGTAGTTGCCGCACCATCATGAACTTCACCAATTTTGTGAATCTTTCCTGTGAGCTTTAAAATACGCTCTGTTGTTGTTGTTTTGCCCGCGTCAACGTGAGCAAAGATACCAATGTTCCTGTATCGTGATAGATCTGACATGTTTCGATTATTTTATATTATACTAAAATGTTATTTGAACAGAGAACACCTATGTTTTTTTAGCACTCTTGCAATAGATTAATTTCATCGATCCGGCCGAATACGCCTATCTCAAGTTGAAAGTTAACCCAAAAGGCAAACAATACAGGCTCTGATTCAATCACAAGCCATTGATATTAAACATGATGAATCTGCAAAAAGCCCGCGTCGCAGTAGCGCAGGCAACCCTATCCATGAATCTCCACAGGGTAACATTTAATTACAGGAATCTCCATAAACCATTTTGTCACCACACGATACTTTTCGTTTGCACTTGATTTCAAGCATGGCACGATTTACGAACATTCAAAAACGACACTCTAGTTAGTTTCATTACATCCAACACGTTCCATTTTAAATCGATGTCTTCAATTCAAGATCTTTCCATTACATTATCTCAAGGCGAAAACCTGTCCCATGAACAATGTTCCATTGCTGCGCATGCACTTACCGCATCTGACGTTGCGAATGAAGACAAAAAGACATTCCTCAGTAATTTAAGTGATAAGGGTGAGCATTTCACAGAAATACAAGCTTTCGCAGAAATTTTTCGAGGAATGGCAAGCGACCCTAAAGCTGAAGCATTAAGTGAGCATGCCATCGATGTCTGCGGAACAGGCGGGGACGGTTCTGAAAGTTTCAATATTTCAACCTTCGTCGCGATGATGCTGGCAGCAGAAGGCATCCCGGTTTTCAAGCATGGGAATCGATCCATCACATCAAAATGCGGTAGCGCTGATATTCTAGCAGCGATCGGGATCGATATACAGGCGAGTTCTGGAAAAATGAGGGACTCTTTAGATGCACTTAATTTCGCTTTCTTTTTTGCACCTTCATACCACCCTGCTTTTAAAGAAATCATGCCTGTTCGAAAACTACTAGCCGAAGAAGGCAAAAGAAGTATTTTCAACATACTAGGTCCCCTAATAAACCCTGGGAAACCCAAACAACAACTTTTAGGTGTGTATGCGGAAAGTCGCGTCACACAAATTGCCGATTCATTACACGCAATGGGGCTCAAGCGCGGGCTGGTTGTCCATAGTCGACTACCTGAAGGTAAAGGGGTTGATGAGCTAACTTGTGCAGGACAAAACATTGTAGCAGGACTCGGTGATTTAAAAGAAGAAAGAGGCGAATGGTCGCCAGATGATTTTGGATTAAAAACATGCAGCATGGCTGAATTAAAAGGGGGAGATATTAATGAAAATGTTAAAATCATGAATAGCCTTTTAAGCTCCTCAGCTACAGAAGGCTTAACCAATACGGTCTTACTCAATGCAGGTGCAGGCTTCTGGATCAGCGGGAAAGCGTCCAATTGCGAAGAAGGTATTGAGCTTGCAAGAAAAACATTAAAAGATAACACAGTATCAAAATGGCTTTCACGGGTTGAAGCTTTTTGGAAATAATTCGACATCTAGATCGTAACATTAAATGAGTATGAATTTAAATTATTTTGGAACTGACGGAATTCGAGGCAAATACGGGTCTGAATTCGTGAACAATGAAGTCGCACAGTGCCTTGGCTACACCATCGGCAAATACCTAAACAAGAATAATTTAGGCAGCAAGATAACGGTTGTCATTGGGCGAGATACTCGAAATTCTGGCAGAGAACTCCGTAGTGCTCTTTGCCATGGTTTAACCGCGCAAAAAATCACCTGCAAAGACCTACAGGTCCTACCCACCCCAGCGATCTCTCATGCAGTCGTTCAAACAAAGGCTCAAATGGGTATTGCCATCACTGCCTCTCATAACCCTGCATGCGATAATGGATTCAAGCTTTTATCAGAAAAAGGCACTAAATTAACCGAGATTCAAGAAGCGGAAATTGAAAAAATATTAAACGAAGTCATTAACAAACCGCCAAAATTTGTGACTGGTGCAAGCCTCATCCCTCACGTGGCAATCAATGACTATCTTAAAAGTCTCGAGAATATTTTACCAGAAAAAGCACTAGCCGGTTATACTATCGTTATGGACTGTGCAAATGGGGCAACCATTGAAACCAGTCCAGTTCTTTTAGAAAAGCTGGGCGCGAAGGTTATTAAGATGGGAGATTCCCTTGATAAAGATATCAATGATCAAGTTGGCAGCGAATACCCTGATAATCTGAAAAAACAAGTCTTAGAGCATAAAGCCAATATTGGAATCGCGCACGATGGAGATGGTGACCGCTTAGTTATTTGTGATGAAAAAGGTGATATTTTAATCGGCGAGGAACTACTAGGAATCCTAGCACTGCACCTTAAGGAAAAAGAAAAACTCAATAAAAACACACTTGTCACAACGATTCAGAGTAACTCTGGACTGGATCACTCTCTCGCTAAATCAGGAATAGCAGTTGAAAGGGTGAATATCGGCGATAGAAACGTAGCCGAAAAACTACGTTTACTTGAAGCCTCATTAGGCGGAGAATCATCTGGGCACATTATTTATTCAGACATAGCACCAACAGGCGACGGGCTCATTGCTGCACTCAAGTTATTAGAAGTATTATTAGACACAAAAAAATCACTTTCAGAATTAAAAAGCTCGATTGAATTATTTCCTCAAGTAACTAAAAACTTAATCGTTCCTAAAAAACTTCCTCTCGAAAGCCTCACAGGGTTTCAATTCAGTTTAAAAAAGGCAAAGGAAGAAATCGGCAGCGATGGAAGGATCCTTGTTCGCTACTCTGGAACAGAAAATAAACTTCGATTACTCGTTGAATGCTCTTCTTCAGAAAAAGCTGAAGAAATCATTGAAAAACTCACCACTTCAGCCAGAACTGAATTAGCGATTAAAAGCCCCTCCGCATAAAGCAGTTAATAGATTTCTGGCTGAGTTCAACACTAGAACTCGGCCATTATTATACATATATTTCATTCCCAGCGAACTTATACCCTTCTGAATTAAAAATTGACTAATAATAGGAAATATCATTTATAGATTTTTCTTGTGAGTATCTCACAGTTAACAACATACAGTAAGTATCCATGGACGAAATACCTTTACATAAAATCGACTCTAGGTTTAACAAGCAAATCGAGGCTGCGAAAAAAGCCTTAGCAACAAACCCCCAGTACACCGTCGACCTTTGCTCCAATATCCTTAAGCATAACATTGCCTGCTTAGACCTTCGTAAAATCTTAAGACAAGCACAATTTAAAGTCGCTGACAGCCAAAAAGGCGGTCTTCTGAAGAAATTCACGTCCACCCCCTTCTCGGTAGTCAACGCATCTGCCATTGCAAAAGATCCTGAAAAATCAATGGAGCAAGCAGAGAAAATGATCACCCAGAACCCTAGCCGGTTTGATGCCCACTCTATCCTGGGAAAAGCCGCAAAAGAATTAGGGCTTAAAAATACCGCTGCTTTTGCGTTTGAAACCGTCTGTAAACTCAAACCCGAGGACATGCCGAATCTTAAAGAATTGGCTTACGCATACATCGAGATGGGCAAGACAAAAGAAGCGATTCAACTTGGGGAACTTGTCGCTAAAAAAATGCCAAGTGACGGCGAAGCACAAGAAATCGTTAAACTGGCTTCCATCAACCAATCCTTACAAAAAGGAAAATGGGAAGAAAAAGGCGATTTTCGCGATAAATTAAAAGATGAAGACGAAGCCGTCTCACTCGAACAATCAAGCCGAGTTGTTCAAGACGATGATACCCTTTTAGAGCTTATCACAGCAATGGATGCGACCATTGAGGCCGAACCAGACAACATGAGTCATTATAAAACAATGGCTGGTTACTATCAAAAACTGGGGGACTTCCAAACGGCCATTGATTGGATTCAATACTCACGTTCACTTCCAGGAGGAAATGCAGACGTAACGCTTGAGCAGTACCAAAACAAATTACAGCAACTGCTTTATAAAAACTCTCTTGATGCCAAAACGGCTGAAGTTGAAGCCGACCCTGAAAATCAAGAACTAGCCGCCGAATTAGAAGAAATCAAACAAGCAGAATTTCAATTTCTCTTAACCACCTGTCAAGACATGGTGTCACGATACCCAAATGATTTCATGTATCGTTTTGAATACGGAAAACTTTTACTCGAATCTGGCGATAGTGATTCTTGTATCGAGCAATTTCAGTTAGCACAAAGAAATCCTAAAGTTAAAAACCAAGCCATTCTCTTCCTTGGACAAGCCTACAAAAAGAAGGGCCTATACGACTTAGCCATTGACCAATTCACATTAGTTAAAAAAGAGATCCTCACAATGGATGCTCTTAAAAAAGAGGCCATTTATGAGCTGGCTAGTTGCTTGGAGCTTCAAGGGAAAACAAAAGAAAGTGTGGATGAATTTAAGATTATTTATTCTATCGATATTGGATACAAAGATGTATCGAAAAAAATAGATGCTTTTTACTCTGCAGCAACTCCTGTAACACCAGCTGCTCCTCCTCCGCCACCAGCGCCACCGCCGGCAACTCCTATAACTGAAATTCCTGCAACAACAGATCGCTCAGCCGCAGAAGCGGCTTACACTGAAGCGGTTGAAATTGTTTGGTTAGATGGAAAATTAGCGAAGCCAGAAAAAGAATACTTAGATGCTAAGGTTAAGATTCTTAATCTCAGCGAAGAAGTCGCGACAAAAATCGAGGAAAGCATAATGGGTTTCCCGAGAGATTCAGCAGCCTTTCAATATAAAGAAATCGTGAAAATCGTGTGGCTTGATAAAATTTTAGCTCCTGCAGAAAAAGACTACCTTGATTCAAAAGTAAAAGAATTAGCACTGGATGATGCATACGCTACCGAAATCGAGAATGAAATCATGGGCTTCTCAAGAGACAAAGCTCCGTCTTAAGCAATTGCCGTAATGCGCTTCAAAATATGGATTGGCGAAAAGAGCTTTAAAAATGTTAAACCAAAACTAGAAGCCCTTTATAAGAAATCAAAAAACGCTAATCCATTCATCCACCCCGAATGGATCTATCCATGGTGGGAAATATATGGAGGGAGCCGAACTCCCGTAATCCTTTCTATCGAAGACGAAAACGAGGATCTCATTCTGGCCTCTGCATTCACCTCCGTTCCCGGCATAGCGGCAACAGGACTTTGGCCAATGGGCTACCAAACCATTGATTACGTCGATCCCATATGCAATCAATCAATTGATGATGTCCGAGGAGCTTTTGAAGATGGATTAGAGGCCCTGCTTAATGTATTTCCTTTCATATGGCTTCCTCTCGTCCGGGAGAAACTCTATCAATCATTTTTCTTACCCTTTTTAGAACACGACTCAGTTCACTCAATTTGCAGAGGTGCCGCCACTCGTTCGCTCATAAAACTGCCCGAAGACAATGTTGATAAATTTATAAAGAAAAAACTCGGGACAAAAAACAATACCACACTTCGCTACCGCGAAAGGAAGTTAAAGGAATTTGGCAATATTGAATACAGCATCTATCAAACGAAAGATGAAGTCAGTAAGATCATCCCTGAGATCAAAAAAATTGAAAACAAAAGTTGGAAAAATGATGCCGGCGTCGGCCTTTTTTCATTAACGGGCACGCCTGAGTTTTACAACGACGCGCTTCCATTAATGGCTGAAGCAGGCAGAGTCATGATATCAACACTTACTGCAGACGGAACAGTCATCGCGTATGAATTAGCATTCCTCCAAGATGACACTTACTGCATGCATAATCTCGCCTATGACCCTGCCTTTCAAAAAGGCTCTCCCGGCAGATATTTAATGGTAAAAAATATTAAAACAGCGGTTAACAAGGGTTTTAAAGTCTTTGACTTTATGCAAGGCACCCAAGAATACAAAGAAGACTTCCTTACCCACAAAGAACCCATTAAAGAAATCAGCCTCTTTAAAAAATCCATGAAAGGATACATCAATTATAAAGTCATTAGTTTTGTCCAAAACAAACGGAAACAAAAGGCGGCTAAAAAATAAGCTTTATCTCGTTAACGACTCAATATCTTTTGAAAAATGAGGATATTCCTGAATTAAGACTGCTCGGTCTCCAAGCGTAAAATCCTTCCAAAGAAATCCCGGCGTCACAGCACATCCCAATAATGAGTAGCCAAAACTTCCTCCTTCCTTAATTAGGAGACCTTGCCAGCGACCTTTGGGAACGTGTTTCTGAGGGTAGACCCCCTTTCCTATATCAAAGCCAATAGAACACCATTTTCCTTCTCCATTTTCACCAAGCTCAAGCATCTCAACCGTATCTCCTCCATAATAGTGAAAGATTTCATCAGATTCGATTTTATGCATCGCCGAAAACATTTCCTTGGTTACCAAAAAATAAATACACGTTCCAATCGACACCTCACTTGAAACCGCTTCCCCCATCAGTATTTTCGAGGTAAATGTCCGGCGATAGAATCCACCTTCTTCACTTAATGGTTCTAATCCTAATTTTTCTATTATTGCTTCAGCATTCATATTTAGAGTATTTATAATGATTCTAAAAAGTAATTTCAGTAAAAAACTAGCATAACGCATTATGAACACCAGAATTTTGTCCGAAGAGCTTGCTCAAAATATTAATAAAACATTTGGATCTCCTGCATTTGTCTACCAATCAGAGATATTGAAAAATAGTGCACTCGATGCGCTTTCATTTCCGAATGCTTTTGGCTTAACTGTTCGCTACGCAATGAAAGCGTCACCTAATGCGGC
Organism: uncultured Opitutales bacterium; assembly: GCA_963924785.1. GTDB lineage: Bacteria > Verrucomicrobiota > Verrucomicrobiia > Opitutales > CAJWYM01 > CAWUTK01. The sequence continues at coordinate 26,438 of CAWUTK010000100.1, forward strand.
GATCTTACAATTATTTAATAAACTGGGGCTACACATTGATGCGAGTTCTGGCTATGAAGTTAAGCGTGCTATTAAATCAGGCATCCCGGCCGAGAACATCAGTCTCAGCACACAAGAACTCCCCGGCGACTTCAAGGACCTTCTTGAGCAAGGAATTAAGATAAATGCCTGTTCATTAACTCAGATTAAGCTTATCGGCGAGGCCTTGCCAGGAATCGAAATGGGGATTCGCATCAATCCGGGTTTCGGATCAGGTGGAACAACAAAAACCAATGTCGGCGGCCCTTCTTCGAGTTTTGGAATTTGGCACGAATCAATCCCAGAAGTTCAATCACTCATTGAAAAACATCAGCTTAAAGTGGTTCGCATACACACCCACATTGGATCAGGAAGTGATCCTGAGGTTTGGAAAAAAGCCTCCATACTTTCTTTAGACAATGTTAGAAAATTCCCAAATGTTCACACGTTAAACCTCGGCGGTGGATTCAAAGTCGCTCGCATTGAAGGTGAAAAAACGTGTGACATGCAAGAAGTCGGCAGCACCGTTAAAAATGCATTCATCGATTTCGAAAAAGAAACACAACGTAAATTACATCTAGAAGTTGAACCTGGAACATTCCTTGTTGCGAATTCATGTGCAGTTCTCTCAACCGTCCAAGATATCATCCACACTGGCGACGATGGATATAAATTCCTCAAACTAGACTGTGGCATGACTGAGATCCTTAGACCTTCCCTTTATGGTTCTCAACATCCGATCGAGATTGTAACCGCCAAAGATACATCTGAAAAAGAAGCCTATGTCATAGTTGGTCACTGCTGTGAGTCTGGGGACCTACTAACGCCCGCACCCGATCAACCAGATGTCATTAACACGAGAACACTTCCTAAAAGTGAAATCGGTGACCTCTGCATAATTGGAGGGGCCGGTGCCTATTGTTCAGCTATGAGTTCAAAAAACTATAACTCATTCCCTGAAGCTGTAGAAGTCATGGTTGATAGAGACGGCAACACACATGTAATTCGTCAGAGACAGACACTCGAACAAGTTTTACAGAATGAAGTTTCAATCGACTTAAGCACCATTGGATAAATGAACATAAACGGAAAACACTATCGAACCATTTGGCTTGAAGACGATGAAACAATAGCAATTATTGATCAAAGACTGCTCCCATTTGAATTTAAGATAGTAAAATTAAAAACGGTCGACGAAGTTGCCACCGCAATTTTCGACATGTATGTTCGCGGTGCAGGCTGCATCGGAGCAACTGCTGGATATGGGATGTATATAGCCTGCCTAGAAGCAGCACAATCATCAGATTTCAATTCACAGCTCATAATATTTGCCGACCGACTCAAAGCAACAAGACCAACCGCAGTTAACCTTGCTTGGGCTGTCGACAGACAACTAGAAGCCATCAAGCAAGCCGTTACAGTTGAAGAAAAAATTGCGACCGCAAAAAGCTTATCAGAAACAATCGCTGACGAAGATGCTCGGTGGTGTAGACAAATTGGCGAACACGGTCTTAAAATAATCGAAGGCATAGCCACAAAAAAACCAAAAGGCGAAACCATCAACATTCTAACACACTGCAATGCTGGGTGGTTAGCATTTGTAGACTACGGATCAGCGACCTCTCCTATTTATGCAGCCCACGATGCAGGTATTCCAGTTCACGTCTGGGTAGATGAAACACGACCAAGAAATCAAGGCGCAAGACTCACCGCCTGGGAACTAGGAATGCATGGAGTCCCACACACAATCATCCCTGATAACACTGGGGGCCACCTCATGCAACATGGACAAGTGGATATGGTTATTACCGGAACGGATCGTACAACAAAAACAGGCGATGTCGCCAACAAGATTGGCACCTACTTAAAAGCCCTTGCAGCAAAAGATAATAACGTTCCATTTTATGTCGCCCTCCCCTCATCCACCTTTGACTGGGAAATCAGTGATGGCATTAAAGACATTTCGATTGAAAAACGTAATCCAGAAGAAGTCACCATTATGGAGGGGATCCTTAGTGATAAAGTAGAAGCTATCAGGATTACCCCAGAAAACAGTCCTGCAGCCAACTACGCCTTCGACGTCACCCCAGCACGCCTAGTTACAGGACTCATTACAGAGCGAGGTCTATGCGATGCCTCAGCAGAAAGTATAGCCAAACTATATAAATAATCTTAAATTTGACATTTACCCAATTCCTTCTTGATTTCCCCACAAAAAAACCCAATATCACTAATCTTTAAGTCGGCCCGGGTGGCGGAATGGTAGACGCTGTGGACTTAAAATCCATTGCCAGCAATGGCGTGGGGGTTCAAGTCCCCCCCCGGGCACCACTTAATATTCAACACGTTACAAAACATACCCCTCTTATCTCCCTTAATTCACCAGTTAAAAAACGGTGTAAAAAGTCAAAAAAACCTCGGATTTCATTTGTATTCCAGTGATTTCCTTAATGAATTCTTATCAAAGTCGGATACTCGTTGTTCTCATGAAAATACAATTAAACACCCTAGCACCTAGCATAAACCACAATAGGCAAAGAATATGATAACTTATCGTTTTCTAATTCAGATTCACTTTAACTGTTGGTAAAAATAAATTAAATTTTTTTAACCTTAAACACGTTTAGTCTCTAGTCACAAAAAAGCCCGTATTGATTGATACGGGCTCTTATACAATTTTGATTATGCCTAAATAAACAAACTAGGCTCTACGCAAAATTTCCTAGAAAGAACCTTTACGTGATCTTTTGTTAAATCTCTTTCTTCTTTGAGTATCTTATATGCTAAGGAATAGCTAATTTTTAAAGTATTAGCTAAATCAGTGGTTTTCAACCCTGCCTCTTCCATTATGTATTTCAATGCGTCAATCCCTGAAATGCCTTCAGTTTCATCTTTCAACTTTGTTTGTTCATATTGTTCTACAAAAATTGAAATCGCTTCTAGGTAGTCCTCCTGATCTTCATTTAAAGGAAAACCAATCATTAGATCCATAATTTCAATAGCATTGTTATAATCTGACTCATCATGTATTTTCCTTGGTGCAAGTAGCTTGATTAAGCCGATATATGTAGTCGGCAAAACCTTGCTAAAAACTTTGTTTTTTAGCTTCATTGTGTGTGTCCCGTTAACTAACAGTTTTCACCTGTTAGAGTTCATTATAATACGTTTCAGACTTTGGCACTTTTTAGTGCAGAGTTTTCCATCGATTTGTCTCATAGATTTTATGAGGCAGGAAATCTCGAATGTATATGCGTCCACTGTTATAATGGATACAGGTTAACAACCTGTATTTGCCGCCTTTAATATTAAAGATAGTGAGCGTTCGCCCACTATCAACTTTAACTGCATCTGCATTCCTATAAATTTTTCTAACATCTTTTAGGTTTGTCCATTTTGATCTTAATACCGTGTTTTCCCAATCAATTAATGGCTTCTTAGCATTTCCAAATTTTTTTCTATGAACCTGAAGAGTTCTTTTACTGATTATATTCATAAACCATACATCTCACTCAACCTTTACAATTTGTCAAATAATTCTGCACAACTTGTCTATCTATCCAATGAATTGTTCACTTTTCATATCCTGTCAACATCCAATGTAAAATAAAATTTTATTTTATTTCTTTATACTGCCCCCCTGACATCATTGAAATATTATTAAACAAATGATAAGACACCCTCTTCCACCTTTCGCTTTTCCTTTACAATTTTCACAAGGCCGCCAAGACATTTTATTCCTTTCAAGTTATTTCTTCTACATCGATTGCTCTAAAGATTAATTACAAACCCTGCATCCACGACTTAAGATGTTAATAAAAGCTTACGACCTACCGCAAATTAAAACGATTGCGCGAGGACTATTTTAATTAAAAGCTCAAACCAACTCCAAAGTGACCACGATGATTATACCCCCTACGAGTTAATAAAACCTGTCCTGAGTCTTTTAATTGGATCCCATAGTCGAACTTCATATTTAAGTGATCACCGACATTATAGCGAAAGCCCGGACCAACACTCATTAATGTCGTATGAGGGTCGAGTGTATTATTATCTATTCCTTTTACCCGAGTTTCTCCATAACCTGCAAATACTTTTAAGAACAACTGATCTTTCCAATTTTGATTAAAGAATTTTGATAGAACCAAAGGGGGTGCAGTTAGATCGGTCGTCAACATATAACGCAGTCTCCATTGACTTCTCTTGCGTATTGTGTCCTGTTACTCCACCGGGACTATAAGCAACATTTACACCGAAACTTGTTTGCCCGAAATCATCTGTAATTGAATTGGTATAACCTACGGTAAACTCAAACGTATCAGTTGTCGTATCTGATATACTTATTTGGTTAAATTGTTGGCTTTTTTACCGCCTCTACTCTCCCAACCACTGTATGCTTACTTTTCATACTAATAATATCCAGTAGAAAACTTAAACAGGCACGCAGTAAAGGTTAGATACATAACATCTTTTCACAATACCATCGACCTTTCATCACCGCTGAATAAGACTGTTCCGGTAAATGAAGAAAAAGCAGAAAAGTATCGGCAAAAAGAAAACAAGGAAAGCAAAGAAAGTCTACTGCACTGCCTTGATCTGTATCGATAACAAGCCGATACAACAGAAATATCTCAAACAATATCGGGCATCCAAAACTCGCCTTAAAAATGCCGAAGCCAAATATCTGAACTTCAAAGAAATCGACTTAATCAACTTTGAACGATGGAAGGCACAAAAGTTCGGTAAGTATGAAACTGAACTCCGAAAATTACAGGCTAAGCATACGGACTTAGCGAGTTATTATGACACGATCCAAAGTTGCATATTCTTTGAAGGAGTCTCACCAACGGAAGCCTATGAAATGGTAAAACTCCTTAGAGAAAATCCTGAAGAATTCCGTAAGAAATACAAATCTGATGAAGAAAAGCCGCAAGATGGTTCCGTTGAAGAAGAGGAGGACTTTGATGATGAATCCGAAGAGTTCTTCCAAGGATTTGCTAAAGCGATGTTTGGTGATGGTTTCCAATTCGATGATGGTGATGAACCATTTTCCGAATCACCTCGTCATGCAAAAGAAGAAACGGCCGAAAATAAGAATTTCAAAAGTAAATACCGAGAACTGGCAAACAAGCTTCATCCTGATAAAAGACCGGGAAATGTAGATAACCCCCAATTGTTAGATGAGCTTTGGTATGAATTGCAGGAAGCCTACGAAAACCAAGACCTTGACGATATTGAGAGAATAGAGGCATTGTGTGAAGCAGAGATCGAAACCATAAATGAATCCACTTACTTACAGGTCATTCGCAAAGTGACCGAACACTTGAAAAATTCTCTCTACCATCTCAATCGAGAAATTCGTCAAATAAAGAAAAGTCCTGCATGGAAATACACCCAAAGCAAAGACAAAAAAGGCTTTGAAAGAGCAATGAAACTGGAATTCCAGAGGGAGATTGCCTACTTTAAAAGCGAAATTGTCGAAATAGAAGAAGTTTTAGAAGAAATCAAGAACGATACCGACCAAGAAGACGATGATCTTGATATGACTTTCCAGCCAAAACCGTCTAAAAAACGGCAGAATTCCAAGAAAAAAACAAAAAAAGAACCTCAGGTAGACCCAAATCAGACAGAATTTTCATTTTAGATCGCAGCTTTTGCCAGAAATAGGTGTTGTTAAAAACAACGTATCAAGAACAGGTAAATCAAAACCCTCACCAATCAAAGACGATGTTGAAAATATACAAAAACCCTGTCCGGCATTTATTGCCTGAGTAACAGAATCCATCTCCAATTTCACTTTTATCAAGATCTAGGACTGTAGACAACCGATCAACCCATTGGTCTAATAAGTTTTGCCGATGAACTAAAACAAGAACTGGTTTTTTCCAATGACCGATCATCGCACAAGCCATTACCGTCTTACATGAACCTAGAGGCGCTGAAAGAACACCGATATCATGCTCCTTCAAATCTTTAATCGCCAACTTTTGCTCACTCGACAATTCACCCGTAAACTTAATTCGAAAACCTTTTGGAACAATTCGTCGATCATCAATAACTGGACAAGACCCTGTCAACTCAAGACAAGAAAGTACTTCTTCAAAACATCCCCTTGGCACAACAATCCTATCTTTATGCAATTCCCCAGAGAAAATATATTTAGGAATATTATAAGTAGAAAACCGCTGCCTCTGCTTTTCAAAGAAATACGAGGACGACAACGTTCCAGAGCTAGCAGTATAGCTTATATTTCAAAACTCCCCCAGAGTCCCAACCCTGAGGGTTTCCAATAAAATAATCATTGGTGATGATGCTCTATAAAGTCCAACAATTCATCAGGTAAGTCAAACGGGTGCAATTTTTTGTGCGGGGAGAATTAAGCCGCTTTTTTCTCCCAGTAAATGTTCCATTGTCCATTTGCTCTGCTAGATCGAGTGCAAACAAAAGCTTCAGCATTTGCTCTATTCCAAGATGCTCCTGGTATTTTCAT
>CAWUTK010000101.1:0-22680 GCA_963924785.1 uncultured Opitutales bacterium
CAAAACATAAAATATTGTAAGGAATTAGGGATTCGCTTTAGCGGTCCTCCACTAGGAAGACCCTCTAAAGATGTAGCCAAAACTAAAAAAAATGCAAAGCAGACCTACAAAGATGAAGTTGATAGGATTCCCATTGAAGGAAAATTTGGCCAGTGTAAACGCCGATTTGGGTTAGGTCGAATAATGGCTAAATTAGCCCAAACAAGTGCAAGTATGATTTCTCTAAGCTTACTTGTTGCGAACCTTGAAAAGGTTCTTTGTGCCTTTATCTTATACCTGAATATTCGAGGACTTTTAGCGGATTTATTGCATTATTTTCAAGAAAAACATGCCACTTTTAAATGTAACATTAATGCTACGTTAAAAATTTTATTTTTAACAAAAAACAAAAGGCCGGTTTTTTGCTGAATGATTAAATCAGCAAGCCCTAATTAAGGAACGAGCACATGCTAGTAATTTGTAGACTATCCATATGTTAATGGAGGAATTATGTTCGGTGAGGGTCAATTTTTATCAATTAATGAAAAAGCTTTCTTGGTAGTTTTGCCACGATGTCAGAGTTATAAACACCATCAATACCAACTTTATTTGTCATGGCTGATATTGTGCAAAGGTTGCGACAGAGCTGATTATGCGGAAAAAGTGATATATTGTATAAAATTGGATTGAATGACTATTAATGTGGTCGGTGGCACTTTTATTGACTTGGCTAATAATTATAAATCGGGATAATAAAAGTATTTTCAACTTCTAAACTATTATGACCTCACCGGATGAAATAATTAAAAAAATGGGGAGCTTGCCCCCATTTCCAGATACAGCGATTAAACTAATTGATTTGGTTAATAATCCTGATTCCTCAGTCGAAGATATGGTCGATACAATCAAGTATGATCAGGCCATTACAGCTGAAGTGCTAAGGCGTTGCAATACTGCTGAATTTGGTTCTTCACAGAAAATTAATTCTTTGGATCAGGCGTTAATGTCTTTAGGGACAGTTCGGTTGCTTCAATTAGTGTTGGCGGTTCATGCTAATGCAATGTTAGGTGGAGAACAGGCTGGTTATGGACTTGATCCAAATGCCCTATGGAAAAATTCAGTGGCTACTGCACTCGCTTCAACTATGTTCGCGAATAAGCTAAACACGGTTGAAACTAATTTAGCTTTCACTGCGGGACTATTGCATGGAGTTGGAAAAATCGTTTTAAATGAATTTGTTGGTGATGAATTTGATACTATAAAGCAATATGTTGAAATTGATGGAATGACTTTTCTGGAGGCAGAAAAAAAAGTGCTTGGGTTTAATCATGTAGAAATTGGGGCGAAGATGGCAGAATCTTGGAAATTGCCTGATAATATTGTAAGGGCGATTCGACATCATCATGAAGCCGACGATTTGGATCCACCTGACCCGCTAGTGGATGTGGTTCACTTGGGTAATGCCACTTGCATGATTCTGGGTATTGGATCCGGTTCGGATGGTCTATATTACACGGCTGATAGCTGGGTGCTTAATAAATATGGCCTTGATGCGGGTGCACTGCAAGAGATCGGAATGCAACTCTTGGTAGAGTTAGATGCGGTGGAAAAGCTTTTTGCGATTTAGTCTTATTTCTCGAGTTTATTTCTCGCGAAAAATAAGCCATTTAACGTCATTGCGTGAATCGGCTCTTTCTGAGACGTAATCCAATTCATCGCATTATCTATGGGAACTAGTTGGATTTCAATTTCCTCATGACAATCTAAGTTTTGATTGTTTTTTAATTCTGCGTTTTCAATTAGGATGAAGTGGCAGATATTATTAAATAGGGCAGGATTGGGGTGACATTTCCCTAATATTGTTGGTTTATCTCCAATATAGCCTGTTTCTTCATCCAGTTCTCTTGGGCCAGCTATGATTGCCGATTCGTTGTTTTCGATGATGCCCCCCGGTATTTCCCATGAAAGATGTTGGGTTCCAAATCGGTATTGGCGAACAAAGATGACTTCTTTGTTTTTTGTAATAGCTAAAACATTGACCCAATCTGTCGAATCGATAACGAAGAAGTCTCCTTCACGTTTATCAATAGGATGCATGCAATGATGTTTTTGGACCCCAAATATTCTGCAATCTGCATGTAATGTGCTACTCTTAGTGATCCATTTCGATGGACTTGATCCAGAATCCATTTGAATCAAAAATTACTAAATTATAAGATGAATTTTAGGCTTTAACTAGACCGTTTACTACTACGTCTAGCATTGAATCGAGGATATTGATAACTCGAGAAGTCGCCTGGAAGGCTCTTTGGTAACCCATTAATTCAGCAACTTCTTGGTCAATACTAACACCGCTTTCTTGTTGTCTTTGTTCCTTTAAGTTACTTAAAATTAGGTCAACGCTTTCGATCTTATCTTTAATGATATTGTGCTCACTTCCTAGGGTTGCTACAGAAGTGGTAACATGCTCAATAAATGTTCCAGAGAACAGATCGCCTGTTGTTGTTGAAAATTGTTTGTTGTGTAATTCCGCAACCGCAAGAGCAAGGTCATTTGCACCTGCACCGGCTCCACTAACTCCAGTAGTTGTAATGCTTGTAGCACTGGTTAGAGTGCTATCAAGAGCAATCGTGGACATGGTGCTATTTGCTGAATTAAAAAAGTTTCCAGTATTGGTCCCGCTTTTATAAACAGCATTAACACTTGTTACTAATTGTGAAACTAAATTGTTTAAGCTGGTTTTTAATGTTCCTAATGCCCCGCTAGATGATACTTGATCATAACCATGAATTCTTCCGCCTTGGAGAGAGGTTGTAGTTGCTAGTAGAGTTGCAGCTGTTCCTGCAACAGCACCAGTTGCATCGATCAAAGTAATCGGCGTAGATCCAGCAGTGACGGTAAATTTACCTCCAGAGTCTGCTATTTCCGTGAAAGTAACATCTACGTATTGGGCAAGTTGCTCTAAAGCAGCTTCTCGTTCGTCACGTAAAGTAGCGGCCATTCCGTCGCCTTTGAACTCAATTTTCGCTATTTCAATATTTAATGCGGCAACTTTTTGTAGAAGGGCATCAATTTTATTGTTATCTTGTGCGGTGAGACTTGCGATGAAAGTTTCAAGCTCTGTAATTTTTGTGCCGGTAGTATTCAGAGTGCTGATGAGAGCTTCAGCTTTTCCAAAGAGACTTTGTTTTGCGGCCTCAGCGGTTGGATCCGCTGATAATTCTTGCCACGCATTGAAGAATTCATCAATAGATTTTGTGATTGTTCCTGTCTCTACGTCGCCTTCTAGCGCACTTTCAAGAGTTTGAGGATCCAAGGCCCTTTTGATGTCTTCGGCAATTACTGCTGATACCCTTGATAAAACTTCGTCTTGAGCTTGTAATGAGCTAAGATTTGAAATTTCTTTGAGTATTTGCTTGTCTAAAAGTTGGTTTCTAACGTGCTCTAATCCACCGGAATCTAAACCATTTGACTGCAATCCAGCCTTCGTGGTGTACATAAATCCATCTCTAGTAAGGATTTGCTGACGAGCATAATCTTCATTGTTGATGTTGGCAAGATTGTTGCCGGCAATATCAATACTCCGCTTATGATAGTTGAGTACTTGTGCATTTTTATAGATCTCTGAGATGAACCCTGCCATAAATTGCTGATATTTAGTTTCTTATGAAGTAATAGTTAAAGTTTCTGGTAATTAACCCCTGTTGATAGGGGGAACACTTTACTGAGCATTTATCTTGCCAATCCTTGTGGGGGTTAGCGAAATGAATATTCAATGAGGTTAAGATGCGCATCATCGCTAGTTAAGTGAGGAGTGCAAACAAAAACTACATTCGACCAAGTCTCATGATTCGATTGTTTATTTTTTGGAAATTTTCTTGGTGTTTCTTCATATTGGAGTCAAGCGTGTTGAGGTAATCATAGTAGTCTGAGGAATGGTTCATATGCTTCAAGTGGGCCAGTTCATGGAATAGAATGTGGTCTTGTAGCTTTGAGGGGATGAGTATTAATCGCCAGTTTAATGAGATGGTGCCGGTTTCGGAACAGGAACCCCAACGAGAATGTTGGTCGGCAATTCTTACCTTTTTAACTATTAACCCGGTTTTTTCTGCCAATTCTGCTAATCGGACTTTAAGTACTTGGTGAGCAAATTTTCTGAGTAACAGATATATTTGTTGCTCATAGGGGTGTTCTTTTTGGAGAATTAGATGAATTTTGGTGGCGGGATCTGTTTCAATTTTTAATCTGCCAGATTGGTCTGAAAAAGAAATTTCAACAGCCCATTTTTTCCCTTGTCCGTAAATCGTTGGTTTTTTGAGTAAATAATCAAGTAGGCTTTGTACTTTATCTCTACAATCTAATTGTTTTTCAATCCATGTTCCTTTGCTGTTTAGAAAATTTAACGCTTCTTGATAGGGGCAGTTCCAGGGAACTGTTATTACGACTTGGTTTTGGTAACCAATGAAAAGCTTGATGCTTTTGGATTTCTTCGAACGTTTGAATTCACAGGGGACAAGTGACATGCCGCTAGAGCCGCATATAGGTAAAAACTGTATTTTATCTTTATGAATAGTTGTTTTCTTCAATGCTGTCCATTATCTGTTTTGTGAAATTCCTTAAAGCCTGTTCGGGATCAATATTGGCTTTTCGGCAGCTTGCGATTAATTCGAACAATTCTTTTCCAGCGGTTTGTTCGTTTAACGATTTTGCCTGTGTTTCGCAATGGCTAGAGTTGATATGATCGTCGATAGGAAAGTTGTTTTTTTCAATTTGCTTAAATATAGCGGTTGAAAATAGGAGTGCTGATAATTGGGGAGGTTTTCCTTTGAAAAGTGATGTGCTTTGTTTTTTCCCTTTGTTTTCCTCAGCTTTTATTTCCTCCCACTGTTTGAGGACACCATCAGTATTGAGAGAGGATGGATTGTCGCCAAAGACATGGGGGTGCCTGCGAATGAGTTTTTCATTAATGCCTCTTGCGACATCTTCTAAGTTAAATCGACCCTCTTCAGTTGCAATTTGTGCGTGCATGATGACTTGAAGCAACAAGTCGCCTAGCTCCTCGCGAAGATTCTCGTCATCATTGTTTTCGATGGCTTGTATGACTTCGGATGCTTCCTCAATTAGGCAATTGATTAAGGAAGCATGTGTTTGTTGAATATCCCAAGGGCAACCTCCTGGGGCTCTTAGGAGTTGAACGGTTTCTTGTAGTTTTTTGAGATGTATCATTTCTCTATTTGATCTCAGGAATTAATTTCCCGTATAGGTGTTCTTTGTCAAATAGGTTTGCGATTTGAAGTAGTTCGCCTTCTTGATAAGGTTTACCGATGAGTTGTATTCCTAGAGGTAAATTGTTGTTCGTGTGACCCGAAGGCACTGATATTCCAGGAAGTCCTGTGAGGTTTAATGAAATAGTATAAATGTCACTGAGATACATTGACATTAAGTCTTTAGATTTTTCACCTTTTTTGAAGGCAGGCGTTGGAGAAGTTGGAGTGATGACAGCATCAACTTTTTCCAGGGCATTTGTAAAATCTTGACGGATGAGGCTTCTAATTTTCTGTGCCTTAAGGTAGTAGGCATCATAATAACCTGAACTCAAAACATACGATCCAAGTAGGATTCTGCGTTTTACTTCATCGCCAAAGCCTTCACCTCGACTTTTGAAATAAATGTCTACGGCATTTTTTGCATTTGGGCTTCTATGTGTGTAGCGAATGCCATCGTAACGTGATAAATTTGAAGAGGCTTCAGCGGTGGCAATAATGTAATAAGCTGGAACCGCGTATTCTGTGTGAGGAAGCGAGACGTCGATTATTTCACAACCTTTAGATTCGTAAAATTTAACAGCCTTCTCTGCGGATGTTTTTACTTCTTCGCTTAATCCTTCTCCGAAATATTCTTTGGGTAAACCTATTTTCCATTTTTTATCATCTGCTTTTAATGAATTAACGAAATCTTGTGGTTCAGTTTTTACGGAAGTTGAATCAAGAGGATCATGCTTAACAAGGCATTGTAGTAAGTGTGCTACATCTTCAACCGTTTTACCCATTGGACCAATTTGATCTAGAGATGAAGCGAAGGCTACGAGGCCATATCGTGAAATTGAGCCATAGGTCGGCTTGATGCCGACTACTCCGCAAAATGAAGCAGGCTGCCTTACGGACCCGCCTGTATCACTGCCAAGAGAAAGGATGGTTTCACCTGCTGCAACACAGGCTGCACTGCCGCCACTACTACCGCCGGGAACGTGATCGAGGTTCCAAGGGTTTGATGTCGTTTTAAACGCAGAATTTTCTGTCGATGAGCCCATCGCGAATTCATCCATGTTCAATCTTCCCCACAATACTGCTCCAGCTTCTTTTAAAGATTTAGTGCAAGTCGCATCATAGGGAGAAATGAAATGTTCAAGCATTTTACTACCGCATGTGAGGGAACTGCCTTCAACCGCGATGATATCTTTAAGGGAAACAGGTATTCCGTCGATAGGGCTTAGGCGACCCTTTTTAGCTCGCCGATCATCCGCGGCTTTTGCTGATTCTAATGCTTCTTCTTCATTGGTTTGAAGAAATGCATTTACACGATCGTCAACTTCGTGTGTTCGATCAATTACAGATTGCGTTATTTCGAGTGAGCTAACTTCTCCTTTATCGAGAAGATTTGAAAGTTCGGCTGCTGATTTTTTATAAAGATGATCTGACATGTTATGCTTCTTCGATGACTTTGGGGACGATGATTTGATTATTCCTTGAAGCAGGCGCATTTGAAATAGCTTGCTCCACAGTTAATGGCTCGGTTGCTATATCCTCACGCCAAACATTGTACAACGGGAATGGATGGGCGGATGGTTCGATGCCCGAAGTGTCTACTTCGCTTAATTTATCAAAATAGGTGATGATGTCTGAAAGCTGTTCAGTATAGACTGTTTTTTCTTCCTCATTAAGTTCGAGGCGAGCCAAATTGGCAATGTAATCAATATCAACGGAATGCTTGTTTGTCATATGAATAATTCTTTGATTTTCACTGGGTAAATTATTTAATGAGTGAACATTAAAATTATTCAAAGAATGTAAAAGTGAATCCTTGCGAGCAAGGATAAATTAGACTCTTTGTGGGAAATTCAGAGAAGCAGCACTATGAGCGAAGCTTGTAATTCGTATCACTTGCAATGCTTCTTTGAATTTGATCAAAAGCCATGTTTACTTCTTTTTCTTTTAGTGTTCGATCATGGGAACGAAAACTGATGGACAGGGCGATGCTTTTTTCATCGTCTGCTAGGCCTTTTCCCTCGTATACGTCAAATATACGAGTGAATTCAATTTGAAAATTACCACCAGTTGCTTTTTTTGCAATTTTTTCAACAGACTTTCTTACCTTTTCAGCGCTTTCATTTTTGCTAGCGACAATGGCCAAGTCTTTATTGGATGCTGGAAAATGACTAATAGCCTTGAATGAAAGTGGTTTCGTCTTTCTCCTTAAAATATTGGCGTCAAATATTAATTCTGCGGCAAAGACGGGGGATTGGATTCCCCAGATTTTTGTCGTTTTGAGGTTTAGTAGGCCAACATTAATTTGAATTTGTTTTAAGGCTAGTTCACCTGCTACGGCAGATTGATTTGACTGCCACAATAAATCTTTGTCAGTGCATTTTTCAAAAGCTAAAGATTGAGTGTTGAAGTTGGCTATATCCGTTACCTCAGAAATAATGTTTTTAACGGTGTAATAATCAACATCTGTACGCTCTAGCCAATTTTTAACAAGGGAGTTCTTTAAAACAACAATACCAACTGCTAGAGATTCAATAATTCCATCTGGGCTTGGACGGAAAATTCTGCCTGTTTCAAATAGTCGAGAGACATTGTTTCCATTGTTAATGTTGTATTTTATGTTGTCTAGTAACCCAGGGATTATTGACGAACGAATGTGCGTTTGATCACTGGTTATTGGATTGGAAAGTGCAAGCGTGCTTTCATTGGCTTCACCGATTGATTGCGATGTTTCGTCTTTGCTACGAAGGGTGTAGTTCTGGCACTCGTAGAAATTTTGTCCAATTAGATAGTTTGCTGTATTGCTGAAAAATGTTGCGATCGGATCGTCATTTCTGTCAACGGCAGAATTTTGCACGCGTTTATTTGGAATTTTATCTGTTCCATAAATACGAATGAATTCTTCAACAAGATCGATAGGTCTCGTGACCTCTCTGCGAAAAGAAGGAACTTTGACGGACCAATTTCCGCTGGATTGAATGACTGTAAATCCAAGCCGTTCAAATATCTCATGAATTACGGTTTCATTAACTGCGAAACCGAGTTTTTTTTCTATAAATGCTGGGCTTATAGAAATATTGGCATCAGCGGTGTTGATATCGCCGATAGAAATTTCTGGCCCGGATATTTCTCCGCCAGCTAATTCAAGTATTAGACCGATCGCTCTTTTTGCAGCCCATTCGATTCCTTTTGGATCAACATCTCTTGCGAAACGATAAGAACTATCAGTTGATAGGTTTAGTTTTCGAGAAGTTGCCCGAATTGATCCAGGTTTAAACCAAGCACTTTCTAGTAAAATATCAGTTGTCTTATCTGTGACCTCTGCATCAAGACTTCCCATTACGCCGGCAATTACCAATGCTTTTTTGGTGTCTGCAATTACTAGCATTTCAGGGCTTAATGTTCGCTGCTTTTGATCGAGGGTAGTAATTTTTTCACCCTTGATTGCGTTTCTGACGATGATTTCTTGCCCTTCAATTTTTGCTGCGTCAAAAGCGTGGAGTGGTTGTCCGCACTCCATTAAAACAAAATTTGTAATATCAACAATATTGTTGATGGGCCTAAGCCCTATTGAATCGATTGCTTTTTTAAGCCAATCGGGGCTTTCTTTGACACTAACACCTTTTATTGACCATGCCGTGTAGTGCGGGCATTCCGTTGTTTGGATTTCTAAATTGCTAAGAAGCCTCTCTGGTGTGGCAGAATTGCTTTGATCTGTTGATACGGATAATTCTGGTGTTTTGACTTTTAAATTATAATAAGCGGCAAGTTCTCTCGCTATGCCAATATGGCTTAGGCAGTCACCTCTATTTGAAGTGATCTCTAGATTGTAGATGGTATCCGTGTCGGTGAAAACTTCATTAATAGAAGTCCCTATTTCGGGTTTATCTTTTAATAAAAGTAACCCTTCGTTTTCTTCGCTTAACCCGAGTTCCTTGGCACTGCACATCATTCCATTAGAAGGTACACCACGCAGTTTCGATTTTTTGATTTTAAAATCTCCTGGCAAGCGTGCCCCTGGTAAAGCAACTGGAACTCTGTCGCCAACGACAAAATTTTTAGCTCCACAAACGATTTGAGCAGGAGGTTCGTCGTTAGAAAATTGAACTTGGCAAACGCTTAATTTGTCTGCATCAGGGTGTTTCTCTTGCGATATGATTTCGCCAACAACTATGTTATCGAGAGGCTTTAATCCTTTATACTCTATGGATTCAACATCTAAGCCTAATAGGGGAAATGTATTCGATAGTTCTTCAGTCGAGACTGAAAGGTCTAGGTATTCCTTGAGCCAGTTTAAGCTTACTTTCATTTATATGTTCAGGCGAATTGTTTTAGAAATCGAAGATCGTTTTGGTAAAAGTGCCGTATATCATCAATGCCATATAGCATCATGGCAATTCTTTCGATACCGACGCCAAATGCAAAACCGTTCCATTTGTCTGAGCTGATTTCTACAGATTCTAATACTTTTGGGTCAACCATGCCACAGCCCATGACTTCTATCCATTGGTTGCTCAATTTGCCAAGAGAAGGCGAATTGAGATCTAATTCGTAGCTTGGTTCAGTGAAAGGAAAGAAACTGGGGCGAAGTCGAGTTTTCACATCATTTCCAAAAAGTTCTTTTATAAGATGATCTAGTACGGATTTCAAATCTTGGAGTGTCACGTTTTCATCTAGGTAGAGTCCTTCGAATTGATGGAAATTTGCACTATGTGTTGCATCAACAGTGTCTCTTCGAAAACATCTTCCTGGAGCGATTATTCTAATCGGAGGTTTTGTTTTTAGCATGGTTCTGATTTGAACCGTGGATGTATGAGTTCTTAGCAAATAACGTTCATTTTCCTTTTTTGGAACATTTTTGAAAATAGCTCCTTTCGAAAGGAAAAGGGTGTCTTGTTCGTCCCTTGCAGGGTGATCATCGGGAGTATTGAGTGCATCAAAGCAAAACCACTCAGTTTCTGCTTCAAATTCTTCTGCTACAGTGAATCCGATTTTAGAAAAAATATCGGTCATTCTCCTTCTTACTTGAGTAAGAGGATGGAGGGATCCTTTTTCTGGGTCAGGTGAAGGAAGTGTTGGGTCAATGGGTTCGCCCAAGCTGTCTTGTATTTCTTTTTCTTCTAAGAATTGGTCAATTTTTTCAAAAATGGCATCAAGTGCCTTTTTTGTTTCATTGATCTTTTTTCCAATGATGGGGCGTTCTTCTTTAGGAAGTTTGCCCATGCCTTTCATTGCTTGAGTTAGCGAGCCCTTTGGGCCAGAAATCTCTGCTTTGAATTTCTCTAGATCTGCCCTGCTTTCAATTCCACCCTTACAGGCATCAGCATGAGCGAGTATATCCTGTAATGCCTGCTCCATATTAGAAGCTTATAGGTAATTGTACAATAGAGAAACGTTTAAGCAGCTGCTTTAACTTTATCTATTAATGCAACAAAACCTTCATTATTATGGATGGCTAATTCCGAAAGGGCTTTTCTATCCATTTCTACTTTGATGTTCTTCAAGCCTGCAATGAATTTGCTATAATTTATGCCGTTTTCACGGCAAACAGCATTGATTCTAACAATCCACAGTTGTCTAAAAATAGTTTTCTTTTTGCGTCTATCGCGGTAAGCATACTTTTCTGCTCTTTCTACTGCGTCTTTCGCATAACGATAAAGACGGGATTTGTTTCCAAAGTACCCTTTTGCTTTCTTTAAAACTCTTTTGCGTCTTCTTAACGTCGCACCTGCATTTGTTGCTCTTGGCATAACTTAATCCTCTTTTAAATAAAATTTGCTTCTATGCTGATTATAAAATCGCAGCTTTTAAGCGTTTTGCGAACCCTGGAGAAACTTGTTTGTCTATGCCAGAGCTACGTTTTTGTTTAATACTTTTCTTGCGTAATAAATGCCTTCTGCCGGGAGTTCTTCTCATGAGTTTCCCGGAGCCGGTGATTTTAAAACGCTTCTTGATTGCTTTTTTTGTCTTTTGCATGGTGTCGAATAAATTGGAACGGAGATTAAGGCTATATTTTTTATTGTTGTAAAGAGAAATTTCGATTAACTGCAAACTTTGATGGATTTTAAGGTGGAAATTACTCCTTTGTTCGTCAATAAAGAGAAAGATTAGTTGGGGGATAGTGTTTTTGATGCTTTCTAATAGAGTTATTAAATTGTAGGAAATTAATATGAGCGACAAGCAAGACGGCAGAAAAGGTGGAATTCCTAAGAATTTTGAACCGATTCCTTATGAGTACCATAAGGAATTAGAGTTAGATGTGGAGAATTTAACAAACCTGGGCATGGGTATTTGCCGTGATGACGGTTGGGTGATAATGGTTCCGTTTGTTCTGCCAGGCGAAAAGGTTTTGGTTCGGATTTACCGAAATCATAAGAATTATTCCGATGCGGACCTAATTAAGGTATTGGTTGCCTCGAATGACAGGGTTGAGCCTCGGTGTGAATTGTTTGAAACCTGTGGTGGTTGTCAGTATCAACATATTAGTTATGTTAGCCAATTAGCTTCAAAAAGAAGCCAAGTCGAGGAAGTTTTTGAGCAATTAGCTGATATTACCCCAAAAGTTGAGGAGGTTATAGGATCGCCTAGTGAATATAACTATCGAACGAAATTAACACCTCATTTTCAAAAGCCTAGAGATGGCAAAATTCAAGCAATTGGATTTCTGAGAAACGGGCAGCGGCAACGATTAGTGGATGTTGCTAATTGCCCGATTGCAACCGATGCCATTAATGAGGCTTTGCCGGGAGCACGAATGGAGTTGCAAGAGGGGTTTGGTTTACGCAAGAAGCGTAAAGGCGGGACTTTGTTGTTAAGAGACTCGATGGGAGGTGTTATCACTGACCCAGATGATATTGCTATGGTTAAGGTCGGGGCCAAGACATATCAGTTTAAGGCAGGTGAGTTTTTTCAAAATAATTCATTGATTCTGCCATTATTGGCTGACTATGTAATCGGAGAGGCGAAAAGGGATGGTGTTCAGTATTTAATTGATGCTTATTGTGGTGTCGGCTTTTTCAGTATTTATGGGAGTGAGCAGTTTGATAACTGCCTGGGAATTGAGATTAGTGACAAAGCGATTGTTTGGGCGAAAACAAATGCAGAAATTAATAATGTTGATAATTGTAAGTATTTATTAGGAACAGCTTCTGAAATATTCAATGATGTACCATTTGCGGGAGAAGAAACGGCACTTATTATTGAGCCACCGAGAAAAGGTTGCGATCAGAATTTTATTAACCAAGTCCACTCTTATAAGCCTAAGAGAATTGTGTATGTTTCTTGTGACCCTGCGACTCAAGCAAGGGATTTGAAGTTACTTTCAGAAATGAGTTATGAGATTGAAAGAGTTCAGCCCTTTGATTTGTTCCCTCAAACTCGGCATATAGAGAATGTGGTGACTCTTTCTCTGGGATGAAGGCATTCTTCTAAGAGAAGGATTGTAGGGATTTGTGAAAAGGTTGAAATAAAAGATTGTTATTTTAATTAAGGCGAATACGTTTATCTAACGTTATGGAAATTATAGATTATGTCCCCGTGTTAGTTCAGATAGTCCTTGCGCTTGGATTGGGGGCGATAATCATTGTGGCGAGTTTGATTTTTGGCCAAAGGGGCTTGTCTAATAAATTCAAAGATTCCGCATACGAATGTGGTATTGCTCCTGAGGAAAATCGTCAGGTTCGTTTTTCTATTAAATTTTATGTAACGGCTATGCTTTTTATTCTATTTGATGTAGAGGTTGTCTTTTTAATACCTTGGTCATTAGTTTACCGTGAGTTTTTGGCGTCTGGAATAGCAATTCTATTCCCTATGTTATTCTTCATGTCTGTTCTTGTTATTGGTCTTTTATATGAGATTAAAAAAGGAGCACTAGAGTGGGAGAAATAGAGTGTTATCAAAATTTAATTATTTGTTGTGAAAAACAAGCATGAGGCTTGATAAGTATATAGTTAATTCTCGGATAATCGATATACAGAGTTCTACTTTACCTGGTGCATTCAAAGAGCTTATTGCTGTTTGTGATTTACCTAAAAGTGTTACTTCCTCAGATGAAGAGTTGTTGCAGATTTTATTGGAGCGTGAAAAGACGATTACGAGTTATCTAGGTGAAGGGGTTGCTTTACCTCATACTAGAATTCCGATAAAGAACCCTTATATGCTGGCAATTGGACGTTGTCCGAGGGGGTTAAAGCAATTAGATGTGAATGGAGTGGAAAGTGTAAATTTCATATTTCTACTGTTTGCGTCTGAAAACACAAAGAATTACTTGAATTTTTTAGCTTCGCTAGCTCGTTATTTTCAGGACCAAGCCGCAATGGCGAAATTAAGAGAATCCTTGGCCTTGAAGGATTTTCAATTGGAAGTTAGGCGATTTCTTGCAGGAGAATCTACGAAACCACTCGGGAAGAGTACCAAGTTTAATAAGCAGATTCTTAAAGAAGCTGCAAAGATAGCAAAGGTTGCTAATTGTTCTTCAATAGTGGTTTTTGGGGATACGTTTGCCGGAGGAGTAGAGCCGGAACTTGAATTTAAGGGCTTAAATACCGTTTTAGTAACGCAGGCAAATGCGTCTAAAACGGAAAGTCAGGGTGTGGATGCCCATTTAACAGTCAGGAGTTACAGTAATAGCCGTTTATCTCAATTGAAGAATGCGATATTTATTGGTTTAACGCGTAATATTTTCAAATACAATGACCGGCTATGTTGTGTCGGAGGAATTCCTTCAAGTAATCAATTCGATTCAATTGTTGTTATTGATATTGAGAAAGAATTCAAATCGATTATTAATGAGAATAAAGGGATACTTCCAGCCTCAGTTAGGCCAGAGGCCTTGGAGCGAGTGATTGCAATTGCAACTGAAATTTCGTTTGAGGGAAGAGAGGGCAAGCCGATTGGCTGCTTATTTGTTTTGGGCGATTCCGAGAATGTGAAGGCATATTCGAAGCCATTGATTTTAAATCCTTTCCACGGATATAAGGAAGAGGATCGCAATATTTTAAATCCATTTATGGATGAAACGATAAAGGAGCTAGCATCTATCGATGGGGCATTTATTATCTCTGGGAAAGGGGTGCTTGAAAGTGCTGGTAGCTTGATCCATGCCCCTGATTATATTCATAGTGTCCCCGGCGGTTATGGTTCTCGCCATGCGGCAGCAGCAGCAATTTCTAATGCTACGGACTGTATCGCAATTGTGGTATCGAGTAGTGGTCAGGTAACTTTATTTAGAAAAGGGGAGATGTTGCCATTAAACGAAAAGGGATCACAGTTGAATTTTTAGTTGGAGCGGGTTTAGTTTAATGTGAAAACATTATTCTTGCCAAATTTTCAGTATAATACTTTCTGTGTGATGTTTATAGAAACTTAGAGGGATAAATATGTCAGATTATAAAAAACACATTAAAGAGTGCTATCGAATCCTAGAGGAGAAAAAAGCAGAAGATATTAAATTATTGTATCTCGGAAAAAAGTCTTCAATAGCTGACTATTTCCTTATTGCAAATGGCATGGCTGACCCGCATATAAATGCGTTGAAAAATGCACTTCACGCATCATTTTTAAAAGAAAATATTCAATTTAAAAACAAGCATGATACGGCTAAGGCAGGTTGGATCGCAGTTGATGCCTTTCATTTTGTTATACATTTGTTTTCTAGGGAGAAAAGGGAGTTTTATTCTTTAGAAACTTTGTGGAAAGATGCAAAAGAAGTCAAAATAGAGGATCTTTGACTGCGTGGTTTTTTGGCTTCTAGAAAACCTGACTAAATAAGTAGTTATTTCTTGTAGTCAAAAGCAAGCGTAAATGATTCAACCATAACTGTTTTCGAGTTATTAACGGTTATTTTTCCTGAAAAAATGGCCAAGGGATGTCTCAGTTTCTTTAATTGAACATTTAATTCTAATGTATCGCCAGGTTTACATACCCGATGGCATCGAACTCCTTCGGATGAAGTGAAATAAACATTTTCCGGATCTACCTCAGATGTAATGCCCTCAAATTTACCGCAAATTAAGGAGAGTACACCTAGTTGACCCAATGCCTCGATCATTATGGACGCAGGAAATACGGGATTATTTTTAAAATGGCCTTTGAGGAAATCTTCGGTCCCTTTAATTAGGTATTTCCCACTAGCTTGGTTGCCGTCAATTGTGGCAGAATCAAGGAATAAAAAAGGGGGCTGTTGTGGAAGAATTGCTACAATGTCTTCGAGTAGCATGTGTTTAATTATCGTCTGTTTTTTTATTTGAAGATTTACTGTCGATAAAATTTTTCACATCACCCAATGTTTGGATGTCTCTCAATTCTTCGTTTTTAAACGAAATGCCTGTTGATTCCTCAACGGCCATTACTATTTCCATCATGGTTAGTGAATCAATGCCCAGATCTTCAAATAGACTCAAGGAATCATTGCTTCCATTGAGTAATGCTTTGTTTTCAGGTTCTAAAAATCTCTCGACTATTCCCATCACAATAGCAGGAATTTCTTTGCTATCACCAGTTTCCCTGAAATTGATAGCTGCTTCGTAAGTTCCTTTCGGGCAGCGCTTTAGCGTTTCCTTCAAGTTTTCTTGTTCTGTATCTGACAATGCAACAGTAGCCACGAGTAAAATAAATTATGTTATAGTTTAATTGAATCTTTAATAGGTGAAATTCAAGTTAATAAGCATACCAAGTTCGCATAAATATGGTTGGTGTCAAGGCTAATAATAGTACTGATAGTTGTGTTTATTCTACAAATTGACCGTCTTTCATTCTGAGTAAAACATCGGTTCTTTCTGCTAATTCAGGATTGTGAGAAACCATTAAGACTGCTTGCCCATTTTGTCTGGCTAAGTCGCACATGAGATCAAAAACAATATTTGAGTTTGTGACATCAAGGTTTCCCGTGGGTTCATCAGCTAGAATTATGGCCGGTTGGTTCGCTAGGGCTCGTGCAATGGCCACCCTTTGTTGTTCACCGCCAGATAGTTGAGTTGCAAGGCGTTCAACTTTGTTTCCGAGGCCGACTTGATCGAGCAATTCGTTCGCCCGTTCTCTCATTTGCTCTTTGTCGAGTTGACCGAGCTTATACATTGGCAGCATGACGTTTTCGGCTGCAGTAAATTCGGCTAATAAAAAGTGAAACTGAAAAACAAAACCTATGTGTTTATTACGAATAAGGGTTCTGTGATTGTCACTTGATTGTTCAATTGACTCCCCGTTAATCCAAATTGATCCTTCATCCATCTGGTCAAGAAGTCCAAGAATATATAGAAGTGTGCTTTTTCCACAACCAGACGGTCCTACCACGGAGTAGGAATATCCGCCGTACAAATCGAGGTTTACGCCTTTTAGTACATGCACCCAATTCGGGTCATCTCCGAGAAATTTATGAAGATTTCTTGCTTGTAAGATTAGATTTTGATCAGACATCTTTTTTAAATCGAAGGGAGAACTATCCCGTTCCTCTGATAATGTTGGCCGGTTCAACTTTGGCCGCATTTTTGGCAGGGAAGTAGCTTGCGATTAATACCATAACTGAAGCAATTGCTGCTGCAATTATGTAATGCCATATTGACCATTCGACTACAAATGAATCGGTTGAAAATATTCCTCTAATTCGAATTGGCAATTTAGTTAATGTGTAGGTAGATACTATTGCAAAAATCCAACCGAGGATAACACCTAGTGTTAAGACAACGACCCCTTGAAGTAGGAAGATTTGAGAAATATCGTTTTTCGAGTATCCGATAGAGCGCAAAATTGCAATATCGCGTTTTTTTTCCATCACCGTGATTGCGAGAGTGCTGAACATTCCTAATCCGGATATAAAAATAATAATAGAGACGGTAATTCCAGATGATATTTTTAATGCCCTAAACACTTCAAGCCAACTCCTCTCTCTTTCTTGCCAACTAGCTACGTGGTGACGAAGTATTACTGTCATGTGATCTGCTAATGCTTCGGCTCTGAACGGATCAACGAGATTGACCTGCAGGAAGGATGCACCAAAAGGCTTTTGCATTAATGATCTTGCTGCAGGAAGATGGATGAATACCCGGACTTTATCAATCTGATCAATGCCGGTCTCGTAAATTGCAGAGATTCTGAATCTCATTGTCTTACCAGAAGATTCTAGGATTATTGGGTCTCCGGGAGCCAGGTTGGCTTTGGATGCGAGTCTGCTGCCGATTAATAGCCCATAGGGGTTTTCTCGAAAACTTTTAATGGTTCCTACGGTTACTTGAGATTCTAGGTTCGATACACGAATATGGTTTTCGAGATTGATTCCGTATGGACGACAGTCTATTTCGCGAAAATTACCTCTTAGTAAAGCCGTTCCTCTGATGACTTCGGAAACCCCTCTTACTTCGTTGAAGCGTTGAAGCGCAACAGTTAATTCGCGTGGAAATTGGACACCCGCGATGTATTTTTTGCCTTCTGTTACTTTGACTTTGAAGCCTGAACTATTGTCTCCTCCTTCTGCAACTAAACTTTGAAATGTGTCCTGTAATTTGTCTTGAACTCGAAGTGCCCCATTTACACCTAAGATTGTTTTTGTGAAAAAGGTTTCAAAGCCACTGGTTTGTGCTTGAGTGACAACAAAAAAGCCAACACCAAAGATGATTCCAGCTAATGTCATTGCCATAGACCTCTTGCGTGAAAATAAGAATCTAAGAGCTATTTTGAGATTATTAGTCAAAATATGGACGTTTTAGAGTGGGTGAAGATTGGTTCTAATTAATTTAAAACTTCGACCCGAACCTTATCGCCGTCTTTGTATTGATCCAGCTCATCAATGATAATGAGTTCACCTTCTTCTAATCCTTCCTGGATTTCGGCTTTTTCTAGTCCAAGGAACCCTGGTTTCACTAACCTAAGTTCCACTAACCCGTCTTTCACAACGAGAACATATCTTCCTAATAAGGCTCTTCTCGGAATGATTAGGGTGTTTGATCTTTTAGCCTTAATAATACTAAGCTCTCCCGTGAGGCCTGGAACAAGTAGCCCTTCTGGCATGTCTACATTGAGGTAAATTTTATATTGCTGGGTATCGGGATCTGCCGTTGGGAGAACTTGTTTAACTCGGCCTTTGTATAGATCTGGATAACTAAGAAATCGAATCGTCACATCTTGACCAGGCTTGATACCTGCAAAATCTTCTTCACCAATTTTGCCTTCGATTCTAAGTTCATCACTGATTAGCTGAGCAACTACTCCACCGTGGGTTACCAGTTCTCCTGGAAAAGAAAAGATGTCATTAATAGTTCCTGAATCAGGTGCTTTGATTCGGGATTTTTCCAGTTCAACTTTTTTTTCTTTGAGTGAAATGTCTAAGTTTTTGAGTTTAGTTGAGTCAGATATTTTTTTTCTTTTTAGAGAATCGATTGTTTTTTCATAAGCTCTTTTTTCTCTAGTATACATCAAGTCTGAAAGCTGTCTGGCTTTATGCTTTCTTTCTGATTCCTCTAGGTCTTCTTTCATTGTTTGAAGAGTATACTCAAGGTCTGAGGGAAGTTCTAACCGTTGCCTCTCAGCTCTAAGTTCAATTTCCGTCCTTTCGATTTCAAATCGAATATCTTGATCATCTAGCTCAAGTAGTATATCTCCCTTCTTTACTTGAGCACCAAAGTCAATGTGGGTCTTTAGCACAACCCCGCGAATGTCTGCACTTATGTCAATGATGGTCTTGGATTCGACCGTTAGTGTCCCCGGGACGGCATCAACAGCATCGCCTCTGATGACTTTTTCTGTTTTTACTTTAGGCTTACTACCTTCAAACATGAACCATAGTAACCATGATAAAAGGACTGCACCTACAATGAACTTAATGTATTTTTTCAACTTAAAGTAGGATTCCATGGATGATTAACTGATGTTATATGTGAAAGAGATTTTCTCCAAAATTACCCATAGAATTAAAGCAAAAAATGGGCAGAGGAATACATTAAGGTTCCTATTTCCCTAAATAAGTGATGGCAGGATCCTCTTCGAGAACAGTAAGGTAATTCGCGATAGATGTTAGCATTTTTACTCTTAACTTGGATATTGCAATTTCTTGTTTGAAATGCCCTTGGCGACTAATATTTAATTCAGAAAGGGCTATAGTCCCTCGCTTTTGGTCTTCAACTAATCGGTCGAATTGCTTTTTTTGTAGACTAAATAGTTTTTCTGAAAGCCTGAGGCTATCAGAATCAAGTAGAAGCTCTCTCCGGGTTGAAGACTCTTCTTCAAGTATATTAAATTCAAGGTCATTCATGCTCTGCTCTAGAAGTCTTTTACGGGCTAGGACTGTCCTTTTACGGGCTTTGGTTGCGAACCCGTCGAATATGTTCCAGCCAACTCCGACTCCGGCAAATGCATTAATGGTTTGAACATCATTGCTTGAAGCAGTATCTGCAAAGCTTTGCGATAGGCTCGCTGAAAAATTGAAATTAGGTAATTGCTGCGCTCGTGCCATAATGAAGTTTTTATCCTCCCTCGTAATCTTGTCTTGTTGGTTTAAGATTTTTCGAGTATTGCTATACCAGTATTCGCTAAGATCTTTGGTCTCAACCCATTGCTTAATAATATTTAAGTCGATGGGCGATATTTGAGCTGGACCTGCTAGGTTTATTTTAACACCCGAAGCGTATTCGAACGCTCTAGCAATATTTTTATTTTTGAATAAAAGTCGTTCAATTTTGAGGAATGATTCTTCTAGGGAAATTTGAAAAGAGAGGTAGTCTTCGCCTGAAAGTCTTCCAGACTCAAATTCGCTTTTCTTTAAATCGAAATCATCTCTGAGGATGCCTTCATCAAGTTTTATATTTCTTAATTCAATATTGTTAATGATCAGCTCAAGGTAATCTTCTCTGAAATCTTGAATGATTCCCAAGAAGGATTGCTCAATGATTCTAGAGCTAATTTTGTAGTTTAACTTACCGCTGTCAATGTTAGCATGAACCGCGCCCCAATGATAGAGCGGACGACTCATTCCAAGGGAGCCACTCGAACCAAAATTGTTAGTTGTCTCACCTTCTGCACGAAAGGTTGAAGAGGCACCAAAAGATACGCCAGTTGATAAGCGTGGGTAAAATTGAGATTTTGCGACTTTTAGGTTTTCTTCCGCAATTTCTTGCAAAATCTTGTTTTTAATGACTTCCGGTGCTTTGTCTCCTGCTTCGATAAAGATTTTTTTAAGTTCCGGGTACAGCTTTTCCGGTAATGGAAGGTCGCTTGAACTTATACCCTTGGTCTGCTCTAGGCCAAGAACGGCATTTTTCAAAATGCTAGTGTCTATGCTCTTTTCAATACCATTAAGTTTTGAAAATTGTAATAAAGTAATTACTAGTGTAAATACTAGTAGGATTTTGTTAAATGATAGACTAATGTTCATTTGATATTTTATTTATGAGTGATAATTAATTTTAAGTTATCAAGTTCGTAGACAAAATCTAATGTTGAAAATACAAATTATGCAATTGCCCCACAAACGGTTAAATCATCACTTTTAAACGTTTAGGGTCAAGTTTAAACTCATATCCAATACATGCCTAGAATTACAAATCAGTGCTTAGAAGACATCAAGACAAAGGTGGATATTTTAGACGTTGTCAGTCCATATGTCACCTTGAAGCGATCGGGTTCTAAGTGGAAAGGGCTAAGTCCTTTTAATTCTGAAAAATCGCCTTCTTTTTTTGTCAATGTAGAGAAAAATTTATTTAACTGCTTTAGTAGCGGAAAGGGTGGGGATGCGATTAGGTTTATTGAAACTGTCGAAAACGTAAATTTCAATGAAGCGATTGAATTATTAGCTGATCGCTTTAATGTACCCCTTGAGTATGAAGCAGGATTTGGGAAAAATGAAGATGCGGCTTTTTCAAAAAAAGACCTATTTGGGATTCATGAAGTAGCTGCTCAGTATTACCATGAATGCTTTAAGGGCGAAAAGTCTGCGGTGGACTATTGGACGGGGGAACGTTCATTTACGGAGAAAAATGCGGGAGAAAATTTAATCGGATATTCTCCTCCTTCAGAGAAGGGCTTATTAAAGTGTTTAGTAGACAAGGGCTATAAACCGGAAGCTATCGCTAAGAGCGGTTTGTATTTTGCTAAGAATGAGAGTTATCGGATTGAGCATTTATTTCCACGTTTTAGGGGTCGGTTGATGATACCTATTCGAGATATCCAGGGTCGAATAATTGCATTCACAGCTCGAAAGCTTATAACCACACCAGATGATGGCCCTAGTAGTCAGTCGAAGTACATTAATTCGCCAGAGACACCCGTTTTTTATAAAAGTAAGGTTCTGTTTGGATTGAATCAAGCTCGTACACGAGTGGTTAAGGACAAGTGCTTTCTGTTGGTTGAGGGTCAAATTGATGCGTTGCGTTGCCATTCGGAAGGAATTTTGACAGCGATTGCCCCTCAGGGAACGGCGATCACCGAGGATCAATTGTTACTTTTAAAAAGGTATACGCCTGATTACGTGGAGTGTATTTTGGATGGAGATTCTGCCGGGCAGAAAGCTGCCTTGAGGATGCTGCCTATGGCACTTAGGGTTCAATTGCCTTTACGTTTCGTTGTTATGCCTGAAGGCATGGATCCAGATACGTTTATTTTAAAAAACGGAGTGGAATCTTTTCATGCTCAACGATCGAGATATAAAACCCCTATAGCCTTTGCTATTAATAGTTTAAGTGGAGATAAGTCGCCATCGACTTCAGAGGAGAAGCTTGCGGTTTTACAGGGACTTTTCCCCATTATTGCGGAATGTTCTTCTCTTGTATTAAGAGATGAATTTCTTGAAGAGACTGCGAATACATTAAGGGTTAATTTAGCCGCAATATTAAATGACTTTGAGCGGTATCAAAATAAAAATAGCAAGCCGCATGCTTTAAATAATATCGCAGAAAATGTAATTCAGCCTGATATAATATCTGTAGAAAACGAATCTGGGAAGTTGACAACTGCCGAATATGATCTTTTGTTCTT
Source organism: uncultured Opitutales bacterium (assembly GCA_963924785.1). Lineage (GTDB taxonomy): Bacteria > Verrucomicrobiota > Verrucomicrobiia > Opitutales > CAJWYM01 > CAWUTK01. The sequence goes on from CAWUTK010000101.1 coordinate 22,200, forward strand.
AATCCTGCATTATGAAAATCTATCCGTTTCCATTTCTCAAACAGTTAACAGCGACTGGATTAAGTCCACAAATTCATCTGGAATGTTCCTTCAAAGATTGCTTGTAGAATTGCAGGAAGAATTATGGAGTCCAGAAGAAAGTATAGATCATTTGTTAGAGGATGAATCTGACCGCAATATTTATAATAGAATCCTTTCTGCAGAACCGAATTTTGATGATCCGCTAAAGACGGCAAATGATATAATTAGGAAATTATTTAAAGACTATTTTAACGATAAAATAAAAGAGATGAAAATGCAGTTGGAGCTTATTGTTAGAAAAGGTGCATCGCTTGAAGAGCGAACAGCTTTACAGCGCGAATTAACTGCTGCAAGACAATTGATTAAGCAGATTCCAAAAATTGAAAAAGTTTAAGTTTTTTAAATTAGTAAATTAAGTTATGGCAAAAAAGAAAACGGTAAAAAAAGTAACCAAAAAAAC
>CAWUTK010000102.1:0-24206 GCA_963924785.1 uncultured Opitutales bacterium
TTCGCCGAAACAACTGGTATCTGTAGCAGCTGGCTTGATTCCCTTTCTTGAGCATGATGATGCTAATCGTGCATTAATGGGATCTAACATGCAACGTCAAGGTGTGCCTTTGCTTAAAACGGATTCTCCGTTAGTCGGAACTGGTATGGAAGGTCAGGTTGCACAAGATTCGAAGACAGTTGTTGTTTCTGAGTCAGATGGCATTGTTGCTTCTTCTGATTCAAGAAGGATAATTGTTACACCAGATGGAGTCTTACCGCCGAAATTTGAGAATGATCCAAAGTCGGATATTAAAAAAGGTATTCATTATTATGAATTAAGAAAATTCATGAGATCAAATGCTGGAACTTGTTTTAATCAAAAGCCGATTGTTAAAAAAGGTGATCGGATTACTAAATTACAAGTACTTGCTGATGGTGCGGCAACGGATAAAGGTGAATTAGCATTAGGGAAGAATGTCCTCGTTGGGTTTATGCCTTGGAATGGATATAACTTTGAGGATGCCATTTTATTAAGCGAGAAATTGATTAAAGATGATGTTTTTACTTCTATCCATATTGTGGAGTTTGAAGTGACTGCTCGTGATACAAAATTAGGACCTGAAGAAATCACTCGTGACATTCCAAATGTTGGAGAGGAAGCTTTGCGGAATTTGAATCATGATGGAGTTATTCGTGTAGGAGCAGAAGTTAAACCAGGTGATATTTTAGTGGGTAAAATTACTCCTAAGAGTGAAACTGAACTTGCTCCTGAAGAAAAATTGCTTCGTGCTATTTTTGGTGAAAAAGCAGCTGATGTTAAGGATTCTTCACTATTAATCCCATCCGGTTGCTACGGCATTGTTATGGATGTGAAGGTTTCTAGTCGCGTTGATGGAGAAGATGCAAGTTTATCTCCTTCAGATCGAAGAAGGCAAATTAAGAAAATTAACGAAGAGTATCGAACGCATTCAGATAGGTTAAGAGATGAACTGACGGAGTCCCTTTCAAATGTCTTATTGGGAGAAAAAATCCCATTAGACGTTAAGAACAGTGAAACTGGTGAAATCATTATTCCAGCGAATCGTAAGATTACTAAAACTCTTTTGAGGCGTTTAGCTGCTGTATCAAAGTATATTGATATCGATCCGTCACCGGTTCGAATTCGTATAATGGAGATAGTTGAAGCTTTCCAAGGTAAATTTGATGAGCTCGAATTTGATCGCGAACGCAAGATCGAAAATATCGAAAAAGGTAATGATATCGATCAAGGTGTAATTAAAAGCGTTAAAGTTTATGTTGCTACTAAGCGTAAAATGCAAGTTGGTGATAAAATGGCGGGGCGTCATGGTAACAAAGGAGTTGTTGCAAAAATTGTTGCAGAAGCCGATATGCCATTTTTACCAGATGGAACACCTATTGAAATTTGCTTGAATCCGTTAGGAGTTCCAAGTCGAATGAATGTAGGTCAGGTTCTCGAAACTCACTTAGGTTGGGCTTGTAAAAAACTAGGTTTCAAGATTGCGACCCCTATTTTTGATGGAGTACCGGAATCTAAGATTCGTGAGCTGTTGAAAAAAGCAGATTTGCCCGAAACAGGTAAGGAAAAGCTATTCGATGGTCGCACCGGTAATTCTTTAGATCAAAAGGTTGTTGTCGGTTATATTTATATGATGAAACTGAATCACTTGGTTGCGGATAAGATCCACGCTCGAGCAGTAGGACCATATAGTTTGATTACACAACAACCTTTGGGCGGAAAAGCTCAATATGGAGGTCAACGTTTTGGAGAGATGGAAGTCTGGGCACTGGAAGCTTATGGTGCGGCTTATACTCTTCAAGAGTTGCTAACTGTAAAATCAGATGATGTTGTTGGCCGAACTAAGATTTACGAATCACTTGTTAAAGGTGATAGTAGTCTAGTTGCTGGAACTCCTCAGTCATTCAATGTATTGATGAAGGAAATTCGTGGATTGTGTCTTGATATACGGACAACCACTGAACGTCCTACATTGTAGGTTGAATTGAGATTCGAAGTAGGAATAAAACTACATAAATATAATTAAACTTTAGTAGTATGAAAAACGAAGAGGAAAGTAACGTAGTCGGTCTTGAAGCAGAGGAATCTTTTGAAAAGGTTTTTATTTCTATTGCATCACCAGATGCTGTAAGAAAATGGTCAAAAGGGGAGGTTAAAAACCCTGAAACTATTAACTATAGGACATTCAAGCCGGAGCCTGGAGGATTGTTCTGCCAGAGGATTTATGGACCAGTTCGTGATTACGAGTGTGCTTGTGGTAAATACAAACGCATTAAATACAAGGGTGTGACATGTGATCGTTGCGGTGTGGAAGTTACTTTGTCTCGAGTCCGTCGTGAAAACATGGGTCATATCGAATTGGCGGTTCCTGTATCCCATATTTGGTTCCTAAAAAGTATGCCTAGTCGTCTTGGTCTTTTACTTGATATTACAGCGAGACACTTAGAGCGCGTTATTTATTACGAGAACTACATCGTTACAGATCCTGGTAAAACACCATTAGAGCTTAAGCAGTTGTTGACAGAGCAAGAGTATTTACAGGCTCAAGATGAATATGGCGATGATGCGTTTGAGGCTAATATGGGAGCAGGTGCTTTACGAGATATTCTAGGCCAGTTAGACTTGGAATCTGTTGTTGAAGAGTTGCATGACCAGATGGCGAGTACTCGTTCAAAACAAATAATGAAAAAGGTGTCTAAACGCCTTAAGGTTATTCAAGGTTTTATTGAGTCAGGTGCTAATCCAGAATGGATGGTGTTAGAGGTTATCCCTGTCATTCCGCCAGATTTAAGACCCTTAGTTCCTTTGGAAGGTGGTCGTTTTGCCACATCGGATTTAAATGATTTGTACAGACGTGTGATTAATCGTAATAATCGTTTGAAAAATTTACTTCAGCTTAAAACTCCTGATGTAATTATTCATAATGAGAAACGAATGTTACAGGAAGCTGTTGATGCACTATTTGATAATGGTCGTCATGGCCGTGCTGTAACAGGTGCAGGTAATCGTCCGTTGAAGTCAATGAGTGATATGTTGAAAGGGAAGCAAGGTCGCTTTAGGCAGAATCTTTTAGGGAAACGTGTCGATTATTCAGGCCGTTCAGTTATCGTCGTTGGACCAGAGTTAAAATTGAGTCAATGTGGTTTACCTAAGAAAATGGCGTTAATTTTGTTTGAACCATTTATTATTCGACGTCTTAAGGAGTTAGGTTTCGTGCACACTGTTCGTGGTGCGAGAAAAATGATCGAAAATCGGTCTCCTGAAGTATGGGATATTTTAGAAGAGGTGACAGATGGTCACCCAGTCCTTTTAAATCGTGCACCGACTTTACATAGGCTTTCAATCCAAGCATTTAATCCAGTTTTAATTGAAGGAGATGCCATTCGTTTACACCCATTAGTCTGTGCCGCATATAATGCGGACTTTGATGGTGACCAAATGGCGGTGCATGTTCCATTGTCTCTAGAGGCTATAATGGAGGCAAAATTATTAATGATGGCTACACATAATGTATTTTCGCCATCAAGCGGTAAGCCAATTTTAACACCGTCACAGGATATTGTTCTTGGAGCTTATTATTTGACGGTTGAGCCCAGAAAGCCTGTTGCTGAAAATAAAACAGTTCCGTTAATTGCAGATTACGAAGAATCTGTTATCGCTTGTTTAGAGTGCGGTTATACGAAGCATGATTGGGTTGACTTTCTTAATCCAGATTTTGGAACAGAGACTGTTTTTGGCGACGCTAAGAGTAAGTTAATACGCACTACATTTGGAAGAATTCTGTTTAATACTATTTGGCCTAAGGAGCTTGGTTTTATTAATTTCGCAGTATCGAAGTCAAAGCTAGGAGACGTCATTCTTCAGACATACAATACTTTGGGAAAGAAAGTTACTATTGAAACACTAGACCTACTCAAGAGATTAGGGTTTGATGCAGCTACAGAAGCGGGTATTTCGATTGGTGTGGATGATATGATCATTCCTGATCAAAAACCAGGGATCATTGCCAAAGCAAGAGAGGATATTGATAATGTTGAAGTTCAATATCGTAAAGGTGTTATCACATCCGATGAAAGAGGTAATAAAATTCAAAGTATTTGGAGAAATGCTACGGATGAAATAGCAGGATGTGTGTTTTCTAGTATTCAAGATAATGCAGGACGTGAAGAAGTGAATCCTGTTTATTTAATGATGGATTCTGGCGCACGTGGTAATAAACAACAGGTTCGTCAATTATGCGGTATTCGTGGTTTGATGGCGAAACCTTCGGGAGAAATTATCGAAAGGCCTATTATCTCCTCCTTCCGTGAAGGTTTAAGCGTTTTAGAGTATTTTATTTCAACTCATGGAGCGAGAAAAGGATTGGCTGATACCGCATTGAAAACGGCAGATGCGGGTTACCTTACTCGTAAACTGTGTGATGTTGCAATGGATGTCACTATTACTGATAACGATGATGGGCTTCGAAACGGTGTTTGGAAACATGCCATCTATGAAGGTGATGATGAATTAGTAAGTTTTAGAGAGAGAATTATTGGAAGATTCACTGCGATGGATATTTATAATCCAACGAGTCCGGATGAGCTTATAATTGGTAATGGTGAACTCGTTACTGAAGAAATTGCTGATAAATTAGAATCCGTTGGAGTTGAAAAAGCTAAGATAATGTCACCTCTTACAAGTAGAAGTAAGAATGGGATCACTCGAATGGAGTATGGAATCGATCCATCAACGAACGCACCAGTTAAAATTGGATCAGCAGTCGGTATTGTCGCAGCCCAATCAATTGGAGAACCTGGAACTCAATTAACGATGAGAACCTTCCACATCGGTGGTGTCGCCAGTCAAAATCTTAAAAACCCAGAAATTAAAATTAGGCACGATGGTATTGTTAAATTTCGCGGCTTGAGATTGGTAGAAGCGAGTGAAGGCATTAATATTGTTTTAAATAAGAATGGTGTTATCACAATCGTTGATACCGAAGGTAAGGAATTAGAGTCTCACAATATATTCACAGGGTCTGTTTTAACGACATCTGATGGAGATGCTATTGAAAAAGGTGATATCCTTGCCCGTTGGGATCCTGATAGTATTCCGATTCTTTCAGAGAAAGGTGGAACGGTTGTATTTAGTGATATGATCTCTGGTGTGACTATCAAAAGAGAAGTTGATGAGGCCGCTGGTCGTGTTGCAACTGTTGTTACTGAGCATAAAGAAGATTTGAATCCAGAAGTTCAAATCAAAGATGATCAAACAGGTAAAATTATTGCAACTTATGCTGTTCCGGTTGCTGCACAGGTGCAATGCGAAGAGGGTGATGTAATTGCAGCAGGTGCAATTATTGCTAAAACTCCTCGTCAAGCTTCTAAGACTCAAGATATTACCGGTGGTTTGCCACGTGTTGCTGAATTGTTTGAAGGTAGAAGACCTAAAGAAGCGGCTGAAATGGCTAAAATTGATGGCGTTGTTTCTTTATCGGGAACATTAAGAGGGAAGAAACGATTAATCGTTGAAGATACTCAATCAGGTTCGCAAGAGGAGCATTTAATCCCACATGGTAAGCATATTGTTGTTCAGCCTGGAGATATGGTGTTCAAGGGGCAGTTGTTGACTGAAGGTGCCGCTGATCCACATGATATTCTCGAAATATTAGGGCCAAGTAATGTTTATGAGTATTTAATTAAAGAAATTCAGAAAGTATATAGGCTCCAGGGTGTAACTATTAATGATAAGCACTTGGAAGTTATTACGTCTAGAATGTTAAGAAAAGTTAGAATCTCAGATCCAGGTGATTCAGATTTCTTTTGGGGAGAGCAAATTGATAGATTCGATTTTATGTCTGAAAATGATAAAGTTGTTGATTCTGGTGGTAAGCCTGCTGAAGGGGAACCTGTATTATTGGGTATTACTAAAGCATCACTAGAAACAGATAGTTTTATTTCAGCTGCTTCTTTCCAAGAAACAACTCGTGTTTTGACTGATGCTGCTACTCTTGGTAAATCAGATGATTTAAAAGGATTTAAAGAAAATGTAATTATGGGAAATCTTATTCCGGCAGGAACAGGCTTACCTCGATATCGAAAATTAAGGATTGATTCAATCGGTCAATCACAGGCTTCTGAGGAGGAAGTCGAAGCAGTTAGTTAAATAAATTAAAAAAAAGATAAAAACAGCTTGCATACTTATGAAACATAAATAACTTCATGCGTTTCTTGAAAATAACCAGTATATGCCAACTATAAATCAACTTGTCCGAAAGCCTAGAAAAATAGCGGAATCTAGGACTAAATCACCAGCTTTAAAAAGAAATCCATTTCGTCGTGGCGTTTGCGTTCAAGTAATGACGAGAACACCAAAAAAACCGAATTCTGCGATTAGAAAAGTAGCTAAGGTTAGACTTACCAATGGAATCGAAGTAATTGCCTATATTCCTGATGAAGGGCACACTCTACAAGAGCATAGTATTGTTTTGGTAAGAGGTGGTCGTGTGAAAGATTTGCCAGGTGTTCGTTATCATATCGTTCGTGGAACATTGGATTGTTCAGGTGTCGAAAATAGAAAGCGTAGTCGATCAAAATATGGTGTCAAAAAGCCTAAGTAATAATAATTTAATTATAAAATAATGTCACGTAGAAGAAGAGCCGAAAAAAGAGAGAGAATACCTGATCCTAGGTATGGTAGCTCATTAGTTAGCATGTTGGTTAACATAATTATGATTCAAGGTAAAAAAGGTACTGCACAACGAATTGTGTATGGTGCCCTTGAAAAAGTGAGCGAAAAAGTAGGAAAAGGTGATCCTGTTGATTTATTATTAGGTGCATTGGAAAATTCACGACCTAAATTAGAAGTTAAGAGTCGCCGAGTAGGTGGTGCTACTTATCAAGTGCCTTTAGAAATCCCTTATGAGCGTCAACAGGGCTTGGCTTTTCGTTGGATGATTAATGCTGCAAGAGGAAGAAAAGGTGTGCCAATGGGCGATGCTTTAGCAGCTGAAGTGATTGATGCATATAATAACACTGGTGCAGTGGTTAAGAAAAAAGATGACATGCATAAAATGGCACAAGCCAATCGTGCATTTGCTCATCTGCGCTGGTAATTATATTTTTTGATTTTAATCCTATGATCTCCACAAAAGATATATCAGCTGCCAATTCGAGCGAAAGGAAATTTCCTTTGGAATTCACTCGAAATATTGGTATAGCGGCACATATTGATGCGGGGAAAACTACGACTACAGAACGTATTTTATTTTATGCGGGTGTGGTTCATCAAATGGGTGAAGTGCATGAAGGCTCAGCTGTCACAGATTGGATGGAGCAAGAAAAAGAAAGAGGTATCACTATCACTTCTGCTGCTATTTCGTGCGGTTGGTCAACTCAAATTGGACTGTACGCTGGCATTGAACAGCAAATAAACATCATTGATACTCCGGGCCACGTTGATTTTACGGCCGAAGTTGAACGATCCTTAAGAGTTTTAGATGGAGCTGTCGGCGTTTTCACGTCTGTAGAAGGCGTGCAATCTCAATCTGAAACCGTTTGGCGTCAAATGGATAAGTATGATGTGCCTCGTGTTGCTTTTGTAAATAAGATGGATCGTTCAGGAGCTGATTTTTTTGGTGCAATCGAGAGTATGCGCGATAAATTAGAGGCTAATGCTCATGCACTATTTTTGCCGATTGGTAAAGAAGAAGACTTTGTTGGATTGATTGATTTAATTAAAATGAAGGCTCTTGTTTATGACGTGGCCGATGAATTAGGAATGAAGTTTGAAGAAGGCGAAATCCCTGCAGAGTATTTAGATTTATCAAATGACTATAGAGAAAAATTGATAGAAGCACTTTCGGATTTTGATGATAATTTAGCATCAAAGTATCTAGAAGGTGAAACGCTTTTAGAGGATGATATTCGTTCCGCTGTTAGAAAAGCAACAATCGCGTTGAAATTTATTGGAGTTATACCAGGTAGCGCCTTCAAGAATAAAGGGGTGCAAGCATTATTAGATGCTGTTGTTGATTATCTTCCTTCTCCACTGGATCTACCTGTTATTGAAATCCAAAATAGCAAGGGCCAGGAATGCGTGATTAAGCCAAATGATTCCGATGCAGCTGCCGGATTGGTTTTTAAATTGATGAATGATCCATTTGTTGGGAAATTGGTGTTTTTTCGCATTTACCAAGGGATTGTGAGAAAAGGTTCATCTCTCTATAACCCTCGCACGAAAAAACCCGAGAGAATCAGTCGCCTAATGATGATGAAGGCTGACTCAAGGGATGATATCGAAGCGGCTTTTGCTGGAGAAATTTGTGCTATCGTTGGAGCAAAAAATGTCATAACAGGTGATACTCTTTGTGCGAAATCATTAGATTTGACATTAGAACCACCGACATTTCCTGAACCAGTAATATCAATGTCCATTGAGCCTGATTCGACTGCAGATCAAGATAAAATGTCGATTGGACTTCAACGACTATCAGAAGAAGATCCTACTTTTCAGGTAACAACAAATGCTGAAACAGGGCAGACCATTATTGCAGGGATGGGAGAACTTCATCTTGAAATAATAAGAGATCGTTTGTTTCGAGAATTTAAAGTTGAAGCGAAAGCAGGTAAACCACAAATTGCATACAGGGAAACTGTTAAAGCCTCCGCTGATGGTGAAGGTAAATTCATTCGTCAATCTGGTGGGCGAGGTCAATACGGTCACGCATTGGTGAAGATTGAACCTAATAAATCAGGTGCTGGAATCGAAATTGAATGTGAAATCGTTGGAGGTTCTATTCCAAAAGAATTTATTAAGCCGACAATTGATGGTATTACAGAAGCGACATTTGCAGGTATTATTGCAGGTTATCCTGTTATTGATATAAAGATCCGCATTGTTGATGGTTCATTCCATGAAGTTGATTCATCGGAGATGGCATTTAAAATGGCTGGAATATTTGCCTTTAAGGATGCAATGAAAAAAGCTGATCCTATACTTTTAGAACCAATTATGAAAGTAGAAGTGTCAACTCCAGAAGAATATCAAGGAGATTTGATGGGAGACTTAAATCGTCGCCGTGGCCAGATTCAAGGAATGGAAACGAGGGGACGCTTGGTTAATTTATCTGCAAAAGTTCCATTAGAAACAATGTTTGGATATAGCACTGATATGAGATCACTGAGTAAAGGACGTGCAACATATTCAATGGAACCGTCTTGTTTTGAGCAAGTGCCAGCGAATGTATTGAATAAATTTGTCGATATGTCATACGTATTGAATTAATAATTAATTTTTAAATTATGGAAGGTCAAAAAATAAGAATAAAATTACAGGGGTTTGATTATCGAGTTGTCGATCAATCAACTTCTGATATTGTTGATACAGCAAAAAGATCAGGTGCTAGAGTTAATGGACCTGTTCCAATTCCTACTAGGATTGAGAAATTTACAGTTAATCGTTCTCCACACGTTGATAAAAAAGCGATGGATCAGTTTGAGTTGAGAACTCATAAGAGATTGATTGATATTATTGAGCCAACAGTTGCTACTGTCGACGAACTTAAAAAATTAAATTTACCTGCCGGAGTCGAAATATCGATTAATCTTTAACATTAAAAAATAACCAGACAATGCAGTCTTAGTTAATAGCTAGGCCTGCCGCTTGTATTATGAAATTTGAATTATTAGGAAAAAAAATAGGAATGACGCAGGTCTTTGATGAAGTAAGTAATCATCAAATTCCAGTCACTGTAGTTGAGGTGGGTCCATGCCCAGTTACTCAAATAAAGACTAAAGACAATGATGGATATTCTGCTGTGCAGATTGGATATGGTGAGACTAAAGAGGCTCGCTTATCCAAACCAAGAATTGGGCATTTAAAGAAAAGTGGTTCTGCACCGGTTCAACAATTAGTTGAATTTAGAACAGAAGAAGGATCAGATTTTAAAGTAGGTGAAGTGCTTACGGTTGATCGTTTCGAAGGCTTGAAGAAAGTCGATGTAATAGGCACGACCAAGGGTAAAGGTTTTCAGGGCGTTATGAAACGGTACAACTTTAAGGGTGGACCTGCTTCACATGGTTCTATGTTTCACAGGCGTGGTGGATCTTACGGGTTATGCCAGTGGCCGGGACGAATTTTTAAAAACAAAAAAATGCCGGGTCGTATGGGTGGAGTTCAAAGAACAATACAAAACCTAGAAGTTGTTAAAATTATAGCAGATAAGAATATAATTTTAGTGAAGGGAAGTTTTCCAGGTTCTAAAGGAAGTGTTATTAGAATTCGTCCTGCAGTAAAAACTAAGAAATAATTGTTGCTAATTTTAACGAGATGAAGATTAAATTTTATAAATCAGATGGGGCGAGTTTCGAGGAAAAGGATTTCTCAGAATTCCCAGAAATAGAAGGTGATAAGGGTGTTCAAGCTCTCCGCCAAGTAATTATAGCGTATCAAGCGAATAAAAGACAGGGGACTGTTTCGACTAAGACCAGATCAACTGTAAGGGGAACAGGTAAAAAGCCTTTTCGCCAGAAAGGCACAGGTCAAGGGCGTCAAGGTTCTAAGCGTGGTCCGCAGTGGCGTGGGGGTGCAATTGCTTTTGGCCCACAACCTCGGGATTATCGTCAAAAGATAAATACAAAGGTTAAGGCGTTGGCATTAACACGAGCGTTATATGAGAGTGGATGCAGTGGTCGAGTTAATGTTATAGAAGCATTTACTTGTTCAGAGATTAAAACTAAGGTCGCACGAGGATTAGTTGATAAAATTTCAAATGGCGGTAGAACGTTAATGATTGATGATTCCTTTGAGGATAATTTCGTATTATCCTCACGTAATTTAAGTGATGTGAATGTTGCGGTAACTTCTTCTATCAATGCATTAGATATTGTTCAAAACAAGAATTTGATCATTAGTGAAAAGGGATTGAGCACATTATTGAGTAGAATCAATGGAGGAGAAAAATGAAGCAACCAATCGAATCATTAGTAGAATTTCAATTAACTGAAAAAGCAAATTTACTCTCGTCTGAGTATAATCAATATACGTTTAAAGTTGCACGAGAAGCGAGTAAGCAAAATATCGCGTCTGCAATTGAAGAGGTATTTGATGTTCATGTTACTAAAGTTAATACATTGAACCAAAAACCAAAACTTAAAAGAGATAGAATGAGAAAAAACACCAAAGGTAAGAAAGGTGGCTATAAAAAAGCCATTGTTACCTTGAAAGAAGGTGAAACGATTCAAATGATCTAAGTTGTATATAAATTTATAAATTCAAAGAAAATGGCTATAGTATCACATCGTCCAATTACACCGGCACAAAGGTTTTATTTAAAAAATCAGTCCGATGAAATCACTAAGAAAACTCCAGAGAAAAGTCTTGTAAAAAGTAACCATCGTGCGAAGGGGAGGAATTGTTATGGTAGAATCACTTCTCGCCGTCGCGGTGGTGGCCATAAGAGAAAGTATCGTATTATTGATTTCCATAGAAGAAACCATCTTAATGAACCAGCTACAGTAGAGGCTATTGAGTATGATCCAAATCGTACGGCTAATATTGCATTAATTGTTTATGCTGATGGAACTAAGAATTACATCTTAGCTCCAAATAAATTGGTTGTTGGTAGTCAAATAATGAGCTCTGATAAAGCGATTGAATTTGAAGTGGGTAATGCAATGCCCTTGAAATTCATTCCACCATCTACGAATATTCATGCGATTGAAATGCAACCAAGAGGTGGAGCCGCAATTGCAAGATCTGCGGGAACGAGTGCTCAATTAGTGAATATCGATAATGGTAAAGCGATTTTAAAAATGCCTAGTAAGGAATTGCGATTGATTGATGCGAATAGCATGGCAACAATCGGAATCGTTGGAAATATTGCTCATCAAAAAGCAACTATCGGTAAAGCGGGTAGAAGTCGTTGGTTAGGCAGAAGACCTCGCGTTAGAGGTGTAGCAATGAACCCTGTTGACCATCCTATGGGTGGTGGTGAAGGTAGAACTTCAGGGGGTGGACATCCGATGTCACCTTGGGGGCAATTATCGAAAGGTTTTCCGACTAGAAAAAAATCTAAGACAACAAACTCTTCTATTCTTGTTCGTAGGAATGGACGTAAATTAAAAAGGAAGTAAGGAGTAATTTTACATGGGACGTTCAATTAAAAAAGGTTTTTTTGTCGATTCAAATTTGATGAAAAAAGTCACAGTTTCTCAGGAAGCAAATAATCGGAAACCAATTAAGACTTGGTCTAGAAGATCTACTATCACGCCAGATTTTGTTGGGTTGAACTTAACTGTTCACAACGGCAAGTCTTTCGTTCCTGTGTATGTTACAGAGAATATGGTTGGTCACAAGCTCGGTGAATTTTCTCCAACTAGAAATTTCAAAACACACAATCCTCACACTCAAAAATAGAAATATTTTATAAAAAATGGAAGTTCAGGCATATACTAAATACGTAAGGATTTCTCCTAAGAAACTAAGAGAGGTTTCTAGGGAAATTCAAGGAATGAATGTTACCGAGGCATTGGATGTTTTAAAAATAACACCGCGCAAGGCTGCACGTTTATTGGAAAAAACAATAAAATCGGCAATTGCGAATGCAGAGAACAATCACGAGTTGTTAGCAGATAATCTAATTATTGAGAAGGCGCTAGTTGAGGAAGGCCCTGCTTTTAAACGTTTTCGACCAGCAGCAAGAGGTTCGGGACATCCTTACAAAAAGAGAACCAGTCATATCAAGATTGTATTATCTAATTAATTAAAAGAATTTATTATGGGACAAAAAGTAAATCCAATAGGTTTCCGTTTAGGAGTAAGAAGAGACTGGGAGTCTCGCTGGTATGCGAGCAAAAAAGAATATTCATCTTTCCTTTCGGAAGATTACATGATTCGTGAATTTATTCAAGAAAAGTTGAGGTATGCATCTGTACCGAGAGTTTTTATTGAACGCGCTTCAAATAGAATTCGAGTGAAAGTCTTTACTGCTAGACCAGGCATTGTGATTGGTCGTAAAGGGCAAGAACTTGACAAGCTTAAAGAGCTATTGGCTAAGAAAGTGGGTAAAGATATCATTCTTGATATACAAGAAATTAAGAAACCAGATTTAAATGCAAGTTTAGTTGCACAAAGTGTGGCCCTACAATTAGAGCGTCGAATTGCTTTTAGAAGAGCGATGAAAAAAGCCGTTCAAACGACTATGTCTATGGGGGCTGATGGGATAAGAATTCAGTGTTCTGGTCGATTAGGTGGATCAGAAATTGCAAGAACTGAACAGCAACGTTCGGGTAGAGTTCCTCTTCACACATTAAGAGAGGATATTCAATATGGATCAGTAGAATCTAAAACTATATATGGAACAATCGGGGTTAAGTGTTGGATTTGTATAAAACCAGAAGAAACGAAATAAAGGGATAACAATGGCTTTATTACCAGCAAGAACAAAATATCGGAAAGTCCAAACAGGTAGAAATAGGGGAACTGCCAAGAGGGGCACCACTTTAGCATTTGGTGACTTTGGAATGCAATCTCTTGAAAGAGGGTGGATTACTTCTAGGCAGATTGAGGCAACTCGAGTTGCAATGACTAGATATTTGAAAAGAAAAGGAAAAGTATGGATTCGTGTTTTTCCACAAAAACCTATAACTAAAAAACCTGCTGAAACCAGAATGGGTAAAGGTAAAGGTTCAGTTGAGTATTGGGTTGCAGTTATCAAGCCTGGAATGGTATTATTCGAAATATCAGGTTGTACAATGTCTGCGGCTAGAGAAGCTATGAGATTAGGTGACGCAAAACTTCCTTTACATTGCCGTTTTATTAATCGTGAAGGAATGGAGTAATCAGATGAAAAGTAAAGAATTGAATGAATTGTCAATAATTGAGTTAGAGAAGAAGAAAAGAGATTTTTCTGAAGAGCTACTTAATTTAAAATTAAGAAAACAAACAGGTCAGGTTGAGGCACCACACGAGTTAAATAAATTGCGAAAAGATATCGCAAGGGTGAATACAATTATATCAGAAAAAGAAAAATAATTTAGTAATGGAAAGAAATAAAAGAAAGTCTATTTCTGGTGTAGTAACTAGTGTATCAGGCAATAAAACAGTGAAAGTTGCTTATTTGTATAAGATACCTCATCCTCGTTACCATAAAGAAATTAAGCGTAGAACGGTAATTCATGCACATGACGAGGAGAGCTCTTGTGGAGTTGGTGATCAAGTGGATATCATGGAAACTAGACCAATTAGTAAATTGAAGCGGTGGAGAGTCGTTCAAATTACTAAAGTAGCTCCTAAATGATTTAGTCGAATAAAAAGGTTTATTAAATGATACAATTAAGAAGTAAAGTTGAAATTGCTGATAATACAGGAGCAAAAACAGCAATGGTAATTAGGCGTCTGGGGCAGTTGAAGAAGACTGCATCAGTCGGTGATGTTGTAGTCTGTCATGTTAAAGATAGTTCTACTGAATCTAGCACGAAGAAAGGAGAGGTTATTAAAGCGGTAGTTGTTCGTACTAGAGCACCGATTCGTCGAGCTGATGGGAGTTATTTGCGTTTTGATAATAACGCGGTAGTTATTCTCAATGCAGATGGCAATCCAAAGGGTAGTCGTATATTTGGGCCTGTTGCTCGAGAATTAAGACAAAAGTTTATGAAGATCATTTCATTAGCACCGGAAGTATTATAAAATGGCAAAGCAATTAAAAAGGGGTGACGAAGTAGTGTTAATTACTGGTTCACACAAAGGAAAAAGAGGGAAGGTTTTAGAGGTTCTTACTAATAACGACCGGATTATCGTAGAGGGTGTAAATATGCAAAAAAAGCATATGAAAAAAACTCAGGAAAACCCAGAAGGGTCTATCATCGAAAAAGAAGGAAGTGTTCATTACTCTAATGTAATGCTTGTCGAAAAATTTGATAGTAAACAAAACACCAAAAGCTAATTAATAAGCTTATTTAATCATGGCTAGTGTAGTATTAAAAGAATTTTATAATAAGACTGTTGTCTCTGAACTGACAAAAGCGAGAGGATATGAAAATATCCATCAAGTTCCTAAATTGGAAAAAATCACTTTGAATTCAGGCTTTTCTGCTGTTTTAGATAAAACATCAATAAAAGATATTGTTGAGGATTTGACAAAGATTTCTGGACAAAAAGTCGTTTTGACTAAAGCAACCAAGAGTATATCGAATTTCAAATTAAGAGAAGGTATGCCAATTGGCGTTAAGGTTACTTTAAGGGGTAATCAAATGTGGGAGTTTTTGTACCGCTTTATGGCGATAGCTCTACCAAACATCCGAGATTTTAGAGGAATTCCTAATCGTTTAGATGGAACAGGTAATTATAGTATTGGAATTAAAGATCACAGTATATTTCCAGAGATATCGTTAGAGAACACAAATAAGACGATTGGATTAGATATCACTATTGTAACTTCTGCTACAAATGATGATGAGGCAAAAGAACTATTAGCTACGTTAGGAATGCCTTTTAGGGTGCATTCTGCAGAAGAAGAGAATTAAAAATTTATTAAAATATTATGGCAAAGAAAGCAACAGTTGAACGTAACAAGAAAAGAGCCAGAATGGTTGAGAAGTATGCTGAGCGCAGAAATGCATTAAAAGCACTTTTGAAAGATCCTAAAACTTCAGATGAAGATTTTTATAAGGCACAGGATAAGTTGGCAAAACTTCCTAGAGATTCATCGCCTGTTCGTCTGAGCAACAGGTGTTCTATCACGGGTAGGGTTCGATCAACTATTCGTAAGTTTGGGGTCTCAAGACTTACCTTCCGGGAACTAGCCTGTCATGGTAAGCTCCCTGGAGTAATGAAATCATCTTGGTAATTTATAAAAAAGGTATTTTAATGGCTATTCATGACACAATCGGAGATTATTTAACTAGTATACGTAATAGTTGCAATGCAGGAAAAGAAACCTGTACTGTGCAGTATTCAAAATTAAGGTTAAGTATTGCAAGAATTTTAAAAGAAGAAGGGTATATCCTAGACTTCAAACAAGATGCTAATGAAAAAGGGCATAATGTTTTAACATTAACATTGAAGTATCAAGGAGATACTTCAGTTTTAGAAGATATTCAACGGGCTAGTAAGCCTGGCCGTAGACTCTATTTTAAATATACAGAGATTCCTAAAGTTTTAGGAGGAATGGGTATATCAATTTTGAGTACTTCAAGGGGAATTCTTAAAAACCAAGAAGCTAGAAAGCAAAAAGTAGGCGGTGAGCTTATTTGTACTTTGTGGTAGGAGATAGATAAATATGAGTAGAATAGGTAAACTGCCAATTGGTGTTCCGGATAAGGTTGATGTGAAAATTGACGGTGGGAATGTAAATATAAAAGGACCTTTAGGTGAAATCGATAAAGCGTTTGATCATAATGTGGTTTTAACGTTGAAAGATGGTGTCATCGGAGTTGAACCCGCAAATAGTAGTAAATTAGCCCGTGCAATGCATGGAACAGCACGTTCTATCATTAACAGTATGGTGATAGGCGTTTCGAAAGGTTATTCAAAAGAATTAATTATTAACGGGGTCGGTTTTAAAGCTGCAGTTAAGGGTGATGTTATCGACTTAGCACTCGGCTATTCTCATCCGATAGAACATAAGATTCCCGCGGGGATCAAAGTTACTGTAACTGAGAATACTAACGTTAAAGTAGAAGGCGTTGATAAGCATCTTGTCGGTCAGGTGGCTGCTAGTATTAAATCTTATTACCCAGTTGAACCATATAAAGGTAAGGGTGTTCGTATCGTTGGTGAATTTGTAAGACGCAAGGAAGGAAAGAAGACCGCATAGGTGAGGATTTGATTATGAAACTTAAAAAGAAACAATTATTGTTACGCAACAGGCGTTATCGAATCCGTAAGAAAATTAATGGCACAAGCGAGAGACCTAGGCTTGTTGTAACATTTTCAGAAAAGCATATATATGCCCAGTTGATCAATGATATTGAAGGTAAGACTGTTCTCTTTACATCTACTTTATCAAAAGACAAAAGAGACGAAAAGCTCTCTGCTAATATTGCAGGTGCCACTATTCTAGGAAAAGATATTGGCGAAAAGGCTCTAAAGCAAGGGATTAGCAGTATTGTATTTGACCGAGGTGGGAAAAAATATCATGGTGTTGTCAAAGCATTTGCAGATGCTGCACGTGAATCAGGAATTAAATTTTAGTATGAATATGAATCCAGCAAGAAAATCTAGAGGGAAACCTCAAAAAGAAGAAGAATCCGATTTCACTGATAAAGTGGTTTTCATTAATCGTTGTGCCAAGGTGGTTAAAGGTGGAAGGCGTTTTAGCTTTTCGGCTTTAGTTGTATCTGGCGATAAAGGTGGTGGCGGAGTTGGCGTTGGTTTTGGTAAAGCTAAAGAAGTTCCTGAAGCTATCAGAAAGGGAACAGAGCAAGCTCGGAAAAATATCGAAAAGATTAATTTGAATGGAGATACTATTCCACATCCTATTGTTGGTTTATCCGATGGAGGGAAGGTAATTCTAAAACCCGCTGGACCAGGAACTGGTGTTATCGCTGGTGGAGGCGTTAGAGCTGTATTGGAGGCAGTTGGGATTAAGAATATTCTCTCAAAATCTCTAGGCTCTAATAACCAGATGGCTATGGTTAATGCTACCCTAGCTGGTTTGAGAAAACTTAAGACTAAAGAACAGTTTGCCCAAAAAAGAGGTAAAATCTAGAATTTACAAGCAATTAGGAGAATAATATGAATTTACACGAAATTCCATCAGGCGGAAAATCCACTCATCGTAGAAAAAGACTAGGTCGTGGCGAAGGCAACGGACACGGGAAAACCTGTTGCCGAGGTTATAACGGTGCTAAATCTCGTTCGGGCTATAGTCTTGCACCTGGTTTTGAAGGTGGGCAAATGCCAATGTTTCGTAAGATGCCAAAACGCGGATTTAGTAATTTTGATTTCAAAACGCATTATAATCTAGTAAATTTAGGTGACTTGGATTTAATTGAAACGGATGCGGTCATTGATAAGCAATTCTTGTTGGATAACAATTTTTGTCGCAATGAAAAAGCAGGCTTAAAAGTCCTTGCAGTAGGTGAGTTAACTAAGGCTATTAAGATAAAAGCAGATAAGTTTTCTGAAGCGGCTAAAAGCAAAATTGAAGCTGCCGGTGGTGAGGCGATTATTAACGAAAGTTAATAATTCGACGCTACAACTCCATTAACGAAAACTAATAAATATGTTATCTGCATTTGTTAATTGCCTTAAAATACCAGAATTAAGGCAAAAAATATTCTTTACACTGGCATTGTTGTTCATTGCTCGTGTTGGAGCAAATATACCATTGCCGGGGATTGACCCCACTCCTCTTAAAGCATTTTTCCAGGATCAATCAATGGCTTCCGGTGGAAGTCTTGTTGGTTTTTATAATATGTTTACAGGTGGAGCGTTACTGAAAGGTGCTGTATTTGCGTTAGGGATAATGCCATACATTAGCGCATCTATAATAATGCAATTGATGGGGGCGGTGTTTCCAGTGATAGCACGTTTACAGCAGGAGGGAGATATAGGTCGTCAAAAAATTAGCCAATACACGCGTTATCTTACTTTAATTATTTGTGTAGTTCAGGGTTCATTATTAATTTATGCCATGAAAACGAATCCAGGAAGTTTGATCGGTGGAAACTTTAGTATAAAGGATTATGGGCCAGTCGTGGTGGATCCATCGTTTTGGTTTATCATTAAATCAACGATTTTATTAACTACGGGAAGTTGCATTTTGATGTGGCTTGGTGAGCAAATTTCACAAAAAGGAATCGGTAATGGTATTTCTTTATTAATTATGGTCGGGATTTTATCCGATTTGCCAAGTGCCGTTGCTTCTGCTTATACAATGTTTTTTGAGCAACCTATTGACCTTGAAGCAACTAACTTGAGATTGCCTCAAGCAATTTTGATGTTATTTTTACTTTTTATTGTGATCGCAGGTATAATTGCGGTAACTCAAGCTCAGCGAAAAATACCGGTTCAGTACGCTAAACGCATTGTTGGCCGTAAAATGTTTGGAGGACAAAGTTCGTTCTTACCCTTGAAAATTAATTATTCTGGAGTCATGCCAGTGATTTTCGCCAGCGCGATTTTAATGTTTCCTGCACAGATTTGTACTCAGATAGGAGCCGCTACGGGTTGGACATTTTTTATTGATTTTGCAGCAATTATCACAAGAGGGACTTGGGTTTATTATGTTGTCTATGCAACTTTGATTTTGGTTTTTAGTTACTTTTGGGTTTCGATAATGTTTAAACCTATTCAAATTGCAGATGACTTAAAAAAGAATGGCGGTTATATTCCAGGGGTTAGACCTGGAGAAAAAACAGCGTTGTTCCTTGATTTTGTAATGACTCGATTAACCCTGTCGGGAGCGATCTTTCTTACCGCTATAGCTGTTTTCCCAGATCTTCTTTTGAATTTCTATAAGATTCCTTATAAAATCGCTATATTTTTTGGAGGAACGGGTATGTTGATTACAGTAGGTGTTTTGTTGGATACAATGCGTCAAATTGAGACATTTTTACTTCAAAGACATTATGATGGGTTTCTTCAGAAAGGGAAAAGGAAATCTAGGAGTGCAGCACGTTCAAATCAATTTGTTGACAGTGCGGGTCTTAAGGACTTTTGGAAAGTATGGAGTCCTCTTATATTTTTAGGTATATGTTTGTTTGTATTTGGTTTAGTCGCATCTTTTATTAAATAATTTGATGATTCCAATTAAAACAGATTTCGAAATACAGAAAATGCGTGAAGCATGCTTAGTTGCAGCTACCGTATTAGATCGAGTCTGTAATCGAGTTGAGGAAGGGATTTCTACATATGAGCTCGATCAACTTGGTAAGCTATATATTTCAGAGTTAGGTGCTAGGAGTGCATGTTATGATTATAATGTTGGGGGTAGACGCTTTCCTTCTTATACTTGTATTTCCGTTAATGAAGAAATTGTACATGGAATAGGCACAAAAAATAGAATAATAAAATCTGGAGATTGTGTCTCTGTTGATATTGTTGTTCAGTACGGAGAATTTATAGGAGATAATGCAAGGACTGTTACTGTAGGTACAGTTGATCCTAAAGTCGAAGAATTGGTCCAAACGGCTGAAGATGCATTTTATTATGCATTAAAAAGCGTAAAACCGGGAAAAAGGGTGGGAGATATTTCTAACGCAGTCCAAACTTTTGTAGAAAAAAGAGATTTTTCAATTATTAGAGATTTTGTGGGGCATGGCGTTGGACGAGAAATGCACGAAGAGCCTCAAATCCCTAATTTTGGCAAAAAGAAAACAGGTTCAAGGCTACAAGCAGGTATGACTCTTGCTATTGAGCCAATGATTACGATGGGATCACCTGTTATCGAAATTTTACCCGATGGTTGGACAGCTGTCACTAAGGATCGAAAATCCGCATCTCATTTTGAACATACGGTTCTCGTTTGTGATGATAAACCAGAAATTTTAACAAAATTGAAAAATTAGCTTTTCAAAATAGCAAAAACTGCTATTTTCCAAAGCTTTTCTCAAAAAAACCATATAATAAAGAAAAATGCCACGATTACTAGGAGTAGATATACCGAATAACAAGAAGCTGGAGTATGCATTGCGATATGTGTATGGCATCGGACCAACACGTGCGAAATTAATTATTGGAGAAAGCGGGTTTTCGCCAGATCTTCGTGCACATGAGTTGTCTGAGGAACAATTAAATAAAATTGCTTCGATTATAACGGAGAAAAATTATGTAGTTGAAGGCGACTTGAGAAGAAGCGTGGCTAGTGATTTAAAACGCTTACAAGCAATTCGTTCCTATAGAGGTATCCGTCATCAAAGTGGATTACCCGTTAGAGGACAACGAACTATTACCAATGCGAGGACTCGTAAGGGCGGCAGGAAAACAGTCGGAGTTGTTCGAAAGAAATAAGGATATTTATGACAGATAAGGTTGAAGAAAAAGAAGAGCCTGTTGCGGTTGCGGCAGGTGAAACTAAAGATAACAAGAGGGATGCATCTACTAAGGTGGAGAAGACTGAAGATACTGCTAAAAAACCTGCTACTAAAGATAGCAAGAAAGATGCATCTACTGATGTAGAGAAAACAGAAGATGGTGTTAAAAAACCTGCTACTGAAACAGCTGCAGATCTTTTGAGTGCTGATGTTGATACGAGTCGTATCCGCCGCGCCAAAAAAAGTAAAAACGTAACAAGTGGTCAAGTAAATGTTCTTGCAACATTTAATAACACCAAGGTCAATTTTGCCGATACTAAGGGTAATGTCATTTCATGGTCGAGTGCCGGCAAATGTAACTTTAGAGGTTCTCGTAAATCAACTGCCTATGCCGCTCAAGTTGTAACGCAGGATGCAGGTAGGGTTGCCATGTCACATGGACTAAAAGAAGTTGTCGTTAAGTTGAAAGGACCAGGTATGGGTCGTGACGCAGCGGTTAGAGCCTTGCAGTCATTGGGATTTATTATCACAGCTATTTTAGATGTTACACCTGTTCCGCATAATGGATGTAGACCGCCAAAAAGAAGGCGTGTGTAGATTAAATTTATTAAACAAATTATAAAAAAAGAATATTTATGTCTCGTTATACAGGACCAGTCGCTCGAATTAATCGGCGTTTTAACCAAGAAATTTTTCCTTCTAAGAAGGCATCTGAGAGAAAACCTTATCCTCCTGGGCAGCATGGTCCAAGATTAAGGCGTAAAATCAGTGAGTACTCAATTGGTTTAAATGAAAAACAAAAGTTACGTTATATGTATGGCCTAACCGAAAAACAGTTTAGGTTGACTTTTGAAAAGGCTAAGAAAAGAAAAGGTGTAACTGGTGAGAATTTTTTACAACTACTTGAAACGAGATTGGATAATGTTGTTTACAAGTTAGGCTTGGCTAGAAGTCGTAAGGCAGCAAGGCAATTTGTTAATCATGGCCACCTTAAGGTTAATAGCCAAAAAGTTGACATACCTAGTTTTCAAGTATCGCCAGGTGACCAAATTGAAGTTAGAGAAAAAGCTTCTTCACGTCAGTTAGCTACGCAAAACCTTGAAGACAGTCAGTATCGGACAGTGACTCCTTGGTTAGTTGTTAATGCTGATACATTACAGTCTACAGTAAATCGTGTTCCTGAAAGAGATGAAATCG
Source organism: uncultured Opitutales bacterium (assembly GCA_963924785.1). GTDB lineage: Bacteria > Verrucomicrobiota > Verrucomicrobiia > Opitutales > CAJWYM01 > CAWUTK01. The sequence continues at coordinate 22,176 of CAWUTK010000102.1, forward strand.
ATGCGAATATCAATGAACAGTTAATTGTAGAATACTACAGTCGTTAATTTTAAAATTATAGAATGTTTAATTATCCTAAGGTTAATTAAAAGTAAAGAGGTAGAATTATGTCAAAGCGTTTAGGAAAGTTTGAACTTCCACAAAGATTAGTTAAAGAAGAAGATTCAGCAACAGATACATTTGCAAGATTCGTAGCAGAGCCATTTGAAGCTGGCTATGGTCATACATTAGGTAATTCTTTGAGAAGAGTACTGCTGACATCTATTGAAGGTGCTGCGGTGTCTTCAATTCGTATTGATGGAGCTCAACATGAATTCCAGAGTATGGAAGGTGTTCTCGAAGATGTTACTGAAATCGTATTGAATTTTAAAAAGTTACTTCTTAAGTCTCATAAAAAAGAGCCGGTGACATTGATTATTGATGTTGAAAAAGAAGGCCCTATTACAGCTGCAGATATTCGCGGTGATTCAAATGTAGAAATTTTGAATAAAGACTTAGTTTTGTTAACTCAAGACAAACCACAACGGTTTTACGCTGAGTTAGAAGTTGTTGTTGGTCGTGGATATCGTTCAGGGGAAGAAAATAAGAAAGAAGATCAACCAATCGGTGTGATTGCTATTGATTCAATTTTTAGCCCAGTACGATTGGTTCGTTACGATGTTGAAAATACACGTGTGGGACAAATGACTGACTTTGACAGGTTGATTTTAGAGATTACTACTGATGGAAGGATTACTCCAGATGAAGCATTAAAACATTCTGCTGTTATTATTAAGCATCATTTAGAGATTTTTGACGAAGTTGATAAAGAGGAAATCGAATTTGAAAGTGAAAGCAAAGAAGTAAGTGAAGAGCATAATCGTTTGCGTAAATTGTTAAATATGAGCGTTAATGAAATTGAACTTTCTGTTCGTGCGGCAAATTGCTTAAATAATGCGAACATTACAACTGTTGGTGAATTGGCTTTGAAGTCTGAACCAGAAATGTTGAAGTATCGTAACTTTGGTAAAAAGTCACTTAATGAAATTAAAGACAAGTTAGAGCAACTTGGACTGTCATTAGGTATGAAGCTTGATGAGCGATTGATTGATAATATTACAGAAGCATAAAATATTTACCGAGAGGATTTTAAATGAGACACCGTAAACAAAAACATACATTGGGCCTAATAACAGCTCATCGTTCCTCTTTATTGGCTAATTTATGTAGCTCATTAATAGAGCATGGACGCATTCAAACGACATTAGCGAAAGCAAAAGCATTAAGACCATTTGCAGAAAAGGTAATTACTTTGGCGAAAAAAGCGGCTAAAGCTTCCACGCCAGAACAAAGCCTTCATTATAGAAGACTAGCGATTGCACGTATCCGTAATTTAACTGCAGTTCGTCAACTATTTGATGAACGAGCATCTGATTTTGAAAAAAGAGTTGGAGGTTATACTCGAATTTATAAACTGGGAACTCGACGTGGTGATGCTGCAGAGATGGCTCTTATTGAATTGATTCCTGATACTGATGAAGGTTACCAAAAGAGAAAACCTAAGAAAAAAGCAAAAGCCAAGAAGTCTGAAAAACAAGAGCCGGCGGTAGAGGAAATAGAGGCGATTGACGTTTCAGAAGATGTTGTGGCTGAGGAATCAAGTGAAAGTAAATCTGAAACGGTAGAAGAAAAGGCTTAAGTTTTCCTTTTTATTTTATTCAACAAGTTTTACTTGATGGATAAAACTTTGTTTTAGTTAAAATTATATCCATTGATACTATTTCCCTTAGAGATCTTTCTTTTATTATTTATAATAATATTTTTAGGGACAGGGGCATTTTTCTGGTCGTATTATAGCAAAAGTCGTCTCCGAATGTACTCTAATGCTCAAAAGGTAGCGATTTTTCATTGCGTAAAATGTGCAAATATTTATAATACAAATTCAATGAAATTGACTAAAGTAAAGTGTCCCGAATGTGGACATAGTAATATACAATTAAGGTTTTAGCTATGACACAAACTATCCTTGTTCTTGATTTTGGTTCACAGTAT
>CAWUTK010000103.1:0-3488 GCA_963924785.1 uncultured Opitutales bacterium
ATGGGTTGTCCGAGGTTGAGTTAGGTGAGGAGTAAAACCTCTAATTTAACAAATTAAAGGTAATTCGGGTGTAAGACGGGTGTAAGATAGCAATTTACGGGCACTCTAATCGCTGCAGAAAACACACCTAAACCGCTGATAAAGAAATGGTACCGAACCAGGGACTTGAACCCTGAACCAATTGATTAAGAGTCAACTGCTCTACCAATTGAGCTAGTTCGGCATACCTTAAGAATGGAGAAATATGTAAAAGTTACTCAATAGGGCAAGTAAATTGAATCGAATCAACTGATTTTTTCGTTAACCATTAATATTCAAACTGTTAAAATCAAGCTGGAGACTAGTCTTTAGCATTTTCAAAAGTAGGGACCTAAACTGATCATTTTCTCCCGTTACGCTGAACTAATTCATTTTCGATTCTAGCAATAGAGTCTATGTATGCGCATAAAAAAACATCACCCTTTAAAAAGCCCGTTAAGCACTCTTCATTCATCAAAACCTAACGCTAACATTATGACTAAAATCACCGTGCCTTTATCTGGATAAAATCAAAAACTTAAGTTGTTTAACCTCTCCATTAAACAGAAAAACCATCCAACACATTTTTCCCGATCACACTACCTAATTCTTGCTGCAGGTGTGCTTCAATAAGTGTTTCAACACTCATTTTCCCTAAATTATTAGTCACTGTGGAAATCAACTCGCCGGCATCTATAAGTTCAGAAACTCGATTTAACAGTTCATGCTGTTTTTCAATATCCTCGGTTTCGAACATGGATCGAGCAAACATAAACTCCCAACTAAAGCTCAAAGATTTAGGCTTAATAGAATTAATATCCAGAGATTGCGGGTCATCAATCAATGCAATATGACCACGAGGTTTTATCAACTCAACGATCGCAGGGAAATGCCCTTCTGTTCCATTTAAGGAAGCGACATAACGAGGCTCAACGCCCAACTGCTTCATTTGATCAACCAGTGACTCTCTGTGATTGATCACAGAATCTGCACCCATCCTCGTAACCCATTCTATTGTTTCAGGTCGAGAAGCAGTCGCAATGACATTCAACCCAGTCAACTTCTTAGCCAGTTGAATAAGAATCGATCCGACTCCTCCGGCACTACCGATAATGAGCAAGTCTTGCCCCTTTCCCTCTCCTTCCTTAAGTCCAAAAGAATCAAACAAAATCTCCCAAGCTGTAATAGACGTCAGTGGAAAACCAGCCGCTTCAGCAAAATTTAACGAATGAGGTTTCTTGCCGACAATCCTCTCATCAACCGCATGTAAATCGGCATTTACCCCCGCCCTAGTTAGGTCACCAGCGTAAAACACTTCATCACCCACTTTAAATTTACTGACATCTTTCCCAACCTGTTTAACAACACCTGCCGCATCATAACCAATTACCTTAATACCTTGCGCTGGTGCCATTCTCGTTCTGACTTTTGTATCAACAGGATTCACCGAAATACCCTTAATCTCAACCAAAAGATCCTTCCCCCTTAATTCAGGCGTCTCCGCTTCAAATTCAATTAATGCGTCGACTGCAGAGATCGCTCCATTCTGTTTATATCCAATAGCCTTCATTTTATTTCCTTTCTTTATTTAGCTTTATTGTGAACAGTTCTTCGATCCACACACCAACATGCAACAGAATAAAGGCACCAACACCAGCGTTAAATACCAAGATCGGAGCAATAACACGCCCCCAGCTCTTTTAAATTCTCCCAAAACCCAAAATAACAAGAACTCTCCCCTTCCAAAAAATCAACCTCGAATCTAATTCATTAAGCAACATCCCTCTCCGATTAATGTCATTCATCAATTGACATATGACATTTTAATGACATGCATAATGTATGCAAAACAACGTCGTCATTGAATCTCTACCACCCAATGTAAAATCTGCTGCGCTGTCCATTGTACAGAAAATTAAAACCGGGGTATACAAACCAAATCAAAACATCCCGTCGGTTCGAAAGCTATCAGAAATGCTTGATATCAACAGGCACTCTACTTGGCAGGCACTCAAAGCATTAGAAGATTCAAAATGGATAACACCAAAGAAAAACGGCCGCTATCAATTATCAAAATCGGTTCAAGACAAGATCTTTCAAAACTTAAAAGTCGCGATGATTACCGCAGGAAAAAATTGCATTAATTTCGCAGGTCACCAAGAGTTGTTTTTTCGCTTAAGAAAATGCTTAAAAGAGTTAGATATAGAAATTGAACTCTACCTCTACCACCCTGATAAAGAAATGCCAACTGAACGCATTTTACAAGCAGATGTTATGCTCGTTGTTGGAGGAATTCAGGATTACTATAAAAAACTAAAAGATATCCCAGCTAACGTAATTGGGATCAATGTCGATTTTGCACTCAAGAGCCCATACATAATAAATCCGGATAGCTTTGAAAGCGGACAAGAAGCAGCCAAGTATGCAGCTAAGAAGAATGTCAAAAAAGCAGTTGTAGTCGGCTTCAGAGATCATACGAGTTGGACACATACAGAACTCCGATTCCAAGGATTTGAGCATATATGGATGAAATCAGGCAACCCTCCTGAAAATCTCAGCCGCATCATTCTCAATGGTAACCACAATCGTATTCTAGAAATGCTCGATTTACAGAAATTCGTAGAGAAACATAAAGACGCTGACTTATTTTTCTGTATTGATGAAAAGACCTCCATTGGTGTAGCTAATTGCTTGGAAATCTTAAAAATAAAAATTCCTAAGAAAGCGAAAATTATTGGCTATGATATTTTAGATATCAACAACTGCTCGCACAAATCGATCAGCGGGTTTGAACAAGATTTCGCAACAATGGCGGATGAAACAATCACACTCATCCAAAATCTCAGTGAGCAACGTGATCTAGAAAAAACAATTATCAAAGTTCCTTTAATTCTCGTTCACAGAGAAACGTCCTAATACATCTCCATCAAGATGCATTCAAGGAAACCGGGATACGCAACAACATTATCCCACTGAGAAGAACAGTCTTGTCACAGCAGGTGGAGTTGAGCTCTCCCTTAAAAACTTTACACCAAGATTGCGCTATTATTCATATTGTTAGTTATTGATATATTCAAAGTCAATCGGTGATTGATAGTTCAATGAAGAATGGATTCTTTGTCGATTATAGAATGCTTCAATCCATTCGAAGATTCCCTGTCGGGCCTCCTGTTTTGTTTCGAAATCATATCTATATACAAATTCATTTTTAAGTGTTGAGAAAAACGATTCGGATTTAGCATTATCATAGCAATTGCCTTTACGGCTCATACTTTGGACGAATTTATGTTCAGAGAGAATACTTTTAAAAGCGCCACTGGTGTACTGAACGCCCCTGTCTGAATGAAACATTATTCCTGAATTAATTTTCTTGCGACTAAGAATAGCCATCTTCAACGCTGAAATTACAATATCTGCCTCTAGTGATTCAGAAAAGGCCCAGCCGATTATTTTTCGGCTATATGCATCCA
>CAWUTK010000104.1:0-9419 GCA_963924785.1 uncultured Opitutales bacterium
TTCCAATTTCAGTCTTTTCTAATTTTCCAGACTGAGCGCCTTCGATCCCCTTCGAGGATGCTTTAGATTCAGTTTTAACGCCTCCAGCAGAACCACCACTCGTTGAGTTTGATTGCGTTTTTTCATATAATGAACCATCAAAAAGGTCTGGATCAGGTATATTCGCTTCAAGATAATGTAATGAAGCAAAACTGCAGAGTAATCCAACTAAAGTGAAAATGCGACTCCCAAGAGCAAAACCCCGAAACATTCGAGTAAGCTTCTGATTCAATACACTTACTGAAGAACAACTCATAATTCGGCTAACTTAAATCTTTTTCGCCAAACTGCTTTATGATAATCATAATAATCGCAGATTCACTAATCGTTAAAAAAGAAACACCGTATTGTTTCATCTTTGTAACATCATCCTCACCCGACCAAGCACACTTTGTTTTTAAAGCAATTTTGGCTGGCTCAGAAACTTCCGCATTAAAGTTAAAGTAAATAGTAATCGGTTGATCAAAATCAATGTCTTCTAAACTTCTAATACTCATCCCGCTTTCGGACAAATTTGTAAGTTCAGCTTGATGCTTCTTTCCAGAATGAACACAAAGAACATTCACGAAAATTGGAGGGTATATATTATAACGAGGAAACTCCCTGCGATCGCTAAAACTTTTCTTCTCGTCACTCATCTCACGATATCTCGTAGTCTACAACTTTACGATCAGATGTTGCTTCTCCAATAAAAACTTTAGCGGCTACGTGCAAGGAATGAACCTGATAAGCATCAAGGTCAGCCTTACTCTTAAATTCAGAATATAACGCGACATCGAAAGCATTCGAGTTTTCTACAAAATTAAAACCAACTTCAAGCTTTTCAATGCTCTCGATTTTACCATTCAGACTTTCAAGTAGTCGCTTAATCTCATTCGCATTGGCTTCATCAGACTGCCCATGAGCGCCTTCCTTTAACTTCCAGAATACGATGTGCTAGATCATGATTAAATCCAAAATACTATATGAAAAACTAATCCTTAGATTTTCTCAACAATTGCATCAGCCAAGCCATATTTAATAGCTTCTTCCGCAGTCATATAAAAGTCGCGATCTGTATCTTTTTCAATTTTAGCCAATGACTGACCGGATGTTTCAGAAAGGATACGATTTAATTCAACTCTCAATTTTTCCATTTCTTGAGCTTGTATATGAATATCTGATGCAGGACCAATCATGCGGCCAGAAATCAAGGGCTGGTGAATCAAAACTCTAGAGTGAGGATAAACTAATTTCTTCCCCTTCTCTGCACCACAAAGAAGAATAGATCCCATACTTGCAGCCATACCAGTAACAATAACGGTTATTGGTGAAGATATCATTTTCATTGTATCATATACAGCCATCCCCGCAGTAATTGAACCACCGGGTGTATTTATATAGAAGAAGATATCTTTACCTGGATCATTTATCTCAAGGTACATGAGTTTCTCCGTGATTTCTTTTGCAGACTTATCACTCACTTCACCCCAGAGAAAGATTTTTCTATCCTCTAAAAATTTATTTTGAATAAGGCTTTGTACACCTTCTTTTGGTTTGTCTTCTTTTTCTTTGTCGTCTTCAGCCATGATAATATCGGTTTATTGTTTAAATTTCTATTTTGTTAATTCTATTTAAGTGACGACCACCTTCAAATTCAGCATTGATCCAAATATCAACTATTTTAAGTGCAAGCGCTTCACTCACGACTCTTTCTCCTAATGAAATAACATTTGCATTGTTATGAGTCTTTGCCCAAACAGCGGTATCTTCACTACTACATACTGCACATCGAATACCTTTCACCTTATTCGCAACAATGGCTTCACCATTACCACTTCCACCTAAAACGATACCAAGGGCATAGTTTCCATTAGCTACTGCTTCAGCAGTGGGTCTAATGAAATCAGGATAATCACAAGATTCCGTGGAATTTGTACCAAAATCTTTCACCTCATAACCTTTAGAGGTGAATTCCTTAATGATGGCTTCTTTATGCTTAAAGCCTGCGTGATCAGAACCGATCGCTATACTTACTTTTTTATCACTCATGTTTTAACTTTATTTTTGAGTTTTTTTATCAAGCGAAATTGTTCTGATATGTAAATCTCTCAACTGCTTATCACTTGCAGGCACAGGACTTTGACTCATTAAGTCTAATCCTTTTTGTGTTTTAGGAAATGCAATCACATCGCGAATACTGTCCTTGTTCGCCAAAATAGCGACCAAACGATCTAGTCCAAATGCGATACCACCGTGAGGAGGTGCTCCATATTCAAAAGCCTTCAACATATAACCAAATCGATCTTCAACAACATCTTTAGGAAGTCCCAAAACATCTTCGAAAACCTTACGTTGTAAATCGGGTTGGTGAATACGAATACTTCCACCACCAAGCTCAACTCCGTTTAAAACAAGATCATAATGCTGACCACGAATTTTTTTAGGATCCGAGTCCATCAACTCGATGTCCTCTTCAACTGGAGACGTAAATGGATGATGCGTTGCAGCGAAACGCCCCTGCTCTTCATCATAGCTCATCAACGGAAAGTCAACTACCCATAAAAAGCGATAGTCATCATGCTTAACTGTCAATTTTTCTCGTTTAACAAGCAAATCTTTAGATTCCAAACGAATACGTCCTAGAATATTACAAGCTGTTTCCCATTCACAAGCCGCAAAGAAAAGTAGATCTCCATCAACTAAACCAAATTGATTTGTTAATGCCGCTTTCTCTTCTTCAGAGAAAAACTTAACAATCGGTGATTTCCATGTACCGTCCTCTACCTTGATAAAAGCCAATCCTTTCGCTCCAAGTGATTTTGCAATTTCTTCTAAATTCTTCAACTCGCCCTGAGTGATATCAGCCAGACCTCTAGCATTAAGCCCTTTAACCACACCCCCGTTTTTAACAGCTCCAGAAAATACTTTAAAATCAGATTTTTGAAACACTTCACTCAAGTCCTGGATTTCAAGATCAAATCTCAAATCAGGTTTATCTGAACCAAAACGATTCATTGCATCGTTATATGGCATGCGTTGAAACGGTGCCTTGATGTCAATACCAAGAACGTCTTTCCATACAATCGTCATCAACCCTTCAATCAAAGCATGCATGTCTTCTCGGTCAATGAATGACATCTCGATATCAATCTGGGTAAACTCAGGTTGACGATCAGCACGTAAATCTTCATCACGGAAACAACGACTCAACTGGTAGTAACGTTCAACACCTGCAACCATTAGCATTTGCTTATATTGCTGTGGTGATTGTGGGAGTGCGTAAAATTGCGCTGGATTCAAACGACTTGGAACTAAAAACTCGCGAGCCCCTTCTGGCGTACTCTTAAATAGCATCGGAGTTTCCACTTCAATGAAGCCATTGTTTTCTAAATAGCGACGCACAGATTTTGCCGTTTCATGACGCAACTTTAAAACCTTCATATTACTAGGCCTTCTCAAATCTAAGTAACGGTAAGTTAAACGAAGATCTTCATTTACCTTATCTGAACTTGCATCAATCGCAAAAGGTGGCGTCTGGGAAACATTATGAACGAGTAGATTTTTTACATGAACCTCTATATGGCCTGTATTGATCTTGTCATTCAATGTATCATCCGGTCTTGGTTGGACTATCCCTGATATTTCAATCACCGATTCTGACTTCAATGAGCCAAATTGGCTATGCAGCTCTTCGTTCTGCGGATCTAATACGATTTGAGTTATCCCTTCTCGATCTCTCAAATCGATAAACAATATCCCTCCGTGGTCACGGACGCTATCGATCCAGCCGACAAGAACTACTTGTTCATCAGCACTTTCTGGTTTTAATTCGTTACAATGGTGTGTTCTGTTCATTTCTAAATAATTACGCGAAGCAAATGATAAAATATCTAATCTAGAAAATCGCAAGCAAAAGAATCTTTTTGACTGTATAGCTCAGATATGTAAAATTTTTCAATTATCCGTTAAATTACAAGGGCCACACAAGAAACCATAAGACATTGAGCGACAATAGTATATACGAACACTGGAAATTTGAGATTTCCGTCAATTCCCTCTCACTCGAATCTGAGCTCTGTTCATTTGAAGGACATTCTGATTGGGCCAGGACTGCATACTCGATTACTGGCGAAACCAGTGGCTTTCATAAGACGACGATTGACCCCGTTTCACTAACCGAAGCAAAAAGTGAATCAATTCGAGGTAAAATAGAGGTTAAACTAGTCGCCGTTGAAGAGCCTAGGCCCAATATCGAAAAAGTTAATGTATTCTTCCCTGGTAAGACGCATGCGCCTAATGATCCATTTATTCGAGGGCGTTGCTGTATATTAGGAGAATTATTCATAGCCCCTCAAAAGGACTCGTGGAAACTTGAACTCGAGCTGGATCCTAAGATATTTAAAAAAATCGAAAAAGCCTGCGATCTGTATATTACTAACAACAGATCTCATTTAGTCTTTAGGTTTACTGTCGGATCACACGAGGTTCAAAAGAAGAACAAAAGAACAGGAAATTTAGAAAAACTCGTTTCTCGACCAATTCTCTTTGTCGAAACGGCTAACTCCAGAGAAGAAGGTTGGGGAATATTTAAATAACATGTACACTGGAATAGTAAAAGGAATCTATCAAGTACACGACTTAGTTTCAAAAACAGGTTTAGTGACACCCACATTCATTTTCGATGAACCCATTCTTAATGGGCTCGAGCTAGGAGCAAGTGTTGCCGTCGATGGCGTTTGTTTAACGGTATCAAAAATTGAAGGCAATAAAGTTTCTTTTGACATAATGAAACAAACGCTTGAGACGACTACTCTAGGAGAAATGAAGGTCAATGATTCATTCAACGTTGAACGTTCAGCCAAGGAAGGTCAAGAAATCGGGGGACATCCTCTTTCAGGTCATATTGATGCAATGATTGAAATTGTAAACATTGAGGCTCCTGAAAACAATCATGTCATTACTTTTCAAGCTCCCAAAGATATGATTCGCTATATCTTCAAGAAAGGGTTTATCGCCCTAAACGGTGCCAGTTTAACCGTCGCCGAGATAAACAAAGAAACCGGACAGTTTAGTGTATTTCTGATACCAGAAACATTAAGGCTCACTACATTTGGAGCGAAGAAAACGGGTGACTCTATAAATCTAGAGATTGAACGAAAAACACAAGTTATGGTTGATACGATTAGGGAGTCCATGAAAGAGATACTCGCCGACTCTCAAAACAAGGATTAGATGAAATCAAACGCATCATACAAAACTCCTCTTATATTTATAAGCGGTTTTATCCTAGGGCTTATTTCACTCTCATTTATTGGTTGTTCTAAAAATGGAGAACTATCGTCTCCGCCTAAAACAAATGAAGTATCCACGACAGAGCCAGTTGAAGTAGAGAAGCCGAAAATCAAAATAGGCGAAACCAATCAAAAGACTATAGCCAACGTCCCTGAAATAATCATCCCCACTAATAGATTCGCTCTACTTAAAAAAGTAATCATCCCCTGCTCAATAATTGATCATCCTTACTCTAAAAATGAAGACGGGAGCCCGCTCAAAATCCGTGGTAGTAATAGTTACTTTTTTGTTTGCTTAAGCGAAGAGACAAGATCTATTGAAAACTTCATAGTAACCTCCTACTCCTTTGAAAAACATGCTGAAAATGATATCTTTTCAAAAGAGTTTACAAATGCATGGAAAACATTTGAGGAACTCCCCACACCCTACGAATTAGGCAGAAACTTTTTTACTGAACTTAAACAAAACGAAATTGCAGAAAGCACAGATAACTATGATTTCAATTTCAGCATTTCCGGGGAACTAGCAACAACTCTCAATCTTGAGGACTTGGACGATCTAGCAGATATGGTTTTTGGCGAAAAACCAATCGTTAAAGAACATTTAAAATAGTGAACTTTAAATTTTTAATTCTCTTTTTATTCATCTCATATCTTAGCTACGCTGATGAGTTTAAAATCAAACAAAAGCCGATTTCGTACATACACACTATAAGTGTTAAAACGATTACAGAGAAAGAAGAAGCCATTGTTAGCCCAAGCAGAAATCTATCAATTGATTACATTGCTAACAACGGCCAAAAGGTTGAAAAAGGAGAAACAATCACACGCTTTGATAATTCCAATATAAAAGAAAAGCTAGAATCATTGAACCTTGATTTGGCGATTGCAGAAATCGACCTAACTAATCGCCTTGATGAAATTGATAGTAGAGACCTCGAGATGCATGATCGGCTTGAAACACTAAACGACAATCTAGCCGTTTACCAGGCACAGCTTTCAACGGCAAAGACCCTCCCTCTAATTGATGAAGTTCGTATCGCTGAAGGGAAATTATCGATTGCTAAAATGAATCATTCTGCAGCGAATAAAGACTTCGATAAAGCAAAAGAACGGTTTAAAAATAAAATGATTTCTAGGGCTGAATATGATAAATTTGAAGAAGCCTTAATGGAGCGAAACGCTCAACTATCTTATGCCAATAACTTCTTTGAACTAGAGAGTTTACCCGTAGCAAGCTCAACTATTAAAAAACTAGAGCTTAGCATCGAAAACATTGAGTTAGAAATCAATAAACTTAAAATTGAAATCAAACAGTATGAACAAATTTCCAGCATTAAAAAAGCAAGCGCTCAGACGGGAAAAAAAATCATGCTTCGAAAGAAAGAAGATATCCTTAAACGAATTGATAAAACTACCGTAGTAGCTCCGATTTCCGGTTATGCAAAATATGTAAAATCAATCGGTGTAGGAACACGATTTTCTTGGGAAAAGAAATACATGACGATTCCTGATTTAACAACAATTGCACTTAAAGGTAAAATCAAAGAAGCCTTCAGAAATCATTTAAAAAAAGGAGACCTCGTTACGATAGCTATCAATGGACGACAAACAGATTTGCTCCAAGGCACTGTAAAAACGGTTGGCACAAGAGCAAAAGATTTAGCTGAAAAAGATACTTCAGATTGGGGAGAAAGCAAAGAGTATGGCATCAAGGCTTATGACATCATAATTACATTAAACACGCCTCCTCCTTGGCTTCACATTGGAATGTTCGGCAAAGCAACAATTAAGTCTAACACCGTCATTGAAAAAACCTATGCTCCCTTGAAATTTATCAAAACTAAAAACAATGATAGTTACGTGTCGATAAACGGGGAATTTAAAAAAGTGAAGGGACTACCACTGCTGGGAGAATTTATTTTTGATAACAATAAACTGAATGGGGTAACCATTGATTCCATCGGAGAATTTAATGAAGACATTGTCCTCGATGAGAATGGTGAAAACGTATCAGATGAATTCTTTACGGCATCAGGAGAATTAAAACCGATCAATGCCCAAGAAGTGCGTGTGCCGGATATAGGTACTTATGCCAAAATCTCATGGCTAATTGATGAAGAAAGCACTGTTGTTAAAGGAGATGTTGTCGCAAAAATAGACTCAGAGAAAATGGAAAATGTTTTGGAGGATAGCGAAAATAGATATAATGATGAACTGGGCCGTCTCAAGGAGTTGCACAAAGAGCGCTCACTAAAATTGCAAGATGGTGAATTCAAAGTGAAAACCGCAAAAAATGAACTCGCGATTGCACAGATAGACTTAGATACCGCGTTAAAAGGCTTAGATTACGCCGCTTTATTTTCTTCAGAAATGAATCATGAAATGGCGAACATTAGACTCAATGGTTTAAGGAAAAAACTAAAAAGGTATCATGAAAAAAAAACAAGTTCTCTATCCCCTATTCAGCTTAAAAGCCTAGAGAGAGATATTAAACGACAAGAATTAAACGCAGAAGCCTCTTCCATTAATTTAGAGAAGCTTAGATCCGGTTCAGATAAAATTGGCAGAAGCGATGCACTTTTAACATACCTAGAGAAAAAAATCAAAGTTTCAAAGACACTGCAAACGGTTGAAAAAGAAAACTTCTCGATGAATAAAAATGTTCGTACACAAGAAATAAGCATCAAGTGGAACAAAAAACGCCTAGATAAGCAAAATGAGCGTTTAGCAAATATGACAGTCTACTCACCTGGGAACGGTGTCATACAATACGAAAAGGTCTGGAGTGGCGGTGGTATATCAAAAATAGCTGTAGGAAATATGGTCGGTGATAAATTCAACATTATGTCTATACCAGAAACATCTACGATGTATATGAGCGTAGAGGTCCCTGAGAAATACTATTCTTACATAAATCCACGAGATGAAGTTAAAATAAAAATTCCTTCACTTGGTAAAAGGCGGATCAACGGAATTGTGGAAAAGGTTGATTTGATCTTCGAAAATAAAGAAAAAAAATCAAATGACATTGGTCTATACTCATCCCATGAACCATTAGGTGAAGTGATTTTTCGAGTAAAAATTAATTTAATTAATAAAGACCACCCTTTCAAATCGGGCTCAATTGGAACTGTCTATTTTCCGTTTAAATGAATAATTTAACGAAATCTTCCAAGTTCCGAATCATAATATCTGTTATTTTAATAATAGCTTTATATTTATTTTTCAATTCAGGCCATCAAGACTCTCAAAATCGAAGACTGCCCCCCTATAAAATTATCAAAATACAGAGCGATGCCCGCATTACACAACGTGGGGTTCTTTATTCTGCTGACAGCTCCCCTGTCATATCAAAAAATGAGGGCTACATCCAGGACATGGCGAAACAAGGAGCACTCGTGAAAAAAGGGAATACGGTTATGGTAATGGATAATGAAGACATCATCGAAAGCATTGAAAGTATTCAATTAAATATAGAAAAAGAAACGCTCAACAAAGAAACATTAATTGGCCAGTTAAAATATACCCAATTAGAAGAGGAAAGAACAAAAGAGCTATTAAAGGCTCAACTAGAAAATGCTACACTTAAAGAACAATACGAACTAAATAAACCGGATCAGGATGAGCAACGATTACTCTCTATAGAACACGAAATTGCTGAATTGGACTTAGCTGATGCTAAGGATAAATTTGAGAGTCAAAAACGATTATTTAAGAAAAACTTCATATCAACCTCCATGCTTGAATCTTTCGAGAGAAAGCTCATTAACCGACAAGCAAACCTTGATGAAATTGCCCTTAAAATAAAGCTAAAATTCAAAGGTCGTTCTGAAGAAAAAAAAGTCGAATTGAAGAAAGCAAAAGAACGAGCTATGGCGAAACTATTGCGTTTTGACAAAAACATGCAGCGACGATTCACTCGACTTCAAAACACCATCGAGGCCAGTGAAAAACGCATTGATAAACATAACTTTGATTTAAAAGATAAACAGAATGCTCTTAAAGATACTATCATCACAGCCAATAGAGACGGCATCATGAATATCAAAAAATTCTGGGACTGGCGAAGTGGAGGTAGAATGGTGCAGTACAAACCGGGTGTTG
>CAWUTK010000105.1:0-4026 GCA_963924785.1 uncultured Opitutales bacterium
GTAACTTTTTCTGCTTCAACTTCTAAAATTTCATCACGATAACGACATGTGACCCTGCCCTGAAAATTACCTTTTTCGTCAACTTCAGAATCGGCTTGTGCAATAATATGCGATTCTTCTTGGTCAGCATTCAAGTATTCAATTTCATCAAGAACACGCCCTTTTTTCACTACTCGATATGGCGTTTCAATAAAGCCAAATTCATTAATTTTTGAATAAGTACTCAAAGAATTAATCAATCCGATATTCGGACCCTCCGGAGTTTCAATCGGACAAATACGTCCATAATGACTCGGGTGAACATCACGCACTTCAAACCCAGCACGCTCTCTGTTCAAACCACCTGGCCCTAATGCAGATAAACGCCTTTTATGAGTCATTTCGGCCAATGGATTAATTTGATCCATAAACTGACTTAATTGACTACGAGCAAAAAAGTCTCTTATTACCGTAGTTAAAGCCTTGGGGTTAATGAGTTTATGCGGAGTTAAGCTATCAACACTTTGATCATAAAGTGTCATTCTCTCACGCACTAAACGTTCAGTTCGAGCTAATCCAATACGACATTGATTAACGAGTAACTCGCCAACGGTTCTAACACGACGGCTACCTAAGTGGTCAATATCATCAATTGAACCCCCTTCACCGCTTTTTAATTTAATTAAATACTTAGTTGCAGCAACAAGATCATCAGTCGTAACAATTCGCACTTCTAAATCAGTGTCCATCTCCAACTTCTGGTTAATCTTATAACGACCAACTCTTCCTAAATCATAACGTTTAGGATCTTGAAATAGTCTTCGAAGTAATGCACGTGCATTTGCAATTGTAGCAGGTTCACCAGGACGTAACTTTTTGTAAATGTCCTTCAATGCCTCTTCTTCATTGCGAGTAGGATCTTTCTTAAGAGAACGAACCATGTACCCATCATCAACAGTCGTATCAATAACTTTAACAGTCTGAATACCTGTGGCCTGAAAAGAACGAATGATCGTTTTTGTCAATGGCTCATAAGCTCTTGCAAGAACTGACCCTTTATCTGCATCAACAACATCCTCTACGAGAACCATGCTAGATACATTATCCAGTTTTAAAATTTTAGCGACTTGAACATTCTCTATCTGATAAAACAATTCTAAAATTTCATTATCAGAACTAAAGCCCATTCCTCTAAGTAGAGTCGTTATCAAAAACTTTCTACGCCTTCTTCTTCTATCTAAATAAACATAAAGAAGGTCATTTTGATCAAATTGAACTTCAATCCATGTTCCTCTATCGGGTATGATCCGATACGCATATAAGACCTTTCCACTAGTATGTGCACTCGTTTCAAAACAAATCCCAGGAGATCTATGCAACTGGCTAACGACTACTCTTTCTGAACCATTAATAATGAATGAACCTCTCTCAGAAATCATAGGTAAT
The DNA here is from genome assembly GCA_963924785.1 of uncultured Opitutales bacterium. Taxonomy (GTDB): domain Bacteria; phylum Verrucomicrobiota; class Verrucomicrobiia; order Opitutales; family CAJWYM01; genus CAWUTK01. The sequence continues at coordinate 1,426 of CAWUTK010000105.1, forward strand.
TCACCCATATAGATTTCCTCATCCTTTATTTGCTCTTCTTCTTGTAATCTTAATTTAATGTGTAAAGAAGACGAATATGAAACCCCCTCCCGGATACATTCTATTTCAGAAAACTTAGGAGGGCTAATCGTATAACTAACGTATTCAAGAGAACATTTCCCATCGTAACTTTCGATGGGAAATATTTCTCTAAATACTGCTTCTATACCAAAAATTCCACGCTTTTCAGATGGAATATTTATTTGTAAATAGTCTTTGAAAGAATCTATTTGATTTTGGATTAAACTCGGAGGTTGAATTATTTCCTTTAACTTTCCGTAACTTTTTCTTTCAGACATAATTTACAATTGGTTTCTATTTAAATAATAATTTTACTCGGAAGTAATGAATTATAAAACAGAACTATTTTACTTCTACTTTAGCTCCAGCATCTTCAAGTTTTTTCTTAACTTCTTCTGCTTCATCCTTAGAAACGCCTTCTTTAACTGCTTTTGGTGCACTTTCAACAAGTGTTTTTGCTTCCTTAAGACCTAATCCAGTAATCGCACGAACTTCCTTAATAACAGCAATCTTATTGCCGCCAAAATCAGTCAATACAACATCAAATTCAGTTTTTTCCACTGCTGCTTCGCCGCCTGCTACTGCTCCGCCTGCTGCTACTACTGCTACAGGTGCTGCTGCACTAACGCCCCATTTATCTTCAAGTTCTTTGACTAAGCTTGAAATATCAAGAACTGTTTGATTACTTAACCACTCTATTACGTCTTCTTTTGTTATGTCTGCCATTTTATCTCCTTGATGGTTAGCGCTTTGATTGCATTTAAGAGCGTTAAACCCCTAACCGTATCTTTTATGAGTTAATATTTTTGTTTTATTCTTAGTTAAATTGTTAACTAAAATTTCTTATTTTGCTACTTTTGCGTTAAGAACGCCAAGCAAATCTTTTTGAGCTGCTACCATTACGGTGACAAGACCTCTAGCCGGTTGTGATAATAAGCCAACAAGCTGGCCTCTTAATTCATCGAGGCTTGGTAAGTCTGCAAGTATAGACAATTCTTCTTTTGTTAATAACTTGTCACCAAGAAAACCGACTTTTAAATTTAATTTTTCATGTGATTTTTCAAATTTCTTAATCGACTTAACGATTTGACTGACATCATCTCCACCTGAAATAATCGCATTCTGACCAACCAAATGTTCTGAAACATCAGCTTTTCCTTTTCCTTTTAAAACAACGTTCAATAGGCGGTTTTTAACAACATGAAACTCCGCACCAAACTGACTCAGTGTTGATCTTAATTCAAATGTCTGTTCCGTATCAATACCGTGGTAATCAGCGATAAGAAGATGGTCGGATTTTTCAATATGATCCGAGATTTCATCTACTAAATATTTTTTTTCAGTCCTCATTTAATTCCTTCTTAATGTATAGATTAAAATTCGCTATATATGCTAGGAGCTAATGTAACTCCTGGGCTCATGGTACTACTAACGCTCATGTTCGTAATGTATCGACCACTTATTCCATCAGGTCTTGCATTCCCAATTGCAGAAATTGCAGATTGCACATTTTCACAAAGTTGTTCGCAAGTAAAAGAACGCTTACCGACAATTACTGCCATGTTAGAAGTCTTATCCATCTTAAACTCAACACGCCCTGCCTTTACTTCCTTAATTCCCGCAGAAACATCATCTGTAACCGTTCCCGATTTAGGATTAGGCATCAACCCACGAGGTCCTAATTGGCGAGCAACAGTTCTAACTTGCTTCATTGCTGCAGTCGTAGATATTGCCACATCAAAATCAGTCCAACCCTCTTTAATTTTAGCAATTAACTCATCTAAGCCAGCTTCTTCTGCTCCAGCATCCAACGCTTCTTGAGGATTATCAGTAAAAACGATTACTTTTACGTCTTTTCCACTTCCGTTTGGTAAAGACAAAGTCCCTCGAACCATTTGAGTCCCCTGTTTTGGATCAGCACCTAAACGAATCGAAAGCTCAACCGTTTCGTCAAACTTTGCTTTTTCAAATTGATTTAATAACTCAACCGCTTCTTGCAAAGAATAGCTTTTTTCTGAATCAACTACTTCACTCGATTTTTTATATCTCTTACTTAATTTCATATTATGACTGTAGAATTAAATTTAATAAGCAAGATCAATGCCCATGCTTCTGGCGGTTCCTTCAATAATTCGAATCGCTGCTTCTTCACTTGAGGCGGTTAGATCTTTTTCTTTAATCTTAATTATTTCTAAAATTTGCGCCTTGGTAATCTTACCCACTTTAGTGCTATTTGGCGTGGGTGATCCTTTCGCCAAGCCTAAAGCTTTCTTTATTAATACCGCGGCCGGAGGCGATTTCATAATAAAGGTAAAAGACTTATCCTGATAAACTGTGATAACAACAGGGATAATCATTCCCGACTGATCCTGAGTTTTTGAATTAAACTCCTTACAGAAAGCCATGATATTAACGCCTTTTGCGCCAAGAGCCGGTCCCACTGGTGGTGCTGGATTTGCTGACCCAGCAGGCAATTGAAGCCTAATTTCTCCTACTACTTTTTTTGACATATCTAATCCTCAACTTTTTGAACTTGCCAGA
>CAWUTK010000106.1:0-3470 GCA_963924785.1 uncultured Opitutales bacterium
GGATACTTCTCATCTTCCTTTCGAGCGGTGCTTGTATGAGGACCCGGTGTTATTGCCTGTAAACGCATGTCTTTCATCAATCGTGTAATTCGTTTGTGGTTTACATCATAACCTTCATCCCGGACCCAATCCGTCATTCTAGGTGAACCATAATCAGGATGACGCTCATAGCGGCCATTTATCAATCCTTTCAACTTTACATTCAGCTCCGACTCAGGCGTCGATATGTTGAGGCTAAAAAAGTACCTAGGTGAATTCCCTGAAACGACTGCAATAGTCACAGTAGATGCTAATGTTGCTCGTAGACTCGTGGAATTAGCTGAATTGTTGGAGATTGATGTTCCAGGAAGGTTAAGTATTTCCTGTCTTTATTCTTGTAAAGTCGATCGAAACTCAAGCACGCTTATGATACAATGTTGCTATTATGATTGGGAAGATATCATGAATCGGTGTTTCGCGATGTTGCTACAAGAAAGCAATATGCCCCGAACGTTCAGGATGAGTTTTCCACCATTGCTTCAACAAGGAGAGAGCGTGAGCGCAATTAGTAAAAAAGTAACAGCACTGGAACCGCTGCATTGTACCGTATCCCCATCATTGTAAAGTCCCCCACTCCAACTTGTGGTATTGCCTGATACTAACCAATAAGTACGAGTGCCAGCATCGATAGCCCTGTCATAATCAATTTTTCGCCCATTACTCTATCCTATTTCATAATAATAAATATTAGGGGCTTGTTCTTTTTACCCCTATTATAAAACAGGTGAAAGTGGAAAATTTATACTATATTGGTTAAGGTCCTCCCTTAGCGCAACTTACTTTTTAAAATAAGCATGCCTTTTGTTTCCTTGTGAAAGGATTTAAGTATATAGCTTCCGCACCGACGATGACAACAATACCTCATTTTATGCCCTACCCTGAAAATTACGATATTCTCGTGGGCTTATTCCCTTTACTTTCTTAAAGCGATAATTGAAATTTGATATGCTATGAAACCCGCAAGAATGAGCAACTTCCATAATTGGCAAATTGGTTTCCCGCAACAATCGAGTTGCCTGAGTTATGCGAAGACTATTAAGGGTTTCAATAGGAGTTTGTCCCGTATGTTTTTTAAGAAATCGACTAAATGCAGTTGGATTCATGGCAACATGTTTTGCCATATCAATTAGAGTAATCTCTGAGCTATAGTATTTACCTATGAAACTATAAAATTTTTCAATACGTGTACACGTTACTGCACCATGTTTATTTGAGAAAAAATGTGGCGTAATGTTTTCAAATTCATCACTTGAACTTAATGTGAAAATAATTTGATGAAGTTCAATTAGTGCAAGAGGAGGCTCAATCGAGGTAATATTTTTTAATTTTTCAATTACATTTGAAGCAGTATTACCATGATAACTATAAGCAAAAGGTTTATTAATAAATTTTCGAATAGCTAAGAATTCAGGCCATTGGTCACTTTTCCCTAAAACCTTTTCCAAATGCCATTGAATCGAAATAGCTTTAGATTGTTTGGCTCCTTGAGAATGATTAGGTCGCTTGAAATCTTTTGAATCCCAAAAATGAGGCACTTTAGGACCGATTAAAACTAAGTCATTTGAATTAAAGCTATGCATATTTTCTCCTATACAACGAATGCCCTCGCCTGACTCTATCCATGTGAGCTCGGCCTCAGGATGGTAATGCCATACACCATCAAAGTGTTTTTGTTCTATTTTAAGTAAATGAAATGATGAAGTTTCAGACTCAGGGATTTTCTCAAATTCGGGCTTCATTTCTAACATTACGACGACATAATAAGTAAAAGACTACTAATTATGCAAAAATACTGGCAGTATTAGCAATAATATAAAGAGATTTATAAAGATTTATAGTCTATAATGATGCTTATAATCTCTATAAAGGAAATGACAAGTTATGGCTAATATAACATTTATTACAAAAGAAGACGAACATATTACAGTGGATGTAACTGAAGGAAATTTAATGGAAGCCGCTGTTAACCACGGAATTGACAGTATTGAAGGCGATTGCGGAGGGGTCTGTTCTTGTGGGACCTGCCATGTGCATATCGCAAAAGAATGGTCAAACAAACTAAAATTGGCTGATCAGACGGAACAAGACATGTTAAGCTTTGCTGAGAATTTGGATGAATACAGTCGACTCAGTTGCCAGATCGAAGTTACTGACAAAATTGATGGGCTAATAGTTCATCTCTAATGAAAAATAAACAATTCAATTGAGCGATACAGATATGAAACATTCAACATTTATTGATCCATTCAAGAATATCAGAAAAGATAACTCACTTGTTTATATTGAATCCAATAATGAACGGATTCCATTAATTCTTCGCTACAAAGATGTTCGTAAAGCTGCTTTCGATTGGAAAACATTTAGTTCTGATGCTCCTTTTCGTGTCCCAATTCCTTCTGAGGAAACAATGCGAAGTGTGCGCCAACTTCCGATTGAGACGAATCCTCCCCAGCATAAAGAATATCGTGCTATTGTAGAACCTTTCTTTAAAAGACCCATTGAACTAGAATACATTCAATGCATCGAAGATTTAATTGAACAGATGCTGAATGAAGCATCGAGTAAAGGAATCGTTGAAATTGTTAGAGATTTCTCTGTAGTCTTGCAGTCAAAAGCATTAACTTATTTATTAAATGTCCCCGAAGAAGAAGCTGACATTTGGATCAAATGGGGGATTCATGTTTTTCATGGAGGAGGGAATGGTGCGAAAAAAGGAGCCGCCCTTGAATCTTATATTAATCAAAAATTTGACTATGTGGAATCACATCCAGGCGAAGATTTTTTCAGTGCTTTAAGCAAGGCAATTTTCCAAGGGAGGGCTCTTTCAAGAGATGAACAAGTGGGATTTGCTAATTTGGCTTTTGCAGGAGGTCGTGATACGATCATAAATATTATTTCTTGCATCATGGCTTACGTCGCAGACCATCCAGAAGTATTAGAAGCATTGAGACAGTCGCCCCGCTTAATTACAAGTGCAACAGAAGAGTTTTTTAGAATTGTCTCCCCTTTAACGTTCATCGGGCGTGTCTGTCCCACAGACACAGAACTCCATGGTGAAACGATCAAAGCAGGTGAACGAGTTGGACTATGTTGGGCATCTGCAAACTTTGATGAAACGATTTTCAAAGACCCCGAAACGTTTAAACTAGACAGAAAGCCCAACCCGCATATTGGTTTTGGATTCGGCCCACACAATTGCCTCGGAGCACCTCAAGCAAGGCTGATTGTCAAAACGCTACTTAAAAAACTTTGCGAAATGGATTCCTCAATGATAATTACTAACGCAACTCCAAATATTGAAAGAGAAATTTCCTACGAACGAAAACTAGGGTTTCAAGATCTTAGAATAGAGTTCACAGTCATCCCATAGGAAATAAAAAGTTGGTTGGTTTTGGGTTCTAAAGTAGAACCTTTGGTATGAAACAAACAAA
>CAWUTK010000107.1:0-3539 GCA_963924785.1 uncultured Opitutales bacterium
AGACGAGGTCAGCGAAATATTGAAGGCTAACGGTATCGATAGGTTTCTTGTTGGGATTGGCGGTGAATTGATTGCGGGTGCAGCTCCTCTAAATGAAGTTAGAGGTTGGAAGATAGGGGTTGAGGATCCAGAGAAAAAAACGAAAGGTTACCTTTATTTGAAGCAACAAGCACTATCAACTTCTGGAGCGTCTTATCAGTTTGTTAATGATTCAGATGGAGTCATGGGACACATCGTTCATCCGAAAAGTCGTAGCGGTATTGATAATTCATATAATGTATCTGTTGTCGCTGGCAGTTCAATGCTGGCAGATGGTTTAGCGACAACATTAAGATTAGTCGGTCGTGAAGCAGCAGAAGGCCTTTTCGATGTCCGTGAGTTTTCATGCCTGTTCGTGGGCAAAGGTTTTCGGGAAATAACTAAATTCGGAAATTTTCCATCCGTCACAATAAGAAATTAGGAGTTTAGGGATTAGGCCATTAGGCTTTAGGTGAAATAGAAATGACCATGTTTACATATATTAAAATAAAAAATGTCTCACAGAGCTCACGGAGAGCACAGAGGCGAATTGGAATACAATCGAATGGGTTTAAGCACAATCTCCGTGCCTCCGTGGTTAAAATTCACAATTCCCTAATCAACCTTTCCTAATAGCCTAAGAACCTAAACAAAAGCCTACAGCCTAAAAACCTAATTTAAAAACCTAAGAATACAATGAATGAATCAAAATTACCTTTGTGGCGTTTAGGCGTCTTGATGTTTTTACAGTTTTTTATCTGGGGAGCATGGTATTTGACTGTGAGTCTCTATATGATTGAAAATGAAATGGGAGAGGTTCGCTTCTATGCCTATACCGCCGGTCCATTAGCAGCAATCATTGCACCCTTTATTACAGGGTTCATTGCTGATCGATTTTTTAATACGGAGCGTGTATTAGGGGTATTATTTATGGTGGCGGGATTATTGCTTTGCTTGTTACCGTGCTTAGGAGCTATGAGCGGCAATGGTGTCGCAGACGAAGACGGGATAGTGCTATCCAGTGTGATAGAGCTGTTTGGTTCTGAATTTGTGAAAGGTGAAGTTTTTAACATGATCCTTCTTTTGCATATGATATGCTTCATGCCAACATTGGCATTAACCGCTAGTTATTCTTTTCGCATGTTGAAGGGCGGAAGTGAACGTTTTCCTATTGCTCGATTATGGGGAACGTTAGGATGGATTTCTGCAGGGTTTGTTCTAGCAATATGCTTCACTGAGAGTTCTATTGATGAAGCAGGAGTTGAGAAAATAATTGAGGCCGGAACGAAGTCTGTTCAATTTTACTTAGGGGGTGCGGCTGGAATAATTCTTGGTTTCTATTGCTTTTTCTTACCCGCTTCACCGGCACCAATGAAAGGAAAGCCTGTGTCATTGAGAGATCTATTTTTTGTGGACGCCTGGGCACAGTTGAAAAATCGATCTTATGCCGTTTATATTATTTGCTCCTTTTTATTATGTATTCCTCTTGCCGCTTATTATGCTTCGTTGCAGCAACAGATGTCTGCCATGGGAATGAGCTACATATCTATTTGGAAAAATACGGGAACTTGGATTGAGGCCGGAATGATGTTTGCCATGCCGTTTTTTCTTAGGAAACTTGGAGTGAAAAAAATGATAATGATCGGTATCGCTGCGTGGATCGTTCGTTATGTAATGTTTTCTTTAGGAGCAACGACTGAATATTATGGAATTATTCTTGTTGTTGGTGGAATTGCATTACATGGATTTTGTTATGATTTCTTTTTTGTAACGGGTCAGATATATGTCGACCGTTCAACTCCGGAAAATATTAGAGGCCAGGCTCAAGGAATGAATGTGTTTTTTACTCAAGGTCTCGGTATGTTTGTTGGGGCGATTGTAACTCAAAAGCTTGCGGGTAGAGCATTTGGCGATCAAATGAGCCATTTGCCAGAGTCATTGTCGAGTTGGCCGGGATTATGGTGGCCGCTGGCGGCTTTTTCTGTCGGAGTTCTGTTTGTGTTTTGGATGTTTTTTAAAGATGAAGTGAAAACTAAAGGGGAATGAAATGAGTAAAATACGTGTATTGGTTGTTGGTTGTGGTCACATGGGTAAATCTCATGCAAAGGCGTATGATGATTTAGAGGATTTTGAGATCGTCGGCTTAGTGAGTCGAGGGGAGAAGAGTCGTAGTGCATTGGCTAAAGACTTGAAGGTGGATTGTCCTTTGTACTCTGATTATGAGACCGCATTAATTGAATCAAAACCCGATGCGGTGTGTATTTCAACTTATCCTGAGACACATGTTGAATATGCCATTAAGGCATTTGAAGCCGGAGCCCATGTGTTTATGGAAAAACCATTAGCAGAGGACTTAACTGAAGCTCAATCAGTTGTTGATGCCTCTGTTAAGGCTGGAAAGGTTTTGATGGTGGGATACATTTTGAGAGTTCATCCTTCATGGCAGAAGTTTATTGAGGTGGCTAGAGGATTAGGCAAGCCACTCGTTATGCGAATGAATTTGAATCAACAAAGTCAGAAAGATCAATGGGAGACGCATAAAAATCTTATGAACTCAATGATGCCGATTGTTGATTGTGGGGTGCATTATGTGGATGTTATGAGTCAGATGACTCAGGCTAAACCTGTTTCAGTCTATGCGATAGGTGCAAGGCTTAGTGATGAATTGAATGAAGGGCAAATGAACTACGGTCAGTTGCAGGTTAAATTCGATGATGGATCAGTCGGTTGGTATGAAGCCGGTTGGGGACCTATGATGAGTGAGACGGCATTTTTCATCAAAGATGTTGTCGGGCCAAAGGGGAGTGCAAGTATTGTTTCCGACACTGCTAGTTCTCGTTCTAACTCTGCAGAGGTAGAGGCTCATACTAAAACGGAAAAAATATTAGTGCACCATTCCGCAAGAGATGAATCTGGAAAATTCGCAAAAGAGGATGAACTTTTAAGTACTGAAGATGAGCCTGATCACGATGGACTTTGCTTAAGGGAACAGAAAGTCTTTTTGTCTGCGATTAAAGGGGATCAGGATTTGTCGCAACATTGCCAAGATGCCATTGATAGTCTGCGTATTGTTTTGGCTGCTAAGGAATCTATAGAAAAGGATATCGTTGTTAAGTTATAGATTTATTTTATTTTGCTTAGTTCTTTGTCAATTGTCTGCAGAGAAGCCGAATATTATATTGATTCTAGCGGATGATCTTGGCTATGGCGAACTGGGCTGCTATGGGCAGGATAAAATAAAGACTCCTAACATTGATAGTCTCGCGGAGGGTGGAATGAAGTTTACTCAGTTTTATTCAGGGCAGACCGTTTGCGCACCTTCCCGTTGTAGTTTGTTAACTGGGTTGCACCAAGGCCATGCTCAAGTGAGAAATAACTCAAGTAAGGCTCAGCGGTCAATTATCGAAAAAGAAGTTGATGACGATTTTATTGGACAGTGGCCATTGGAAAAGGGGACTTTTACACTCGGGCATATGTTGCAGCAACAAGGCTATAAAACGGCTTGTGTAGGAAAGTGGGGG
>CAWUTK010000108.1:0-5056 GCA_963924785.1 uncultured Opitutales bacterium
ATAGAAGTCAACAAATTCAGACTGATTCAATTCTGTTTTATACATTTTTTTGATATTGTAGGTGCAAGGCTAATTTTAGTTCAGACTACAATACCTAGCATTTATCATGCCAGTAAACCAAGTCAAGTCGCTGACTGATAGGTGTTTAGCATTAAATCAGCAAGCCCTATGTAAAGAATCTGTTTTCGTGTCCTTTCGTGTTTCAAACCACAAGGCATCCGTCCTCTTTTTTTTCTCTGTGCCTCCGTGGTAAAACTTAAAGAATCCGTCCCGTCCCACTCTGCAATTCGTTAGCGAAGATTAGTGGTTGAGTTTTTTTATTACTCAAGCAACATTCTGTGTATTCTGTGTATTCTGTGATTTCTGTGGTTAAAAATTCCAAAGAATCCGTCATCTTCATGCGCTTCCAAACTTCATGGTTAAACCTCGAAGAATCCGTATTCTCTAGCCCTCCGAAGCATCTGGTTTCGTGTCGTTCGTGTTTTTCGTGGTTCAAAAAAGAAGAATCCGTCACGTTTCTATTCAGCATTCATCATTCAGAACTCATCATTCACGAAAGTGCACTTTCAGTGTATACTGATACTTATTTTAAGCGACTAGCGCGGTACTTCCCTGGTGATTCACCCATCATGGATAGGAATTTTTTTGCAAAGTGGCTACAGTCAAAGAAGCCATGTTCAAATGCAATTTCGGTTACAGATAGTTGAGTGTTTTCGAGGTCAATACACGCAGCATTGATTCGAGTTTTTATGATATAATCATTGGGGGTTGATTTAAATGTTTTCTTAAAATTACGACAAAATTGTCCAATGGATAAGTTGCAAAGCTTTGCCAGTATTTCGAGGGTGATCTTTTCGTTATAATGTTTTCCTATGTATGTGATTGCTTTAGTCAGTCTTGCATCTGATTGCAGTTGATCCTCTGCTACTTGAAAGTTATTCAGCATACAACATAAACCTATAACTTCATTTTCTTTATCAAAAATAGGTGTTTTACTGGACGAACACCATGAGGTCACTCCACGTTGTTCAGGAACTAGCCATTCTTTGTTTAATATGCTTGATCCGTTAAACACCTTTTGATCTTCAATGTTATATTGATTGCATAGGTATTGAGGGAAGAAGTCTTCGTCCCGATGGCCAATAATTTCATGAACTTGCTTTTTTCTGCAAAGCCTAGCGAAAGGGAGGGTTCCAAAAACGTATTTACCCGTTCTATCTTTAATGAGTATTATGGCGTCAGAGAATAACTGTAATGTGTTTAGCAGATTATGAGGTGAAGGGAGTTGTTTAAAGAAGTTTTCGTCTATTGCCGTGTTCATAATTATACTGTCAGTTGAAAATAGATTTTTGGTGATAGATCCTATAGATTAAAGGTTTTTATGTTCTATTTTTGTTTTAAATGGATAGGAAGGTTTAGTAATTGATGTCTTATAATGTTATGATTATACCTTAATGTCGATTAGATATTCCTATGATTTAGGCGCTACTTATGCTATATTATACATCGTTCCTGTACTAATACAGACAACGAAGGATTATGTTGCCGAAATTAGTCTATCAATGATAATCTCTTATATCGCATAATAACTATTTAACCTCGGACGGTCGTCCGTTTCATTTTGCCATCAATAACCCAGACCTTAAATAATATGATGCCACTCATTCGTTTCACCACTCACTCTTTTCGCAGTTCTATTTTACCTTTATGGGCGCTTGCAATAATATGTATCGGGTTTTGTTCGATCGAAGTCGCAGCAACCGAACAGCCATTTCAATCTTTGTTTGATGGTAAATCGCTTAAGGGTTGGACGGGTGACCTGAAATATTGGTCCGTCAAGGACGGGACGATAATGGGGAGCAGTGAAAATCTCAAGCTGCCAGCGTCGACCTATCTTTATTCAGAAGAGTCGTTCGACGATTTTGAGCTTCATTTCAAATTTCGCATCAACAGTGAGTGGGGCAATTCTGGTGTTCAGTATCGCAGTCGGGTCAACGATCCTAAAGCCTTCACCATTGACGGTTATCAGGCCGATATTGAATCGGGGGAACGGTTTAACGGTATTCTCTATGAAGTAGGCGGTCGAAAATTCATGGCTAGCCGTGGAGAAAAATTGGTGATCGATAAGACTGGCAAGAAATCAGTTGTCGGCAAGACATGCGATGCCGCTGTGGCGCAGAAGGCCATCAAAAACGGAGAATGGAACGACTATGTTGTGGTCGCTTACAAAAACAAGCTTCGCCATATTATTAACGGTTTTCCTACAATTGAAGTTGAGGACAATGAACCGGGAAAGGGCGCATTGGATGGAATTTTAGCTTTTCAAATGCATCAGGGCCCAGAGATGAATATCCAGTTTAAGGACCTCAAAATTAGGAAACTGAGTGCCTTTCCAGAACCTCCAGCTGTGATCGAGACTTCAACAAATGTTCCAGCAAAAGATCCTATGTGGATCTGGACGAATGGGTCGTTAAAGGCGGAGTTTAAGAAGAACTTCACGCTCAAGTCTAAGCCTACAAAGGCAATGCTTAATGCGACATGCGATAATGGCTTCACACTTTTCATAAATGGTTCGGAAGTGGCTCGTTCCGATAATTGGCAAGCCCCACTGACATCCAATGTCGCTAAGTATTTGAAAGCAGGGGCAAATGAGATCATTGTCAGCGCATACAATATTGATGGGTTGGCAGGCTTTGTTTGTCATTTGGATGCGGGTGAGAAAAGTATCTATACGGATGGAACATGGATGGGTAAAGCCCCTGATGGCGATTGGAAGCAAGCAGTCGAAATTGAAAAATATGGGAGTGCTCCTTGGAAAAAAATTATTGGTGATTTTACAGGAAGACAGGTTGTTTCAGATACAAGCCTAGACCTGCTTCCCGGTTTTGAGGCAGAGCTCCTTTATTCGGTAGATCAAAAGACTCAAGGCTCTTGGATTTCCATGACCTTTGATGATAAAGGTCGAATGATCACTACAGCAGAAAAAAGGAATGGGCTTTATCGTTTAACTTTTCCAAAAGCAGGCCAGTCTGGCAAGACGAAGGTTGAGTTGCTTCCAGTTAAAGACGTAAAGGATGTGCGTGGTTTACTCTATGCTTTTGACAGTTTGTATGTGGCGACAAATGGTGTGCATCGGCTTCAGGATACGACAGGGGATGATCAATTCGATACGGTCACTAAGATACTGGACGATGTTACCAGTCAGAAGGCACATGGATCGCATGCGATGATTGTTTCTGCTGATGGAAAAGCGATCAATTTTATTAACGGCAATTTTTCGAAGTTTAATAATAATATGCCAAGCCGGCAACCTCCGGTTTGGGCCGAAGATTCCCTTCTTCCCCATTTTAAAGTGGGGCATGCAAACGACGTTAGGGCTCCGGGAGCGTGGGTCTGCCGTTTTGACCCAGATGGCAAGAACCCAGTGATGTTAGCGAGTGGAATGCGCAACCCTTGTGATATTTCACTCAACAAGGATGGCGAGTTGTTTACTTATGATGCAGATATGGAATACGACATGGGCAATGCATGGTATCGTCCGACACGCGTCAACCATCTCACTAGCGGATCAGAGTTTGGCTGGCGTACGGGTAGCCAGAAATGGCCGGACTACTACGCAGACAGTCTGGGCTCTGTTGTCGATATCGGCCCCGGCAGTCCTACTGGTATTGTTTTTGGAACAAGGACTGCGTTCCCAGAACGGTATCGTGATTGCCTTTATTTATGTGATTGGAGCTATGGTGTGCTTTACGCTGTGCACATGGAAGAACAGGGTGCGAGTTACACGGGAACTAAGGAAGCATTCGCTACTAAGGCTGCTTTTCCGTTGGTTGACGTCGAAGTAGGACCGAATGGGGACTTGTATGTCATGACTGGCGGGTGGGGGAATCAAAGTGAAATCTATCGAATACGCTATACTGGTAAAGCATCTGTGACATCATCCGCTCCGAAAACTGATTCGCCTGAAAAACAGTTAAGAGAGCTACGGCGGACAATCGAATCCTTTCATCACAATGTTGGTGTAAAAGCGGTTGATGAAAATTGGAAACATTTATCGCATTCTGACCGCCATATTCGATACGCGGCTCGGATCGCTATTGAGAATCAATCGCTCGAGCTTTGGCAGGAGAAGGTGTTTACTGAGGAGAACCTTGTCGCCTCGATCCAGGCAGTAATAGCACTGATTCGTCACGGCGATAAAACGATGCTTGATAAGGCAGTGAATAAGCTGAACGCAATTGATTTTGAGAAGCTAGATAAGGCAGGTAAACTAGGACTATTACGAGCTTACGGGTTGATGTTCGCTCGTTGGGGTCAGCCGTCCGAAGCGATTAGGCAAGGTATCATAACAAAGATTGATCCCAGTTACCCTTCGAATGATAGCACTCTGAATGAAGAGCTGTGTACGCTCATGAGCTATTTGGATGCACCGAGTGTGGTCGGCAAGACGATTTCATTGATACAGACTGAGGAAGCACAGTTGGCAGGCTACTTTGAAAAGTTCGGAAAAGATGGAACGCTCAAACGTAGCATCAAAAGTTATGGTAAAACGGTTGAAAAACTTTTAAAGAATAAGCCGAACCCTCACAAAGGGCATTATTTGTATGCACTGAAGAGCGTTACAAAGGGGTGGACCCTTGACTATCGCAAGCAGTACTTCACGGCACTCAAGGAAAGTATGGCTCTTAGCGGGGGGCATCGTTATCATTTTTTTATGGAGCGGATAAAGGAGAGCGCCTTGGAAAACACAGCTGAGGAGCATAAGAGAACTCTTGAGTTCTTGCTCAAGAGGGCTGATAAAGCAGTTAATCTTGCCGCTCTCCCTAAAGCTAAGGGACCCGGTAAAGCTTGGACCAGTGACGAAGTAGACGCCTTAGTGAAGGAAGGTCTGAAGGCGCGAAATTTTCAACAAGGTAAACGAATGTTTGAAGCAGCCCATTGCTACGCTTGTCATCAATTTAACGGTGGAGGGGGTGTTGCGGGTCCAGATTTATCGAACTTAGGCCGACGTTTTTCCGTCAAGGATATCATGGATTCGATCAATGAACCGAGCAAG
>CAWUTK010000109.1:0-8905 GCA_963924785.1 uncultured Opitutales bacterium
CCCCATACTCGGTCTACCCGCACGAGCAAAACCCGTGTGCATTAGAAACGAGGCAGGCCCATGATTTATCTCATCGGTATGCATAGACTTAATAAACGCTATATCATCTGCATGTTGACTTAGATGCGGTAATTGATTTGAGAACCAAGCCCCACTTTGCCCGTATTGAGCAAATGGATAGACGGGGCCAAGCAATTTAGGCACCCCCGATATAAATGCAAAATTCTTTCCCTTCACATATTTATCGGGACAGTCCTTTCCATCATTCTTAACCAACTCTGGCTTATAATCAAACAGCTCTAATTGGGATGGGGCTCCGGCCATATGAAGATATATCACATGCTTCGCTTTGGGAAGATGATGAGGAGCGAAAGGAATCGAAGGTCTAGCTAAGTCACGTGTAATATCACCCGCGGCATAAGCCTTATCACCAAAACCAGCCATCGCTAAGCCAGCCAAGCCCATTGAGCATTGCTTGATAAAGTATCGCCTTGTAACCTCCTGCAATCCTTCACACTGCGCTTCATAAGGAATACTGTTTTTCTTATTCATCTAATCAAATTCCTATCTTTTAGTTAAAGCTTCATCTAAGTTAAGTAACACACTCGCTACTATTGAATAAGCACCTAATGCAGGTTGCCCATCCTGCTTCGTTAATAGTTTTAATTCTTCAGGATGCTCTTGATAGTGCTTGAGCATTTCGTCGTATAATTGAGAGAGATCATTTAACTCAGCCGCTTCGGGTTCACGAGAAACAACGCTATTGAATCCATAGGCTAACTTGTCCATATCATCAGACTTGTGTTCCATCATAACCTTTCCAAAAGCAACCATCGTATCAACAAAAGCTGGATCATTCAGAGTGACAAACGCCTGTAACGGTGTATTCGTTCTGGTTCGCTTTGTTTGACAGACATTTCGATTACTCATATCAAATAACATCAACGATGGATACGGGCTAGAACGTTTCCAATAAGTATACAATGCTCTAGAGTACTTCTCCGGCCCTTCTACTGGTTTCCACTTATTACTCGAATTAACGTAATTATAGTCCCAAACTCCATCTGGTTGATATGGCATAACACTCTTCCCATATTGTTTAGAATGTAACAAACCAGACACAAGTAATGACTGATCCCTTATCTGTTCAGCAGTCATCCTAAACCTTGGCCCTCTCGCATAAATACGATTACGTGGATCCATTTCTAACAAATCTTTAGAAATTGCAGAGTCTTGGCGGTAAGTAGAAGACATAACCATCATTTTAAGCAAATCCTTTGAACTCCATTTTAATTTTTGACTAAACTCAACAGCTAGCCAATCCAACAATTCAACATAGTATTTTGGTGTTCCACCAATACTTCCAAAATCTTCTAGTGTTTCAACAATCCCTAATCCAAATAATTGCTCCCAATAACGATTGACGACAACCCTAGCAGTTAAGGGATTCTCACCATCTACTAGCCACTTAGCAAAACCCAATCTATTACGAGGATATTCAGGCTTAAAAGGCGACAATGACTTAGGGACATCTGGTTGAACCACTTCACCTAAACTTAACCAGTTTCCACGATTAAAGACCTTTGTCACTCTTGACTGCCCCCCCATAGGGTAATCCCTCAGAACAAGTACACTGCTATCTGAAATCTTACCGAGATCCCCTTTTAATTTGTAATAGTTTTTGCTCAAATCAGCTAGGATTAATTTACGGTCTAAATAGAATTGAAATATATCCTTATCCAACTGACCCTTCTCATCCAGCAACTGCCCCTTGAGTTGCTTATACGCCACAATACTAGACCTCGCCATTTTGTCTCTTACTTGCTTAACCGTTGTAGTAGACACATCGAAACACCCGATACTATTCGCATTGGCATACTGATATAAGTGTTTGAACACTAATTGCAACTTATCGCCCGGCTTCAACTTCACAGGTGCCTTGGGGACGATTACTGCATAAGCATCTCCGCTACTTGGATCTCCCAATGCCCAAGCAGTAGTTGTATTATTGCCTGCAGATTGATGTATTTCAAACCCAGGTCTTTCAGTTGAAGAGAGTCTTCTTAAAATAGACACTTTTTCATTCTTTCCATTGGCACGAATAACATTAAGAACCATCGTTGACACACTAATATCACCATCGTCACCTTTACTATAACGCCCATCGGTCATACTCTTATGCGGGTATATATTTAGCCGGATAGCAAAAACCTCTTTTACACTTGTTGCATTAATACTGCTAGTTACAATATCGCCAGGGGGATTGTCTCCTACTTGCAAGAAGCGTCCATCAGATTGTTTCATGTACTTTGCACCTCGAAGCGAATCAACCGTTACATCGGTTTCAGTTGTCCAACTATTTTCAATTATCTGCTTATAGGAATCTGACTCCTTCTTTATAATATTGTAAACACTCTCATCCTTACAGGCCTTTTCATATAATATAGAAAAAGCTTCTTTTAGATCTTTTTCAATTTGTTTACCTTTTATCTTATTTTCCGTAGAATAAGTTTTATAGAAAGGTTCCTCGTTGCCCCTATCATTATCCTGAGAGTTATTAAAAAATGCCATCACTTCATAATACTCGTTATAATCGAATGGATCATAAGGATGACTATGACATTGAACACATTCTAAACTAGCACCCATCCAAACACTGCCGGTTGTATTAACACGATCCACCACAGCCGCAACGCGAAACTCTTCATCATTAGTGCCCCCTTCGTCATTATTCTGTGTATTGCGATGGAAAGCGGTTGCAATCAATTGTTCTCGAGTCGGCTCAGGGATTAAATCTCCTGCTAACTGTTCAATCGTAAACTGATCGAATGGCTTATCTTCGTTAAACGATTCAATCAGATAGTCACGATACAACCACATGTCCCTGTGCCTATCAGTACCATGACCTTTACTATCAGCATACCTCGATAAATCTAACCAAAGGGATGCCCAGCGTTCACCAAATGAAAATGAATTTAGCAAACGGTCTACTACACGCTCGTAGGCCCCTTCGCTTTTATCATTGGTAAATGCCTGTATTTCCTCAACGGTTGGAGGAAAACCTGTTAAATCAAGCGAAACCCGCCTCAACAATGAAGCCCTGTCTGCCATTGGTGAAGGCTTCAATCCTAAATTATCTAGATTAGATAAAACGAAGTTATCAATCGGGTTAGCTAGCCAACGGGTATTACTCACCTTGGGCAACTCAATCTGTTTAGGCTTAATATACGCCCAATGAACACCCCAGTTCGCTCCCTCCTTCACCCATTGCCAAATAACATCTACTTCTTCTTTACTCAAAGGCTTACGATCCTGAGGCATGTCAGGCCTACCCGTCGCAGGATTATCCTTAATCATTTTAAAGATATAACTCTCTTCTGGTTTATAAGGAACAATGGCATAGTTCCCATGCTCCGTTTTCTCCAATGCTTGGGAACGATGAGCCACTCCAAAACCACCAGCTCTTTTTACACCTCCATGGCAAGTAATACATCTCGTGTTAAAAATCGGCCGTATTTCTTCATTAAAGTCAACGACAGCTAAACAACTAAGGCTAGAAAGTATTAATAAAATGGTATATCTCATGTAAGGCACGATCTGTTGCAATTCAAACTATTGATGTTAATTTCGAATGCGATAAGATAATGATAACACAGTCGGCGTTATTAAACTATAACGATCATGACCATATTTATAACATTATCGACAAAAAACATTATTAACCTGTCATATTACATTACAATCAGGACAAATGAGATACGTCCTTTATTGTCTCAGTTCGGTAGTGAAAACGATGCACTTTATGCAAGAGTTTACCTTTAGTCCTTAAAGGACGAGAAATAGAATGTTTTTGTATAATAATTTGATGTTAGTTCTACTTTGGTAGATTTGAGTTATCAAAAAATGCAGGATGATTTAGGAAATTGAAATCTTAGAGGGTTATTGGAATAATTTTCTGAATGAGGAAATTAGGAATCGAGGAACCTGTTCGAAACTATTCCTTAATTCTTAATTTCCTTATTCAAAATAAATTTGTTATTTCTGTAAGCCATGCGAACTCTACTCTATTTAATATTATGGCAACTGAATATATATCATGCAGCCAATCGGACTTTCAGTCCGTTTTCAACCTATGCACTTTCAGAGTATAGTGGTTTTGAGTTTAAATACCTCAGGTCAGTAACAAGCAACTCTACGCAAGCAACTCAAATAGCTAAAATACCTTCAATTAAAGCCTGTCGATGCTTTTCAGGATCCCCATATCGAGGTGGCAAATGAACAAGGCTAGCATTAGGCAAATTTTCAAAAATCTTTCGTCCAATTGAACCCGGATGTAAATCATCCTCGTCATTAGTAAACACGGTAGCCTTTATTTCAATACCCAGTAAAGTATCCAAATAATCAATAGGACGATCATCGAAAAGCTTATATAAGACTGATGCCCCTGTTTCTACTTGTGGCCGAGTCAATAGTCCTTTTATTGAAGCAGCGCTTTTAGGATATGTCGCTTCATTTTCTAAATAGACAGGATGCTTGCTCAGTAAACTTTCCGCTTCCGCAAGACCATGATCCTCAATCCAATGTCCAACATCTGCAACGATAGATAAATGACTTGGCTTATGCTTGTCTAACCAAGACGGCCGAACCAATAGCATTCTTGTAACCCTATTCGGATTGGATAGCACAAAACGCAGTGTAATGCCAGCTCCCATGGAGATTCCACCCATCACACATTTTTCAATCGATAGATGGTCTAATAGACACTCAACACATTTTGTAAAATACTCAAAACTCAGTTCTTGGTTATCTGGATTATATATAGACTCACCGTGAGCTGGCATATCTATTGTAATAATCTGATAACCGTCCAGTCCATTCAGCGATGATAATACTTGTTGATGGTTAGCGCCTAACCCATGAAGAAAAACCAATGGTTCTCCTTCTCCCCTCGTTTTATAAAAGAGTTTGTTCCCTTCAAAATCAATATATCCACTATCTTCTTTCATAACCGCTTTTTCTAAATGGTATAGACATCGCGTTGATAGCGTCCATCTTTCTTCATTTGCTTAACATAGGTTTCGGATCTACCCTCACTCATCATTCCGTGAATACGAATCACTTCATGAAGAGCAACATCTACATCCTTTGCCATACGTCGAGCATCACCGCACACATAAAAGCAGGCCCCAGAATCTATCCACTTCCACACCTCTTCTCCATGTTCCCTAACCCTATCTTGGACATAAATCGAATACTCTTGATCCCTTGAAAACGCAGTATCTAAACGAGTCAAATACCCTTCATCCATTAACGTTTTAGACTCATCTTCATATAAAAAATCTGTTGCACGATGTTGATTCCCAAAAAAGAGCCACGCTTTACCTTGTGCCTTTTGGACTTTTCGTTCCTGCAAAAATGCCCTAAAAGGCGCGATTCCAGTTCCTGGTCCTACCATAATAATAGGCGTATTACTATCTTTAGGTAATTTGAATTTTTTGGCTTCATGTATGAAACAAGGAACAGGATCTCCGTTACTTAAACCGTAAGACAACCAATTTGAAGTAACCCCTTTACGAGTCCGATTACCAGATTCAAAAAGCACCACGCCTATAGTTAAATGTATCTGGTTAGGATGATTGTCTAGACTTGAAGCAATTGAATACAATCTAGGTTTCAAAGGCCTAAGTGTATTCACTAATTCCTGAGCAGTCGGACAAAAACAAGAAAATTCGCTTTTAATATCCAATAGATCCTTACCCATGAGAAATGCACTGGATGCCTCAGGCGTCTTAATCAATTCTTTGACACGGTCGCTCTGAGAAAATTTCGTAACAAGAGATAATAGCGCACGTTTTATAATTGTCACCTCATGCGTTAATAGCACATCTAAGAGTGTGACTTCATTATCACTTTCATTCTTTACCAACTCATCTCCAGTAAATTCATAATCACTGAGAATCTTAGCAACTAAATCTTTGTCATTCTGTGGAAAGACCCCAACCGCATCTCCCGGCTTGTATTGAATCTCATTACTATCTATTTCAACAACGACATGCTGAGTCGATTTAGCTGCCCCCGCTTGGTGTAAACTGGAGCAATATAAAAACTTGGCGATATATGGGTTATTCTTGCTATAAGGATTCATACTTTAGTTGATTCCCTAAAAGTATTATGAACAAACCCTTATAAAAACAAGTAAATTATTAGAATCTTATATTTAAAAATCAATGATCCCCATAATGGCTAGGTCGATGAAGTGAAGGACTCTCTTCACTCGGAAAATTAGAAGGAACAATCTCATCTATTTCAAATTTCGCTAACCACCGAACTGCTCTTTTCATTATTGTTTGAAAAGCAACACATCGAACTCCTTCAGGATCTTCCTCTAAATCGTGCCAATAATGACCATAGGTAGAATTATAAACTCGGCCTTCGCGATAATTAACAACCCACTCAATCGGGAAATTTAACCCAGTTTTCTCATCTTCCGCATAGGAAAGAACATCTAGATTTTTCGCCGGTCCACGTGAATAACGATAAATTTCTAAATCCGCAGCCACCCAACGTTTCGGCAACCCACGATGGATAGGATGATCTCCTAAACGAGTGATAAGCGCATCAACTCTTTTCCCATGCCCCGTATTTTCACCTTCGCCAACTGAAACATTTTTCACCTTTTCGTTCTCTACAATAATAGCCGAACCAAAATTCTTGCCCCTCCAACCTAAGCCTATCATTTCATTATACTCTAACCACTTTGGAAAGGAATTATTCGCTGAATGAAAGATATACAATCCTCCTCCAGTAGACATAAATTGCTCTAACGCCACCTGAGCATTTTTCGGCCAAGCGCCCTTTTTGCTAATGTCGTTCGTATTCTGAATAACGACATCGTAATCTCCAAACGAAGGCAACCAAGTCTCCCACTCAGCTGATTGTTGATCCGGGACAGTAGAAACCTCAACGTCAAAAACAGCATCTTCCTTTAGAACAGAAGATATCATCTGAGTTGTTGCTTTCCAATCATGATTACTAAAACCATCAACAATTAATACTTTGATCATCCCCATTTCGTTTTCAACATTGTCGGTTAAGTCATTCGTGATTTTCATCGAACAACAACCGTTCAATAAAAACAACAGCAAACATACATAACAACGATTCATCATAATTAACCCTAAACATCTATTACTTATTTTGCTCTTCCCTGATAATCTTATCAGAAAAATCAGAAACCAGCCACTTCCCATCAACCTCAACCAATTTCAATGAAGTCTCATGTTTAACAACATGTCTTCCCATTTTCGCACTAGGAGTAAACGTAATCACTTTACCCTCTAGATCCACCGTTCCATGATTATTATCCAAAGCATAAGAAACCATCTCTAACCCAACTTCATCTGGGCCATATTCAGATCCAGAAAATGAAGAATTAAGGCCCATTCTCCTAGTCGCACTTCTTTTATTAATAATCGCTTTCAATTTAGATTCAGCTAAACTCCCCGGTTTTACCAGTTTCTGAGACTACTGGTTATTATTAAGAAACAAGTATTCTGTAAAAATCTTCGCATCCTTTACATAAGCCGGTCCTGTGAAGTAGACCAATACATGCTTATCTGCAAATCCTTAATATAGCCCTCTTTATAAAGTCCAAATAAAAAAGCTGAGAGAACGATAATGGAAATAAATGAATTTTTAATCATAACGCTTAAATTAAAAATGCATATTTAGGGTGTTTTTGGTAGAGTTAAATTAAGTTATTAAAAGGAGGACTTGAAAACTCCTATCTAGAGCTTTCAAGCCTCCTTACAATATATAAATATTTTTACAATGCGTCAACCAAAGCAGTCCAAGGGTACGTTGTTTTATACGCATACCCTTTTGTTTCTTTAGGATTTGGAACAATACAAGTGAAAATATCCGTTATTCCAACAAAACCTCGGCTTAAAGAAAACAAGACGCCTTTTGCGAAACCTTGCACAGGTGTCCCCTCTTTAAAACCTAAAATGGTTTGGCCTGGTAACTCTAATATATTTAAGAAATTATCACTCAACCCGTGGCCTAATTTTCTAAACACTGGCTTAACTCCTTCGGCAAGACTTGGATTGAAATAACTATAATGCTCTCCCCACTCCCATGAATAATTAGCATCTAAAGGAACGCCGATCCCTTCATTTGATTCTCTATTCGCCGTCCAAAAGCCGGTTAATTCAACTGCGCCAGAAGCAGTTCTTCCGATAGCATGACTCCCTCCTCTGAAAAATCCTAAAACAGTACCGACTACTTTTGAGAAAAAATCATTCTCTATGAACGAAGCTCCATTTTTAAACCCCTTATACGTTTGAACTGGCAGTTCCAAGAAACCTGTTGCGGTATTTACAAAGCCATTTACTGCTTTTTGAGCCATTCCTTGAGGTATACTGTCATTTGCAGCACTCAAATTTGATGCGGTAAATATTGTTAAAAACATGCTAGTCAATATAGCTAGTCGCGATAATGACATTAGATTATTCATTCTGATATATAATATTGTTAATTTCGTTTGTGTTTTATCAACATTGATCATTCCAAATGTCGACCAAAAGTCAACCGAAGGATAGCGCTAAAACTAGTAATAATACGATTGAAATAGCCCTAGATAAAACCCACTATTAGCTGTATCTTGAAAGCAGGCGAGAACTATTTGAAGTGCTTGGGTTAAGTATTCAACATTACCCTGTACATCTCTAAAATCACATCTGACTCCATCTTTAAATTCGCCTTAAAAGCATCTCTTATTGACCGCAATTCATCGAAATCCAAACTTCCCCGATTCGATAAATTAAACGAATCCATATTCCAATCTAGAAATCCTCGTTCATCGATTGTTTCATCACCCAAAACTTCGATTTTTTCATGCCGATCA
>CAWUTK010000110.1:0-3202 GCA_963924785.1 uncultured Opitutales bacterium
TATGGGATAGCACAAGCTTAAATCACTTGATTTTAAGCCGATCCCATGAAATTACCAAACTGACTTTCCAAAATAAGGCGATCAAAACCACTGTTTAAGCAGGTCTGTTTTCTCAAATAGTCATCTGTGGGATGACTGTGAATTTTCTTAATTCATCCTAGTAGTAAGCTTGTTGGGTGATATCAATTTTATTAAGCCCACCCTGATCAAGATATAGCGCTTTAGATTCAGTCGTTTCAGCAGATGTAGTGGCAAAAAGTCGAATCCCATTAATCGTCTCTGAAAGATTATCCTTCAACTGATCAACAAGTTGAAGCGCCTCAACATTTAATAACGCTTTATCAGAGGTTGATTTGGCAGGGTCTTGATAAGCGATTTCAAGCTCAGATAATCGATCCACGATATCTGCCGAATTTTTCAAGACTCCCTGTTGAGTCTGAAGGTATGAAACAGCGCTATCTAAGTTTTTCTGAACCGCAATATTATTCTGTAACGTTCCATTCAAATTCATCGCCATAGACAATGCAGCAGCATCTTCAGAGGAACTCTGAAGTCTCTTGCCACTAGACAGCTTAGAGATTGAGTCATTCAGGCGATCATTCGTCTGACTCAGTCTCCTCGCGGCATCTAAAGCTGTGTTATCGATAGGCATTACGTTTATATACAGGTATGCGCAAACCACAATACGCCAAAGATTACAAATCTCATCCATTTGATTTTTAAAAACCAAAGAGAGATTTGTAACCTTTAGCGTAACAGCAATTTGCGTATACGTTAGTTAAATTATTTTGTTAAATACTTCCTGTTTAAGCTTATCCTCCAATAAAATTCTGTGTAATAAGGTTCGTCCTTAACTATCGACCGTTTAGATCAAAACTTGAGTAAATTAAGGTAAATACCCTAAAAATATTGCCCTTTTAGAATTTAAAAGCCATAAATGCCCGTCTATGAAAGTCTTACTTTTAACAAATGAATACCCACCAAATATATACGGGGGAGCCGGAGTTCACGTCGAATACTTGAGTCGTGAGTTAGCAAAGTTAATGTCGGTCGAAGTGCGATGCTTCGGAGACCAAAATCATGTGTCAGAAAACATAGAAGTCACTGGTTCAGAGACAGATGCTTCAGATTACACTTGCCCTAAAAATCTCCATTCGGTATTTAAGGCTGCCCAGAATTGCCTTAATTTTAATTCACAAAACATTGATGCAGATCTCGTTCATTGTCACACTTGGTACTCTCAACTCGCCGGTATTTTTGCAAAATTAAACTATGGCATCCCTTTAGTTGTTACGACCCATTCTCTTGAGCCCTTACGACCATGGAAAAGAGAACAACTTGGCGGAGGATATGATTTTTCCAGTTGGATTGAAAAAACAGCGATTGAAATGGCTGACGCAGTCATTGCGGTATCAAAAGAAACGAAAGCGGATGTATTAACTCACTTTAATGTCAACGAAGATAAAATCAAAATCATCTACAATGGCATTGATCCAGATGAATATTCACTGACGGAATCAACTGATGTATTAAAAGAGTATGGAATAGATCCAAACAAACCCTTTGTATTATTCGTAGGAAGAATTACCCGTCAAAAAGGAATTATCTATCTAGTCGAAGCGATCAAACACATGGATCCAGATTTCCAAGTGGTTCTATGTGCAGGAGCTCCAGATACTCCTGAAATTGCGGCTGAAATGAAAACGGCGGTAAACGCTATTCAATCAAAAAGAGAAGGTGTCATATGGATAGACGAAATGCTTGATAAAAAAAGCATCATTGAAATCTATTCACATGCAGCGGCCTTCTGCTGCCCTTCTATCTATGAACCTTTTGGAATCATAAACCTTGAGGCAATGGCATGCAAGACACCTGTTGTTGGATCCGCAGTAGGAGGAATTCCGGAAGTTGTTGTCCATGGCGAAACAGGAATACTCGTTCCTCTGGCTCAACAACAAGAAACACCCTTTGCCCCCATCGACCCCGAAACATTTTCTAAAGATTTAGCAGAACCTATAAATCGCTTAATGCGTGACCCAGAGCTGAGAAAAAAATTCGCAGAATCTGGTCGCAAAAGAGCAATAGAAATTTTCAGTTGGCAAAGCATTGCCATTCAAACCCAAGACCTATACAAAAGCCTACTTTCATAAATGAAAAAAAAGATTCAATTTACAGGTGATGCACGCGTCATCATTGACAAAGTAACGCCATGTATTGAAGGCGGATTGTTCCCATTTAAAAGTGTGATTGGTGATACTATTCATGTTAATGCCGACATCTTCCTAGATGGTCATGACAAAATATCAGCAGTCGCTCAATATCGGAAACGTGGCGAAAAAGCATGGAAGGAAACACCGCTCACTTTCGTTGCAAATGACAATTGGCTTGGCGAATTCACTCCGGAAAAAGTAGGGGTTTACGAATACAATGTCGCAGCTTGGGTAAATGAATTCGCAACATGGCTACATGGTTTACACAAAAAAGCCGATGAAGACCAGGATCTTTCGTTAGAGTTTCTCATTGGAGCAAAATTAATAGAGCAATGCTCAGAGCGAGCAAACAATGATGATGCAAAATCCTTAACGAAATATGCGGAAACACTTAAATATAAAAAAGTATCTAATGCTGAAAAATTAGCTCTCTCCTATAGCGATGAGTTCTACAGGTTGGGGAACAGTTATCCGAATCGAAGTAAACAATCCAACTGGCACACCAATATCCCTCTTTTCGTTGAATGTGAAAGAGCTGCATTTAGTTCGTGGTACGAATTTTTCCCCCGCTCTTTTGCAAAAACCCCAGCGCAACATGGCACTTTTGATGAAGCTCAAAGCATGCTAGAAGCAGTTGCCGATATGGGCTTTCACATTGCATACCTTCCCCCTATCCACCCGATAGGGAAACAGTTTAGAAAAGGAAGAAACAATGCATTAGAAGCAGGTCCGGACGATGTGGGCAGTCCATGGGCAATTGGTTCTAAGGATGGGGGGCATAAATCAATCGAGCCAAAACTTGGTGACATGAAAAGCTTTGAACGATTTGTAGGAGTAGCCACACATCTTGGAATTGATATCGCATTAGACATTGCATTTCAATGTTCACCAGATCATCCATACGTAAAGGATCATCCCGAATGGTTCACTTGGCGCCCAGACGGTTCAGTTCAATATGCGGAGAATCCGCCAAAAAAATACCAAGATATTCT
>CAWUTK010000111.1:0-7395 GCA_963924785.1 uncultured Opitutales bacterium
CCCCGATCAAATTCGTGCTCATGAATACCACAGGAAACCGCAATCGTGATTTAATCGAACCTATCTCATTTACCCAAAAATGCGTGATCGGCCTTCTTCGACTTTTATTACCTCCTCACGCAGACAACGAAGAGGCGGCAGACTATTTACGAACCGAGATCGGGCAGAATAATCACTTGATCGATTGGGTCGCAGTTCGTCCCGATGGCCTTGTTGATAATGAATCGGTTTCTGAATATGAGCTATATGCTTCTCCTATTCGAAGCGCTATTTTCGACGCAGGTAAAACGAGTCGAATAAATGTTGCTCATTTCATGAGTCATTTAATCACTGACGAAACAACATGGAAAAAATGGTCAGGCCAAATGCCAGTAATTTACAATAAGGCACTATAAATTTCATAATTCAACACCGTCCTTTCAACTCAAAGTTTCGGTCATTCATGATCCGTTTTATATTGGCTGAAATTAATCTTATAAAAAACTGAATAGAGAATTGGACAGAGGACTAGAGATAGTAGCGTAGAAAAAGCTAAGCCAAAAATAATGACATTTGCCATCGGGCGCCACATTTCGTCACCATTCAATGAGAGTGGGATCAAACCAATCAAAGTGGTTGCTGCGGTATTCAGTATAGGCCGCATCCTATAAAGTGATGCCGTGACTTCCACAAAAGCGGCGAGGATCACCGAAGTAGAAGGTCTCTCATATGAAGATAAAATGTTTACAGAACCAATTGCTAGTTCCCCCATGGGGTCCGAAAATATCCCCTTTCATCTATTTAGTATCCATGCTACAAATGGGTAAAGAGCGAATCTCTCAGTTAACAGGGCTTAGGCCAACAGTTTTTCTAGAATCCATATAGTTTTCTAAAACCTTTTAACCTCTTAATAATTTTGCGAATCCTTCCCTGTCCAACTTTCTATCCGCAATATCAATCAATGCTTGATACAATAACTCCTCATCATAATCAATCGATTTCCTATTTAAATGAAGAAACACTAATGCGGACGCAACCCCTGTCCGTTTATTTCCGTCAAGACAAGCTTGAGCCTGTGCAATATAAAAGGCATAAGCAGAAGCAATATCAAACAAATCACCTCCAGTATAGTAATAAACATTACGTGGTTGCATGACTGCACTTTCAAATAATTCAGGTTCACGCAAACCATCTAATCCTCCATACTCGTCAAGAGAACGACGATGCAAAACCTTAACTTGACCTATACTTAAAAAGAGAGGCTCTCTCATTTTGCCAATCGACTTAACAGGCGATCATGCTTAGCAAATACCATATCAGTTGCATTTTCAAAAGACTGATCAGTTGTATTCTGAGCATTTGATTCACTTTTCAGAAGTTCAACAAAATCAATCACTTTGCCTTGATCCGACACAGGTAATTCTTTTATTTTTTCAATTATTTCCGTAACGCTCATTTCATATAACATGGTTACTTCAAGACATTTATCAAGTCTTACTTCAACATTCACCAGAATTCCATGAAATACTAAAACACTGTAACCGGTTAGCTATCATCACGATATAGACCAGATAAATCTCGAACTCTGAATTAGATTTGTTTCTCTCATTACAGATTTAGCTGATGATCCTTTTTATATTGGTTGAAATTAATCTTATAAAAAGCTGAATAGAGAATTGGACAGAGGACTAGAGATAATAGCGTAGAAAAAGCTAAGCCAAAAATAATGACATTTGCCATCGGGCGCCACATTTCGTCACCATTCGGTGGAGAGTGGAATCAAACCAATCAAAGTGGTTGCTGCGGTAGTCAGTATAGGCCGCATCCTAGAAAGTGATGCCCTGACAATACTTTCAGTGCCCTCCACGCCTTTCCTTTTTAGATTGTCCATGCTATCTACCAGCATAATTGAATTATTAATCACAATTCCAATGAGACTTAAAGCTCCGAGAAATGCCATAAAACCCAAAGCTGATTGGGTTAACAACAATCCCATTGCGATACCAAAAAACACGGGAAGAAACTGGTAGAAAAAAAATTCCCTCTCTATTTAGAGGAAGTAAAGCGAGTTTTCAATATGAATGCGAGCGAACAAAAAAAGTTAATATCGACTCTCGAGGGAATCAAAGAAAGAATTCAAAACATCTTACAGTGGAATACGGACTTCATCACATTAAATTTCAATTTACGTATTCATAGGCAGAATTAATACCTTAACCTTATTATTTGGTTGTTCGAGGAGCACAAAGAATACTTCAAGCATACTAAGTTTAAAAATCAGAAAATCCTATAAAGACTCGATGCTCATTACTTGACTAAATGACCGTGCCCACTACTCGAAAGAAGCGGACACGATTATTATTATTCCTTAGCGAATACGCTTAAAGCAAAAGAAATGCGTTAAATTCAACCACGCTTACTTAAAACATCTGATTCGTATTGCTTAACATCTTTTAACCAATCCATTCCACTTGGAACACTTTGGCGGTTACAGAACTCATTCCAAACCGCACCATGAGGTAAAGATTTACACTCTTCAAACAATGCTAAGCGAGTGGTATAGTCGCCCTCTTCTTCAAGTTTTGATAATTGTTCACTTGGTTGTAATAAAGCAGACAGTACGCATTTTTGTGCAGCTGTTGTTCCAATAATCCAAGCAGCGATACGATTAATACTCGCATCGAAAAAGTCTAAGCCGATTGATGTTTTGCCTAAAGCATTTGCACGAACAAGTTCTTCAAAAACAGCACGCGTTTGATCATCCATAATAACAACATGATCACTATCCCAACGAACCCCACGACTTACGTGTAGTAATAATCGAGGGATATAATCAATCACAGCAGAAATTTTATCTGCGATGCCTTCAGTCGGATGAAAGTGTCCAGCATCTAAACAAAGCGTGATGTCATTCTTCATCGCATAGCCCATATAAAACTCATGGGAACCTACAACAAAACTTTCGGAACCTATCCCGAATAGCTTAGACTCCACCGCGTCTTGATGGTGGTCATAGTTTAACTTCTCACTGATAACTTCATCGAGTGAAGACTTAAGCCTTTGACGATAAGCCAATCGATTCGCAGGCATATCTTTCAATCCATCAGGAACCCAAATATTCATCACGCAAGGAGATCCTAACTGCTTCCCCATTTCTGCTGATACTCGACGACTCGCTTTACAATGCTCAATCCAGAAATCTCTAGTGCCAGCATCTGGGCTACTCAAAGTTAATCCATCATCTGCTTTCGGATGTGAAAAGCAACTCGGGTTGAAATCCATGCCCATGTTTTGTGATTTGCACCAGTCAATCCAACTTTGAAAATGTTTTGGTTCTATTGCGTCACGATCGACCACCTTGCCCTCAAAATCTCCATAAATGGCATGCAAATTTAATCGATGGTTACCAGGAATCATCGAAGTCGCCATTTCCAAATCCTTACGAAGTTCATCAATTGATGTTGCACGTCCAGGATAATTCCCCGTAACAGCCAACCCGCTACCGAGATCCGTTGCAGATGTTTCAAAACCGCGAACATCATCTCCCTGCCAACAATGCATGGATATTGGCGTTTTAGCCATCGTGTCTAAGGCTTGCTCTACATCAACCCCAATGGATTGATAACTTTCTTTTGCAAAATCAAATACTGTGCTCATATATCGTTTCTCCTCTCGTTTATGTGTTAGAATGAACCTACTATACCCTATTTCTCGCATTTTGCTATTTGCCTAATGACATGAAATATGTATTTTTTGACATTTCATGAAAAACAAGCTCCATTACCGCCAATCAACGACGTTGAGTAACCCCTGGGGATTGAAAATTCTGAATGGAGGCAAACAATCCATCCCGATCAATGGGCACTACCCTCCAGAAAACCATCCCAAGAGGTATAACTTCAACTGGGAATTAGGCCGAACGCTCAATGAGTATCAAATACTACTAGTCACTGAGGGGCATGGAATATTTGAATACGACAAAAACAACCCACCTCACACCATACAAGCACCTTTCATATTCCTGATATTCCCTGAAACATGGCATCGATATCGACCTAATCCAAAATATAAATGGACTGAGTATTGGATTGGTTTCAATGGGCAGATCCCTGACGCACTTTACAAAGAAGGACAGATTTCTTCAAAAACACCTTTTATCGCCCAACCCAATTGCGCAAGCCTCATTCCACAATTCCAAAAAGCGTTACACTTATTTGAACAATCTTCAGATTTAAACGAACAGCAACTCAACATTATTCTGTTTCAAATTTTAAATGAAATATGCAATCAACCGACACCTTTATCGAACATTTCAGACAAGAACCAACAAGCCATTGAAAAGGCCTGCGCCTACATCAATGAAAACATTCACATTGCGATAAACTGGGAAGGCTTATCGAAAGATCTCGGTATAAGCTATTCTCTATTTCGCAAACTCTTTAAGGAAATCGAAAACGTTTCGCCCAAGAAATATCAACGTATTGCCAGACTTGAAAAAGCCCAATTTTTATTAAGCCATACCTCTATGTCCATAAACCAAATCGCTAGCGAACTCGGCTACACCGATCAATTCCATTTCTCCACCCAATTCAAACAATCCCTCGGCAAATCACCCAAAAACTGGAAAAACGCCAGCCAATCCAATTAATCGATCAGGGACCCTAGTCTACTGGAGATGACTGGAAAAAGTTGCTCATGCGGGCACATATTAAAACTAAAATGTAACCTTTATGAATCTTTCGACGTATAAGCAATTGAACAACATCAATCTTAAAAAACCATAATCAATGAAAACACACAGAACTAGATTTCTATTCAGTCTATTAACGATCATTTTCACCTTTGGAAACACTGCCTCAATTTCTGCAGCACAGGTAGCACAAAACAGTAACTGGGGTATGCATTTTGACATGAACACCTTCAAGCAATCAGTCATGTTTGAAGCACTCACTTCGCTTGAAAAGGAAGGGGAACCAAACAAAGTGCGGGCGTTCCTCACCTCGAAATTAAACTTCGATCCACGAGTCGATTTAGATTCAATTACGGTCTACGGTAACGGTCAACCCAGCAATGTGGTTGTTGTATTAAAAGGAACATTCGATGCGGCTAAAATTAAATCAGTTATAAGCCAACGCGAAAACCATATGACATTTAATATAGATGGGAAGAAATGCCACACGTATATCGATTTTGATAAAAAACACAAATTTTTAACATTTTCAGACGATAATACGCTTTTGATCTCACATGCTAAGGATGACCTAGCTAATGCATTAGCGATTGAAGCAGGTGACGTTGAAGGCCTACCAATCGTTATAGACGCTCAAGCATCTGGAACTGTATTTGTGACAGGCTTCCTAGATGTAGACGGATTGGATGATACCCAGCTCAAATCGGCAATAACCCGCCAAGTAGCGTATTCCGATTTCATGCTCACAACTGATGACGACGGTATTCGATACTCTGCTATCATCGAGACAGTCAACGAAACAACTGCTAATAATTTTTATACTATGGCTAACGGCTTCCTTGCCTTGGCTCGTATGAAACACGGCAATAATCCAGAAAAACTCGCCTTCATTAACGACTCGCTGAAACTTAGCTTAATTGATAAATCACTTTGGATCACCACAGAAGCTATGGATCTAGCATTCATACAAAACGCTTTAAAAGAAGCCATGAAACATGGATCAAAGAAATGGTGTAGAAAAAAGGAGTAAAGGTTGCCAGACACAACCAAAACATCTGAATCCAGTGACGAATCCTGCGCCAAAATGGCGGTGCAGGGTTCGATTCCTGCGTTTGAAATACTCGTTCATCGCTATGAATCTAAGCTACTGAGTTTTCTATCCCTAAAGACAGGCAACAAACAGGATGCAGAGGATTTATTACAAAACACATTTTTAAAAGCTTACCATAAACTCAACACCTTCGACTTAAGCAAACGGTTTTCGACGTGGATTTATGCCATCGCCTACCATGAGCTCATCAGCCATATCAGAAAACGGCGTCCGGAAATTGAGCTAACAGGAAACGATGAAGCCTATTCACCCTTCCCCCTTAAATCCCTCTGGAACGAGCTTAAAGCTCTCCTCGACGACAAGGACTACGTTTTACTCTGGCTTCACTATGGAGCCGGTTACTCCATCAAAGAAGTGGGCGAAATTATCGACAAAAAAGAATCAGCCGTTAAAACCGCCCTGCATCGCTTACGCAATAAAATCCCAGGTTTACTTGCAAAAGATGGCATTTTAAATACATAGCAGGATAGAATCATGAAAAAAAACCATATAGCATTAAATGAAGATAATTCCGAGCAGTGGAGTGAAATCCAATCACAGCTCCAGCAGGATGCGAAACTTCATGAACAAACGCACACACAGGCGCTGCATGAGGACATCATGAACAAAATACAACCCAAGCCTACTGCTGACCTTAACCAGACACAATCGACACTTGTATATTTACCCTACCTAGCTGTAGCGGCATGCGTCTGCATAGCCCTCCTCCTTGCGATTCCTAAAAAGCCCGTTGAAACAGAAATCCCCTTGCTCTGGGGCATTGATTTAACCGAAACCCTCATCCAAGAAGCCAATAACTTTCTTTCCTACGAATCCGAATTGGAGAAACTCCAAGCAGACATTGATGCCGGCGCAAAATTCTTATTAAACGCTATCGACCTTGATGCCTAAAACGGTTGGAAAGTGGCGGGAGTTGAAAGAGAAATCACTCCAAGCATTTCTCTTTTGATGATTTTCCTGCAAAAAACAATACTGCATAAGCCAAAATCCCCGACAGTAAGGAGCCTATGAGAATCCCGATACGATCCATCAATACATGATCCCCACTGGAATGTTCAAACGCTAAGCTACTAATAAGCAAGCTCATTGTAAAGCCCACCCCAGTTAATACAGATACACCATAAAGCTGTATCCAAGAAGCACCTGTAGGCAGTTTCGCAAAACCTAATTTAATAGCAATCCAACTAAATGAAAAAACGCCCAATTGCTTTCCAATAAAAAGCCCGAGGATAATCTCTAAAGAAATAGGCTCAAGCAATGCTTCAAATGACACTCCAGCTAATGGAATACCGGTATTACTCAGTGCAAAAAGAGGGATAACAGAATAATAAACCCATGGATGTAAATTGTGTTCGAGATCATCAAGCACTGTATTTTTTCCGACTTTAAGCGGGATACACATAGCCAGGAACACACCGGCCAAGGTCGCATGTACTCCCGATTTCAATACAAATATCCAAAGTAAGACACCTACAATAATTCCCACAGTCATCCCACAGATGACTATTTGAGAAAACAGACCTGCTTAAACAGTGGTTTTGATCGCCTTATTTTGGAAAGTCAGTTTGGTAATTTCATGGGATCGGCTTAAAATCAAGTGATTTAACCTTGTGCT